>NZ_JBEZMM010000012.1:0-185300 GCF_040652715.1 Streptomyces sp. NPDC048196 | reverse complement strand
GTGCCGTGCTGGAGGGAGTTGGCGACCAGCTCGCTGGCCGCCAGGACGCCGAGGTTGTGCAGCTCCGGTGAGAAGCGCCAGGAGGCGAGCACCCCCACACCCGCAACCCCCGGACATCGCTATGAGGCCCTTCGCCCGCGGCCCTCCCACCGAGACAAGGACGTCTGCCATGACCCCGACCCTGCGTACCGACCGACTGCTCTTCCTCCCCTACCGTCCCGAGGACGAGGACGACTTCGTCGGGCTCCTCAGCGACGAAGTGGTCTGTCGCTGGATGGGCCAGGAGAGATGTTCCGAAGCGGAGATCCGCACCATCTACCGCTCGATCCTCACCGACGTCTACGGCAAGAACCTCTTCGACGTGTGGGGGGTCTGGTCCGACGGCGACTACGTCGGCCACGCCGAGATCAAGAAGACCGGCAACGTCGACGGCCACGAGGCCGTCGCCGCCCTGGTCAGAAAGCACTGGGGCCAGGGCCTGGGCAGCGAACTCGTGCAAGGCCTACTTACCTACGCCGCGGACACCCTCGGCCTCGAAGAGGTCTACGGCATGGTCGGCGCCGAGAACACCGCCAGCCTCGCCCTCTGCGAACGACTCGGCTTCCGCCACGTACGCGACGTCGTCTCGGACACCGGAGGGGTCACCAAGATGCTGGTGGTGTCCACGGCCCAGGACACCCCGGAGCCCTCCCCGAGCGGCCACCTGACCCGTTGAGCCCCACGTCGGGCAGGTCGCCGACGGCCGCACCCCTCGCCGGGGTGCGGCCTTCGGCTCAGCTACCTACGCTGCCCAGCCGCCGTACGGCACGGTGATGAGCTCCATCGCATGACCCGCCGGGTCCAGGAAATACACGCCCCGACCACCGTCGTTGTGGTTGATCGAGCCGGGCTGTTGCTGGTGCGGATCGGCCCAGTGCGCGATGCCCAGCTGCTTGATCTGCGCGTACGCCCGGTCGAACTCCTCCTCGGAGATCAGGAAGGCGTAGTGCTGCGGGGTGATTTTGTCCGCGGGGATCGTGGCGAAATCCAGCGTGACGCCATTGCCCAGACCGACGGCGATGAACGGTCCCCATTCCGCGGTGATGTCAAGGCCCAGCAGTTCCGCGAAGAAGGCGGCGGACTCCCGGTTGTCCCGGGCGTGGATGATCGTGTGGTTCAACTCGACTGACAAGGAATGCCTCCGAAGGCATCTCCCGACACCTCCATGCCTCACCCAGCCGGTGACCGACACGCGATGCCGCCGCAGAGCGTAACCGACCTCCTTGTGGTCTGCAGCCAATTTCCCCGGAGCACCGGTTCCCCCGCATCTCGGCGTGCGGATCCGCCCGTCCGGGCAAACGCTGGAGGGAGAGAGCCGCCCGCGGCGTGCCCGCTCAGCGCCCGCTGCCCGTGGCGCCGCGCCCCAGTGAGGAGGACCCATGGACGCGTCCCGGCCCGGATACACCGCAGAGCTGCTGAGGCATTTCGCCGATCTCCGTGACGGTACGCACGAGCGCGCGGTCTCCCGTGAGGACAAGGAGCGTCTCTTCGCCCGGACGGTCGAGCTCCTCGACCCGTACGCCCGGCAGGCACTCGGCGAGATCAACGAGGACCTGCTCCTGGGCACCGGAGAGATCCTGGCCACCGGGATGCGGACGGACGACGCGGGCGCCGATGCGGTCTGGTCCCTCACCTGGCCCGAGCAGCGGGACGCCGGTGTCAGCCCCATCGTGCTGCACGCCTTCTTCGGCGCTGCGTTTCACCATCCGCATCTGCGCGGTGGCCCCTTGCGCGACTGGCCGCTCAACGTCTTCACCGAGGAGCAGGCCGCCGCCAAGCTGTCGGCCCTGCGCGAGATCGCGGCCGCGGAGCTCCACAACATCGTCTTCGAGCGGGACTACCGGATCATCCCGGCCACGGTGCGGGAGCACGCCCACTGAGCACGCCGGCTGGGAACGGGACTGGGCGCGCCCACCGGGCACGCCCACTGCGTGTGTCACCCCAGGCCCAGCAGCTCCGCCAGATTCCCGCCCAGCACCCGCTCCCGGACCTCGCCGGGCGGCGTGACCCGCTCCACGGTGGCGCGGGACAGCACGGGGTCGCCGTACGGGGCGTCGGAGCCGAAGAGGGTGCGGGTGGGGAGTGCCTGGACGGCCAGGCGGACGGCGAAGACGATGTTCGCCGTGGACAGTTCCAGGTAAATGTTGGGCGTGACCTGGGCCAGTTCGATCGCTGCCATCCAGTGCGCCCCGGCCAGTTGGCCGATCACCAACGGCACCCTCGGGTAGCGGGCCGCCAGCCCTGCCAGGGTCCGCACGTCCGCCGCGGTCGTGGGCGCGTAACCGTGGACGACCACGGGGAGCCCGCCGTGGTCGTCGGCCGCCCGGAGCACCGGCTCGACCAGCGCCGCCCGGTCCGGGGGTGGGGTGAGCTCCCCGATGCCGTGCAGTCCGCGGCCGGCCACTTCCCGCGCCACCCACGTCGCCGTCCCGGCCTCACCCAGGCCCAGGGGCACCGAGCCGAAGCCCAGGAAGCGGGTGGGGTGGGCGGCCAGCGCCTCGTCCAGCTCCCGCCACGCCGCGGCGTACCCGTCGTCACCGGCCGGGTCCGTACGACCGTCGGTGCCGCCGCTCAGCGCGCGTTCCAGCACGCCCATCTCGTGACGGAGGGAGGCCAGGTCCGTCGCCCGTTCCGGATGCGGACGGGTGGCGAAGAGGACCGTACGCTCCACGCCCGCGTCGTCCAGCGCGGCCAGGTGGAGGTCCAGCGGGTCGTGGACGTGACTGTGGGCATCGATGATCATGTGCGCCTTCCTGGGGTGCGGGCCACCGGCGGAATGCGGGTGGCGGGGCCAGTGTTGATCCCTGACACCGTTGGAAGGTCAAGCGAGAGGGGGAGGCCGTGCTGATCGGGGAGCTGGCCGAGCGGACCGGGACCAGCGAGCGGCTGCTGCGCTACTACGAGCGGGCGGGGCTGCTGCGGCCCGAGCGGCTGGCCAACGGCTATCGGGCCTACGCGGAATCCGACGCCGCCGCCGTACGCCGCATCCGGGCCCTCCTCGCGGCCGGACTGCCCACCCGGGTCATCCGCCAGGTGCTGCCCTGCACCACCGGCACGGCCGCGGTACGGCCCTGCCCCGGCGTGCTCGACGCGCTCCGGGACCAGCTGCGCGTCCTCGACCAGCGGTCCGCCGAGCTCGCGGCGGCCCGTGAGGCGCTACGGGAGACGCTCGCGGGCGCGGAGGCTCACCGGGGATGAGCGGACGACACCACCCGGTGAGCGGACGAAGCGGACACCACCACGGTGAGCGGACAACACCACCGCGCTGAACCCCACTCAGCCCTCGGCCCGTCAGCAGCTCACTCGACCTTCGGCCCGTCGGCCGATGGCCCCTCACTCGTCGTCTTCGGCCCGGCGCTCGCCCTCCGCCTGGGAAGGCTGGGTCCGCATCGTCTCGGGGTGCTGCGGCTGGCCCGGATCCATGTCCTCCTCCAGCCGCTCGCCCTCGGCCTGCGACGGAGTCGTGTATTCGTCGTACTGGCTCATGGCCGCCTCCGCGTACTGGCTCGTGGCCGCCACTGCGGTCGGAACGCCTGCCTGCATCGAGCGTAACCCTTCCGGTGACCGGCGGCCCGTGCTGGACGGCGACCCTCGCAACCGGCACCCCGCCGCACGCTCCGGACAAGGTGAGGAGGAGTATCGAGCCATGGCAAATGGCGCAGGGGCCAAAGCAGTTGTGATCGGAATCGCCGCGCTCGGCGTGGTCGCGGCGCTCGCCGTACTGTGGGTGCTCAGCATCTTCGGGGCGATCTTCTTCGGCTGGGGGCCCCTGGGGCCGTGAGCGGCCGAGCGGGGCGGCCGCGCAGCACGCCTCCCCGCGACCGCCTCCCTCCGCGGGGCTACCGCAACGCAGCGGCGATCAGCCCCCGGATCTCCTCCTCCAGCACGCCCCCGCCGCCCAGCAGACGGTCGAAGACCAGCCCGTCCACGCAGGCCAGCAGGGTGAGCGTGCGCCCTTCGGCATCGGCCACCCCCTGCGCGGCCAGGAAGTCGCGCACGGTGTCCCGTCCGGCGTTCTCCCGCGGTACCAGGATCTCGCGCAGCTCAGGATGGTGCGCGCTCTCCAGGGCGCACGCATAGCGCGCGAGGGACCGCTGCCGCCCTTCTCCCGTGAGCCGCTGCTCGACGAACCCGGCGATCCGCCCGGCCAGTTCGTCGGCGTCGCGCGGCGCGGGTGTCGCTTCCCCCGCGCTCTGCAGCTCCTCCTGGTCGCGTACGACGAGCCGCCGGACCAGCGCGGTGAGCAGTGCCTGCCGGGTGCGGTAGTACGCGGAGGTGGTGCCCGCCGGCAGGTCCGCCGCGCGGTCCACGGCCCGGTGGGTCAGCCCCCGCATCCCGGCCTCGGCGAGCACGTCGATGGCGGCGTCTGCGAGAACCGTACGTCGATCTGTGGTCACCCCTCTTTTCTACACCTGTAGAGGTGCGGTATACGATCTTCTACATCTGTAGAAGATCGTGGAGAGGGGCCGTTGTGGGCAGCAGCGCAGTGGTGGTCGGCGGGGGCATCGGCGGGCTGGCCGCGGCGATCGGCCTCCGCCGGATCGGCTGGGACGTGACCGTCGTCGAACGCGCCCCGGTCCTCGACGACGCCGGCGCGGGCATCTCCCTGCACGCCAACGGCATCCGCGCCCTGGATGCCCTCGGCGTCGGCGCAGCGGTACGTGCGGCCGCACGGCCGCAGTACCTCGGCGGCACCCGTACGCCGGACGGAGGCCGGCTGGCCCGTATGGACGGCGCGGCGCTGGAGCGCGAACTGGGCACCCCGATCGTCGGCATCCCGCGCGCCGCGCTCCACCGGGTGCTCCGCGAGGCCCTGCCGCCCGAGTCACTCCTGATCGGCGCCGAGGTGACCTCCGTCGACCGCTCCGACCCGGCCCGGGTGCGGGTACCCGTGGGGGAGACCCGGCTCGAAGCGGATCTGGTCGTGGCCGCCGACGGCATCAACAGCCGGCTGCGCAGCCAGCTCTTCCCCGGCCACCCCGGTCCGGCGTACAGCGGCTCGACCGTACTGCGTGCCATCACCGAGCACCCGGTCGAGCTGCGCACCGACTTCGAACTGACCTGGGGCCCGGGCGCCGAGTTCGGCCACATCGCCTTCACGGACGGCCGCGCCGAGTGGCATGCGGTCCTCAACTCGCCCGCGGGCGTGCGTTTTCCCGATCCGCTCGCCGAACTGCGCCGCCGATTCGCCGACTGGCACGACCCCATCCCGGCGCTGCTGGACGCCACCCGTCCCGAGGCCGTCCTGCACCGCGACATCAACGAACTGGTCACCCCCCTGCCCACCTACGCGGTGGGCCGCATCGCCCTGCTCGGCGACGCGGCCCATGCCATGACCCCCAACCTCGGCCAGGGCGCCTGCCAGGCCCTGGAGGACGCGGCCACCCTCGCCGCCGCCCTGGCCGCCGAGCCCCGCGTCGAGGCGGCGCTGACCCGCTACGACGCGGAACGCCGCCCCCGTAGCCAGTCCGTCGCCCGCGCGGCCCGCCAGGCCGGCCGTATGGGCCAGCAACTGACCCACCCCTTGGCCATCGCCCTGCGCAACACCGCACTCCGACTCGCCCCGTCCCGCGCCACCGTCCGCACCGTCCTGCGCCATGCCGACTGGACGCCGCCGCGACTGCACTGACGGAGACGTACGGATGCGCCGACGCGGTACGTACCGACCGCGCGGCCGATGGCGCCCGATGGACCTGAGGGAACTGAGGGGCCTGAGGGAACTGAGGCACTTGAGTCTCCAGTAAGGGGAGACGCAAAGGTAAGGACATGCACGGCGACGACCTCCACTCCCACCACTCCGACGGCTCCTACGGCAACGGCCCCTACAGCGACGGGCTTTGCGACGAAGGCCTCTACTCCATCGGTGAACTGGCCAGGCGCACCGGCCTCACGGTCAAGACCATCCGCTTCTACTCCGACCGCGGCATCGTGGCGCCGACCGACCGCAGCCCGGCCGGCTACCGCCGCTACGACGCCACCGCCGTCGCCCGCCTGGAGCTCGTACGGACCCTGCGCGACCTGGGGCTGGATCTCGCCACCGTCCGCAAGGTCATGGAGCGCGAGGTCTCCCTCCCGGAGGTCGCCGCGACCCACGCCGAAGCCCTGTCCGTACAGATCCGCGTACTGCGGCTGCGGCACGCGGTGCTGACGGCGGTGGCCGAGCGCGGTTCCACACCCGAGGAGACCGACTCCATGCACAAGCTGTCCCAACTCACCGAAGAGCAACGCCGAGAGCTGATCGACGACTTCCTCAACGCCCTCTTCGGCGACATCGACGCCCCTCCCCACCGTGGTATTGAAACCGAAATTGCTGCCGCCGGTACGGAATTCACCGCGATCGTGCGCTCGATGACCCCTGCGCTGCCCGACGAACCCCATGCCGAGCAGGTCCGGGCCTGGGTGGAACTCGCCGAACTGGCCCTGGACACGGACTTCCGGGCGACGGTGCGCCGGATGGTCGAGGAGTACGCCGCCGAGCAGCCCGGTGCCGGCGCGGGCCCCACGCCCGACCTGGTCGCGGTCGTCCGCGCGTACGTCGGTCCGGCACTGGCCGCAGGCATCGACCCGGCCGCCCCCGAAGCCGATCCGACCGTCGCGGCCCTCACGGCCCACTACGCGACCGTGCCGGGCCGCCTTGACATCCCCGGGGACACCCCCGAGGGCATCCCCGAGGTCCACCGCCGACTGCTGCACCGCCTGGAATCCATGAACGACCCTCGCAGGGACCGCTACTTCCAGTTGCTCGCAACGATCAACGGCTGGCCGGCCCCGGAGCCCACGGCGCCGGTGCTCGACTGGGCCGTCCGGGCGCTGCGACTCCGGACGTCCTGCTGATGACGGCCCCTGTCCCACTGCACGTGGACGCTACGACGACCGCGCCCGCCCTCCTGCTCCGGCCCTGGCGCTCGACGGACGTCCCCGCGCTGGTCGAGGTGTGCCGGGACCCGGCTCTGCGGCGCTGGACCAGCGTTCGCGTGAGCGACGAGGCCGACGGCCTGCGCTGGGTCGAGGCCCAACGGCAGGGCTGGACCACCGGCGACCGGTTCGCCTTCGCCATCCAGGAAGCCAACCCCCGTCGGTCGCCTGGCCAGTTGATGGGCCACGTGGTCCTCAAGGCCGTCGCCCACGGCAAGCCGTCAGCAGAAGTGGGCTACTGGACCGCGGCCCCCGCCCGAGGACGAGGCGTGGCACCGCGCGCCCTCCAGGCCGTGACCGACTGGGCGTTCCGCACCTTCGGCACCCACGGGCTGCGCCGTATCGAACTCCTCCACCGGCTCGGCAACCAGGCGTCGTGCCGCGTGGCGGAGAAGACCCACTTCGCCTTCGACCGCATCCTTCCGGCCGCGCCGCCCACCTTCCCCCTCGACGGGCACCTGCACGTCCTGCGCCGGGAGGAGCAACGCGCGACCTGAGTGCCGTGACGGCTCGACAGCCGGGCTATTCGGGTCGCTCGTCGGCGCGGCGGGTGGCCACCGTGTCGAAGAGTCGCCAGCCGTCCATCTCCGCGGTCAGCGGATCGTCGGGCCGCCAGCCCTTGGTCAGGGCCTCGTCGAGGAAGGCACGTACGGTCCCCGGCTCGTGCAGGTTCAGCAGGGGGCCGTTGGCGGTGCCGATCGCACCGGAAGGCATGACGTAGCCGTCCGGGACGAGCCGGTCGGGGCCGCTGCGGAAGACGATGTGCAGCCGGCCGCGCGCCTTGAACCGGCGGACGACGAGGATTTCGCAGCAGCCGTGGTACTGGCTGTTGCCCACGGCGTCGTGGACGTGGTGCAACGACCACAGGAAGGTTTCGCCGTCGACGACGAGGCGGCGGGCTGTCTTTTCACTGCGAGGCATCGGCAGATGGTAGCCGCGTCCGGAGGCCGTCCCGCCGGCGGACAACGCACAAATGGAGGCTGGAAATCCGATTTCATTGTGCGTGACGGTATGGCGGAGGGTGCGGTGCTGGGCGCGTGGGAAGCGCCTCCGATCTGCACATCACCACTCCATTCAAAATGTTGAGTTCTGAAGCATATTTGGAATGCCAAATTCCGGACGGTCGGAACCTGATGGAAACGCCCCTAGTCGAAAAAATGTCCTGTACGAACCGTGCTGGCGTGTGGCACCATTTGAGCGTCGCGGACTCGGGGGACAAGTAGGCGACAAACGGGGGGAAACCATCTTCTGCATGTCTGCGTATTGACCGGGCGCAGTGAGCACGCCCATGGGTTCTCGCAATTTCGGCCCGGGCCGCGCCTCTGCGTGCCCGCACTCAACAGTGTTGGATTTCCGTGATAGCAGAAGAAATTTATGATCTGGTATTGGATGACTTGTTCATCCGGGCCGATCATCTCGCACCTGGAAGTTCAGTCTTCCTCAAACTAGAGGGCCTCAATCCGGCAGGCTCGGTCAAGCTCAAGACGGCCATCGCCCTGGTGGCCCAGGCCGAGGACTCGGGACGCGAATTTCCGCGTACCCGCCTCATCGAATCGACCTCGGGGAATCTCGGCGTGGCCCTCGCCATGGTCTGTGCGGCCAAAGGGTACCGCCTGACCTGTGTGACGGACCCCAATGCCAACGCGCAGTCCGTGCGGCTGATGCAGGCGCTCGGCGCGGAGGTCGTCGTCATCGACATCCGCGACGGCAACGGCGGTTATCTGCAGTCCCGCATCAACTACATCCGCGACCGCCTGGCATGCGAACCCGACACGTACTGGCTGAACCAGTACGCGAATCCGGCCGGCCCCCAGGTGCACCGTGACCGCACCGGGCGCTCCATCCTGGACGAGATCGGCCATGTCGACTACGCCTTCATCGGGGCCGGCACGACCGGGACCCTGATGGGGTGTGCGGAGTATTTCCGGCAGCACAGCCCGGCCACCCGGATCATCGCCGTCGACGCCGTCGGGTCGGTGTCCTTCGGCGGCCCGCCCGCCCGGCGCCACATTCCCGGACTCGGTACCAGCCGGCGTCCCGAAATCCTCGACGAGCGCCGTATTGACGAAGTCGTCATGGTGCCCGAAGCGGATGCCGTGGAAATGTGCCGGATGCTGGCCGAAGAACGCGGGCTGCTGCTCGGCGGATCCAGCGGGACGGTGCTGTCCGCCGTACGCGCCAAGGCCAAGGAAATCCCCGAGGGAAGCGTCGTGGTCGCCCTTTCGCCGGACTTCGGTGAACGCTACCTGGAGACGATCTACAACGACTCCTGGGTGGCCGACCGCTGGCCCGAACTCATCTGCTCGGAAATTTCGGAAGTTTCTCAGGCCGGCGCCTGAGGAGAGGTGTGTATTTCATGTTCGACTTCGACGTGGTGGCGGGCGAGACCGTACGCGAGATCCTGAGCGACCGGCGGGCCGAGGTCCTCGGCATCGTCAGCCAGGCCTATCGCAGCCATGAGGCCGGGGAAAGCATCAACCCCGACAGCTACTTCCTCCGGTTCCCGGAGAAGCCCGACTCCCGGATCATCGCGCTGCCTGCCTACCTCGGCGCCGACGTCCAGCTCGCGGGCATCAAGTGGATCGCCAGCTTCCCCAAGAACACCCAGGTCGGGAAGCCCCGCGCCTCGGCCGTGCTCCTCCTCAACGACTATGAGACCGGCTACCCGATCGCCTGTCTGGAAGCCGCGAACATCAGCGCCGCCCGCACCGCCGCGTCCGCCGCCGTGGCCGCAACCACCCTGCGCCCGGGCGGCTTCGAGGGCACGCGGATCGCGATCGTCGGCGGCGGTGTCATCGCCCGCAACATCTGCGACTACCTCCACGCCGCAGGCGCCACCCCGGACGCCTACCTCGTGCACGACCTCCACGAGGAGTCGGGCCGGGCCCTCGTCGACCATCTGCGCACCACCCAGCAGCGCCCCGCCTCCTTCACCGCCGACCTGGGCACGGCGCTGGAGGCCGAGACCATCGTCTTCGCCACCACCGCACTGGAGCCGTACGTCACCACGCCGTTCAAGCCCGGCCAGCTCGTGCTGAACATCTCGCTGCGGGACCTCGCGCCCGAGGTGGTGCTGGCGGCGGACAACGTCTTCGACGACGTCGACCACTGCATGAAGGCCAACACCTCACCGCACCTCGCGGAACAGCTGACCGGTTCGCGGGACTTCGTGACCGGCACCCTCGCCGGCGTCCTGAACGGCGATGTGGCGGTGTCCGGCGAACGTCCGGTGATCTTCTCGCCGTTCGGCCTCGGCGTCCTCGACCTGGCCGTCGGCGCGTACGTCCTGCAGCGGGCCCGGGAGGCCGGCTCGGCCCTCGCGGTCCCCAACTTCTTCGGGGAGACCAGCCGGTGGTAGCCACGGAGCAGTACACCGAACACGTGCCGGGCGCGGGGGGCCCGTCGGCCGGTCCCTGGGACGCCGAACGGCCCGCCACCCTCGCGATCGTCGGGGCCGGATCGCGCGGACTGGGCATCGTGGAGCGGCTCGTCAACCAGTGTCTGGCGGAGCCCTTCCCGGTCACCGTCCACCTCGTGGACCCCCAGCCCCTCGGCCCCGGCTTCCACCTCCGCGACCAGCCCGACCACCTCCTGCTCAACACCGTGTGCGCGCAGATCACCGCCTTCGCGGACGACGCGATGGTGGACGGCCCCACGCGCATCGGCGGCCCTTCCCTGCACACCTGGTGCCAGGAGAGGGACCTGCGGCTGGGCGCGGACGGCTACACCGTACGGGCGGGGGAGGGGCGGCAGATCCGGCCGAACGACTTCCTGCCCCGAAGGCTGCTGAGCGAATACCTCACCTGGGCGGCCGAACGCATCGTCGACGCCGCACCGCCCTGCTTCGTCCTGATCCGGCACGCCACCACGGCCACCGACATCCGACCCGGCGAAGACGGCGGCGAGGTCGTGCTCCTCGACGACGGCACCCACCTGGAGGCCGACGCGGTCTTCGTGACCGTCGGACACCACACCCTCCACCTCCCGGCCGCCTCCCGGCCCGAACCGCCCGCCGGACCCGGCCTGATCACCCGTCCCTACCCGCTGCCCACCGCCCTGGACAGCATCGGCCCCGGCGACGACGTCGCCGTGCTGGGCATGGGACTGACCGCCATGGACGTGATCGCCAGCCTGACGCTGGGACGCGGTGGCCGGCACGAGCCGGCGGCCGGCGGCGGACGGCTGCGCTACGTACCCAGCGGCCGCGAACCGCGGATCGTGCTGGTCAACCGTTCCGGGATGCCCTCGCGCAGCCGGCCGCACCTCAACCCGGGCCGGACCCGCTTCGCGCCCCTGGTCCTGACCACGGACCGGATCGAGACCCTGCGCCGGCGGCGTGCGGACGGACGGCTCAACTTCCTCGACGACGTACTGCCGTTGGTCGAGGCCGAGATGGAACTGACCTACTACCGCACCGTCCTGGCCGGCAGGACGGGCGACGCCGCGGGCGCGGGCGTCGAGTTCGCCCACCGGGTGGCCACCTCGGGCGTTGACCCGGCGCTGGCCGCCGCACGGGAGGAGTTCGGGCCGTACCCGCTGCACGGCGTACTGACCGAGGAGCCCGCCGACCGGCAATGGGCCGACGCGGCGGCGTACGCCGAGTGGTTCGCCGCCCGGGTCGCGGACGACCTGGCCGAGGCCCGCGAAGGGCTGGGCGCCAGCCCCGTCAAGGAAGCGCTGGAAGTGCTGCGCGACCACCGCGACGTCCTCCGGGCCGTCATCGACCCACCGGGTGTCGACGACCCCTCGTTGGACCACTTCTTCGGTGAGTTCAACTCCACCGTCAACCGCCTGGTGATCGGCCCGCAGCTGGACCGGTCGGCGGAACTGCTGTCCTTGCTGGACGCCGGGGTCCTCCGGCTCGGCCCCGGACCGCGCCCGAAGGTCATCGCGCCGAGCGGTCAGGGCCCCTGGCGCCTTACGTCCACCTGCCTGGCCGACCCCGCGAGCGTCGAGGTCGGACACGTCGTGCACGCCCATGTCGCCGAGCCGAGCGCGGACCGGCTGCCCGCCTCGCTGCTGGGCCGGCTCGTCGCGGCCGGCCGCGTCTCCACCCTGACCCGGCGCGGCACCCGGGTCACCGGACTCCACGTCACCCGCGAGGGACAAGGCATCGGCCCCGCCGGGGAGGTACGGCCCACGTTGTTCTTCCTCGGCCCGCACACCGAGGGGTCCAGCTACTACAACCACTACGTCCCCTCGCCCGGCGCGCCGTCCCGCGCGCTGAAGGACGCCGAACTCGCCCTCCGCACCGCCCTGCCGGCCCTGACCAAGAGGACATCATGAGCAACCGCGAGACCTACACTCCCTGGACCCGGGAGTACCGCGTCGAGACCCGGGCCGCCCAGGGCGACGGCTGGCGCTGCCCGACCACCGGTGCGGTGCCGCCGCCGGTGAGCATGGGGGCGACCTTCGCCCGCGACGACCAGTACCGCACCCCGGCCGGCCTCGCCTATCTGCGCGACCAGGGCACCCCGGGCTACGAGCAGGTCGAGGACGTCGTCGCCGGGCTGGAGGGCGGCTCCGACGCGCTGGTGTTCTCCTCCGGCATGGCCGCGGCCACCGCCGTCTTCCAGGTCCTGCCCGCCGGCGCCCGGGTCGTGGTGCCGCAGACGATGTACTTCGGCCTCACCAAGTGGCTGCTGGAGTTCGGTACCCAGCGCGGCCTGGAGGTCGTACGCGTCCCGATGGACGATCTGGACGCGGTGGCCCAGGCGGTCGAGGCGGCGCCGACCGCCCTGCTGTGGGCGGAATCCCCGGCCAACCCCACCTGGCTGGTCACCGACCTCGAAGCCTGCGCCGACATCGCCCACCGGGCCGGCGCGCTGTTCGGCGTGGACAACACCGTCCCCACGCCGGTGCACACCCGGCCCTTCGAGCTCGGCGCCGACCTGATCATGCACTCCGGCACCAAGTACCTGAACGGCCACAACGACGTGGTGGCCGGTCTCCTGGTGGCCGCGCCGGAGCCGACCGAGGAGCGCCAGGCGCTCTGGGAGCGGCTGCGCCTGCACCGCCGGCTGACCGGCCCGATCCTCGGCCCGTGGGAGACGTACCTGCTGCTCCGCGGTATACGGACGCTCTTCCCGCGCATGCGCCAGATATCGGCCTCCGCCATGACCCTGGCCGAGCACTTCTCCGCCCACCCGCTGGTCAGCCGGGTCGCCTACCCGGGCCTGCCCACCGACCCGGGCCACAAGGTCGCTTCCCGGCAGATGACCGGCGGCTACAGCGGCATGCTCTCACTGCACATCGCCGGGGACTGGACGCGGTCCCTGCGCGCGGCCGAACATTGCGAACTGTTCATTCGCGCCACATCCCTGGGCGGGGTGGAAAGCCTGATCGAACACCGCTACACATTCGAGGGACCGGACAGCACATCACCCAAGGACATGCTCCGGCTGTCCATCGGCGTCGAGGACCCGGCCGACCTCATCGCCGATCTGGAGCAGGCACTGGAACGCGCCGCGAAGGACGCCCCGTGAGCTCAGACACCAGCAACACCAGCACCACCGACAGCACCACCACAAGTACCAGCACCACCGGCAACACCAGCACGAGCACCAGCACCCCCACCGGGGAGAGCACCGGCACGACGGGCAGCGGAAGCCCGGCACCCACGGAATCCGGCCAACCTGCCGCCCGCCGGGGCCTGATGGGCGACCTCTCGCTGTCCGCGGTCCTCGCCGGGTTCGTGGCCGTCGTGGTCTCGTACTCCGGCCCGCTGGTCATCGTGCTCGCCGCCGCCACGGCCGGCCATCTGAACCAGGCACAGACCGGCTCCTGGGTCTGGGCCATCTCCATCGGCAGCGGCCTGACCTGCATCGGGCTCAGCCTGCGGACGAAGATGCCGGTCATCACCGCCTGGTCGACGCCCGGCGCGGCCCTGCTGGTCACCAGCCTGGGCGCCTACTCGTACCCGGAAGCCATCGGCGCGTTCCTCGTCACCGGTGTCGTGATCACCCTGGTCGGACTGACCGGGGTGTTCGGGTGGCTCATCCGGCAGGTCCCCACGGCAGTGGTGTCGGCCATGCTCGCGGGCATCCTGTTCTCCTTCGGCACCGGTGTCTTCACCTCCCTGAAGACCGCGCCGTGGATCGCCGGCCCCGTCCTGCTCGCCTATCTGCTCGGCAAGCGGTGGCTGCCCCGTTACGCCGTGCTGATCGCGCTGGCCACCGGCGTGGTGTGCAGTGCCGTCACCTCGCGCCTGCACATCAACCTGCACAGCATCGAGCTGGCCCGCCCCGTGCTGACCACTCCCGAGTTCTCGGTCGCCTCGCTCATCGGCATTGCGGTGCCCATGATCCTGGCCACTCTGGCCTCGCAGAACGCCCCCGGTATGGCCGTCCTCACCGCGTCCGGATACCGGCCCAAGGACCGGCTGCTGATCGGCTCGACCGGCCTGGTGTCCACGCTGCTCGCCCCGTTCGGGTCGCACGCCATCAATCTCGCGGCCATCACCGCGGCGATCTGCACCGGACCCGAGTCCCACCGCGACCCCAAGCGCCGCTACGTCGCCGGCGTCGCGTGCGGAGCGTTCTACCTCCTGATCGGCGCCTTCGGCACCACCCTCGTGGTCTTCTTCGCGGGCCTGCCCAAGGAACTGGTCGCCGCCATCGCCGGCGTCGCCCTGCTCGGGGCGCTGGCCGGCGGCCTGACCGGAGCGGTCACCGAGGAGAAGGACCGCGAGGCCGCCCTGATCACCTTCCTCACCACCGCATCGGGAGTCACCCTCCTCGGCGTCGGCTCGGCCTTCTGGGGCCTGGTCTTCGGCGTGGTGTCGCACCTCGTCCTCACCCGCTGGCGCACCACCCGCGCCGGCGCGAACGCCCCGCAGCCCGCCACCAAGTAATAGCCTGGCACGGGCAATTACCGACCCGCCACACCTTCAGCGGCCGCTCCGACCACCCGGTCGGGGCGGCCGCTGCCGTTCGCGCCACCCCACGCTCCGGCAGGCGAAGCGGCCCTTGGCATGCGCCCCGGTCCTCGGCTTCGGTCCAGCCCTCGACTTCGGTCCGGTCCTCGCTCCCGTTACTCCCCTTTATCCCGTAACTCTCGAACCAGTGGCTGTCGAAATAGCGGGCCGTGGAGAAGGGGTGCTGCCGGTCGGTGAGCATGCGGTAGAGGAATTCGGTGGTGGTCCCGTCGAAGCGGACCCAGGAGTCGGGAATGTCTTCCGTGATGAGGACGGGCCACCTGTCGGGATCGGTGCCTTCGGTGAGCCAGAAGAACGCGTCGGCCTGTTCGGTGCTCGCCCACTGCAGGAGCCCGCCGGGCGCGGGGTACAGCTCGTACGGTTCCCACAGGCGGCTGCCTCTCGCGCTTGCCCACTCGCTCAGCCACGCGGTCTGCCGGACGATGTCAGTGGTCTTGAAGCAGGAACCGGGTAGGTGGGGTTGGAGATAGCCGTCGAAGGCGCCGTCCCCGAAGATGTCGACGAGGCGTTTGTAGTCACTGGGCAGCGGCGTCCCGAGACGGGCCTCGGTCTCCGCCCAGTCGACCGTATGCCCTCCGGAGGCGTCCCATCCGGTCACGGCCACGACCCCGTCCACCCAGGAAGAGCCCTCCGGTACGTCCGCGGCCGGATCCTGCCCTTCCGCGACCAGCAGCACGGGCCGTATGCCGTCGTCGAAACGGGCGCTGCCGCAGCCGATCCACCTGCTCCCGTGCGCCCAGGCGCGCATCTCGACGAGCCGTTCACCGAACGGGGTCAGGAGCGGCAGCCCCGTCCGCCGGGTGACGGTCGGATCGGTGTACCCGTCCATCGCCAGACTGCGGGGCCGCCCGTAGCGTCCGCTGAGCGCCTCCTGGAGTGCGGACAGGTCGGGCCGGTGCGAAAGGCCCGGAGGGTCCGAGAAGTCCGCAGGGTTCACCGGAGCCGACGGCACCGCCAGACATAGGTGTCCCGTCGGGTGTCCGGCCTCTTCGCAGACCAGATCGCCGGTGCCGGGCCAGGCCAGGCGGTGGACCGCCGAAAGAAGTGCGTCCTGGTCGGCCGGCTCGTCGAGTTCGTTCATGACAGGGATTGAAGCGGATGCCACTGACATCGGCGCCGGCCGGCAGCTTCGGGCTTCTGGCTTTGGGCTTTGGGCTTCGAGCGTTGGTCTTCGGTGGGTGGGTTGCGGAACCACCGCTCTCTCCTTGCCGCTGGCGGCTCGCGATGAGTGACACTGAGGCGAGGCGAGATGATCAGTACGGCGAGAGGTGTGTCATGCGCGCGATGCAGTACGAGCGGTTCGGTGGCCCCGAGGTCTTGCGGGAGGCCGAGGTGCCGGGCCCGCTGGCGGGGCCGGGCGAGAGCCTCGTGGAGGTGGCGGCTGCCGGCGTCAACTTCGGTGACATCAAGCAGATCGCCGGCGAGCACACCGAGGGCCCGTACGCGCCGAAGGGGCCGTTACCGCGTATCCCCGGCATGGAGGTCGTCGGCCGGACCGCGGACGGCCGACGGGTGCTCGGCTATGTGGCACAGGGCGGATACGCCGCGAAGACGGCCGTCGCCGACCGCGACCTGGTCGCGCTGCCGGACGACGTGAGCGCCGGCGAGGCGCTGGCGTTGCTCGTCCAGGGGCTGACGGCATGGCATCTGCTGCGCTCGGTCGCGCGGATACGGCCCGGTGAGAGCGTGGTGGTGCATGCCGCCGCAGGCGGGACGGGCAGCCTCGCCGTGCAGCTGGCCCGGGAGTTCGGAGCCGGGCGCATCATCGCCACGGCGTCCTCCGACGAGAAGCGCGCCTTCGCCCTGGAACTGGGCGCGGACGCGGCGATCGACGGTGGCGCGGAGGGCTACCGCGAGCGCGTCCTCGACGCCAATCACGGACACCCGGTCGACATCATCCTGGACGCCATCGGTGGCCCCGTCCTCGACTCCGCACTGGACGCACTCGGATACCTGGGACGCCTGGTGACGTACGGCGCCTCCTCCCGGCGGGCCGCCGCCGGCATCGACCCCGGACGGCTCGCGGTGGACAGCATCACCGTCGCCGGCTTCTGGCTCATCCCGCTGATCGCCACGCAGGGTGCCGGTGGCCCGGCACTGGAGGAACTGCTCGACCTCGTCGCGCGGCGACGCCTGCGGCCGCTGGTCGGTGCCGCATACGACCTCGGGCGCGCCCGCGACGCCCACGAGGACCTCCTGGCCCGCCGCACCAAGGGCAAGCTGATCCTTACCCCCTGAAGCCGTCACGCCGCGAGTGACGTGCCGATCGGCTGGTGCGTGGCCGCGCGGCGGCGGTACAGCGGGGCGAAGGAGACCAGCAGGAGTGCGGCTCCGAGCGGTATGAGGTCCTTGTCGGCGAGGGGCAGTGTGGTGTCGATGAGCACGAGGACGGGTGCCCACGGCTTGAGGATGCGCCGGACGGCGAGCTGGGCGACGAGGATGAGCTGGCCGACGAAGAAGAGCAGGGGCCCGTAGTCGTAGAACACCGGGAGCACTCCAGGTATCGCCTGGATACGGGCGAACAGCTCCTGCATGGCGCCGTGGTCGGCGGAGAGGAACCCCACTACGAGGTCGATGAGGAACTGCACGGCGACGGCGACGGCTCCCGCTGTACCGGTCCAAAGGCCCACCGTGGCCAGCCGGTTGCGACCCACCCACGCGCGCATCATGCCGAAGCCCTGCACGAAGAAGACGAGCCCGCCGAGGAAGCACAGGTGGCCGGCGCTCCATGCGACGCCCGGCCCGCGGCTGCCGTCGAGGCCGTCGATGATGCGGAGCACGCCGTACGCGCCCATCAGGAGGGGGGCGGTGAGGAATGCAGTGCGTGGTGAAGTCATGATCAAAAAGTACGGACTCGGCACCCTGAACTACATCAGGTACCGACCCTGACGCATCCCCGAGATCCAACCCTGAGTCCCCTCGCGAGCCTGTCCCGGAGGTCCGTTCCCAGGCTCCCAAGCCCCGATCCGAAGGCCGCTTCCAAGGCCCGCCCAGAGGGCCGCTCCCAAGGCCCGCTCCCAACGAGGTGCCACGAGCGCGCAATTCGCCCTCAGGACTCGCCCCGGAGCCGGTCGCGCTGGATCTGACAGGCGAGGGTTCGCCGCGCGGCGGGCGATGCCGGGGGAGCTGCGGTGGGCGTGGTGGCGCCGGCGGCGGACGGGGCCTTCGTGGGGACGTCGAGAGCCCGGCTGATCTGGTCGTAGGCGTCCCGGTAGCTGCCGGACAGGATCGACCGGTGCAGCCTCAGGTCCTCCTCGACGAGGCGGCGCAGCTCATCGACGTTCTGGGGGGTGAACCGCTTCCGCCCTCGGGCGAGGGCGTTGACGTAGCGGGTGCAGCGCGCGGCGTCGTGGCAGGCCTCCGAGATCTCCTCGGCGAGGCCCCACAGACGCCCTTCGAGCCATGGGACGTCGCGCTGGTCGAGGGAGAGGTCCATCGGGGGCGGTGGGTCGCCCGTCTTCGACTTCATCACCTGCTTGGACACGGCGGGCTGGCTCATCTCCGTGAGCTGGGCGATCTTGTCCTGGGTCCAGCCCAAGCCGGCGAACATCTTGATCATTTCGGTGCGCAGCTTCCGCATCTCCTCGCCCGCACGAATGACCTCGTTCATGCCGGCGAGTATCCGCGCGGCCTGTTCCTCGGTGAGCGTCCGGGAGGGCTGCTGCGCGCCGCCGTCGTTCGGGTGTCGGGTGTCGTCGCTTCCCACAACTCGGTTATACACCCTCTCCGTTCCTCGTCATAACCGGGTTGTACATCCTGGTTATGACTGCAACGATGCGCGTCATGTCTCTCACCTTCTCAGCGCCCGACGGCACCCAGCTCGCCTACCGCACACAGGGCGAGGGCCGTCCCGTGGTCTGCCTCCCGGGCGGCCCCATGGACTCCCGTTATCTCGGCGACCTCGGCGGCCTGTCGGCGCACCACCAGCTGATCTTCCTGGACCTTCGCGGCACCGGCAGGTCCGCGATACCCGAGGACCCTTCCACCTACCGCTGCGACCGCCTCGTCGACGATGTCGAGGCCCTGCGCCGCCACCTCGGACTCGCCCGGATCGATCTGCTGGGCCACTCCGCCGGCGCGAACCTCGCGACGCAGTACGCGGCCCGCTACCCGGACCACGTCCGCACGCTCGCTCTGATCGCCCCCGGTGCTCGCGCCGTCGGCATCGCGATCACCGGCGAGACACGACGTGAGCTCGCGCAACTACGGCAAGGCGAACCGTGGTTCCCGTCGGCCTTCGCCGCCCTGGAGGCGATCACCGAGGGTGCAGGCAGTGACTGGGAGGCCATCGCCCCCTTCTTCTACGGCCGGTGGGACACTGCCGCGCAGCACCACCACGCGGCCGGCCGGCCGAGCAACCAGGAAGCCGTCGCACTCTTCGCGGCCGAGGGTGCCTTCACCCCGGAGGCCACGCGTGCGGCACTCGCCACCTACGAGGGCCGCGCCCTGCTGCTCGCCGGAGAATTCGACCTGAACAGCCCGCCACAGGCGGTCGCGGAGTTCGCGGGGCTCTTCCCCGACGCCACACTCTCCGTGCAGCCGGGAGCGGGCCACTACCCCTGGCTCGACGACGCCGACCGGTTCGTGGCGACCACCGCGGCGTTCCTGCGGCAAGCCGCCTGATCACCTTGCTGAGGCGGTCCGTCGGCCTGGCGTGCGGGGATGAAGGGGCAGCAGAGCGGTGTGTGCCGATATTCGTTTCGTGCCGTGGTGGTAGCGCCCTACTGTGGCGCGGTGACGACTCAGATGATCATTCTCAACGGTGGTTCCAGCTCGGGGAAGTCCGGGATCGTACGGTGTCTGCAGGCCGTATTGCCGGATCCCTGGCTGGCGTTCGGGTGTGACTCGTTCGTGGAGGCCATGCCCGCGAAGATGCAGGCGTCGGACGGGGGGATCGTGTTCGCGGCGGACGGCGAGGTGAGCGTCGGGGCGGACTTCCGGGCGCTGGAGGCGGCCTGGACGGAGGGCATCGTGGCGATGGCCCGGGCGGGCGCCAGGATCCTCGTCGATGACGTCTTCCTCGGCGGACCGGCGTCCCAGCAGCGGTGGCAGAAGGCACTTGGCGAACTGGGCGTGCTGTGGGTCGGCGTGCGGTGTGAGAGTGCGGTCGCCGCGGGACGGGAGGTCGCACGAGGAGATCGCATCCAGGGGATGGCCGCGGCGCAGGCGGATGCGGTGCACCAGGGAGTGTTCTACGACCTGGAGGTGGACACGACGCATACCGAGTCCCTGGTGTGCGCGCGGACCATCGCAGCCCACGTCAGCTGATCACCGGATCGCAGGGCCCCGGCCTGGTCACCGCGCGGCGCGCGCGGTGTCGGCGTACCGCGTCGCGGTTGGTGCACCGCGGGGAGCAGTAGCGTTGCCGCCCGGTGGGGGAGGTGTCGGCGAAGATCAGCGCGCACTCGGTCACGGCGCATCGCCGGAGCCGGTGCATGCCCCGCCCCACCAGATGCAGCGCGGTGCCCACGGAGATGAGGGCGAAGAGCAGGGAGCCGAGCGGCTGGTCGGCGTCGCGGTAGTGCAGGTGCCAGCCGCTGCCCGCGTGATCGGTCAGCCGCGGATGGGCGGCGGTCGCCCGCAGCATCTCGTTGAGCAGCGCGGCGCGCGCACGCTCGTCGGAGGCGTCGACGACCTTCTCCCATGCCTCCAGCGCGAGGCCGACACGCGCCAAGTCCCATGGCGTCACCGGGTGTTCGAGCACCAGCCCGGCGGCGCGGCAGCGGTCCGCGAGCTCCTCCGGGCTCGTCGGCCGCCGGTTGGCCAGGTCCGCGGCCAGGTTCACGGCATCCTCGCCGTAAGGGTTGAGGTGCATAAGACCATTACATCATCGTGCTCGGCATGGCACACCACGAGCACCACCCACACCACGAACCCGATACCGCACAGGCCGGCGAGGTGCGTCGGGCGCGGCAGGACGACATCGCGGAGCTGGTACGCCTGCGGGCCCTGCTGTTCGAGACGCTCGGTGGGGAATTCTTCAATCCCTCACCGGCCGACGTCGATTGGCGCGATGCACTGGCCGAGGTGCTGGCGGAAAAGTTGGCTGCGACGGACACCGTACGGATCCTCGTCGTGGACGGCGACGACGGGCTCGCCGCCTGCGGTATCGGTACCGTCGAGCGGTGGTTCCCCGGCCCGCACAACCGCAACGGTTCGGTCGGGCATGTGATCGGCGTGGTCACCGAGCCGGCGCACCGGCGGCGCGGGCACAGCCGCGCGATCATGCAGGGCCTGCTCGACTGGTTCCGGGAGCGCGGGGTCTCCCGGGTGGACCTGTACGCCTCGGCCGACGGCGAACCGCTCTACCGCGCGCTCGGTTTCGCCGACCACCCCGACCCGTCGCTGTATTGGCGACCGTGAGAGGTGGTCGGCCGTGACATCCCTGGATCCTCGACAGCCTCGACACCCCCGTCCGCCTCACCCGCCTTCGCATCAGTCGCGGCCGTCTCGGCGATGCGTCACCCCGGGCCGGGGGCCGGTGACCGCCGCCCTGCCGACGCGCCGGGCAGGGCGGTACCGCTGGATCGTCCTCGGTATCGCCACCTTCACCCAGGCCGCCTCCGCCTTCTTCGTGCAGGGCATCGGGGCGATGGGCCTCGACCTGCAACGGGACCTGCACCTGAGTACGGCCCAGTTGGGTCTGTTGCTCTCCGCGGCGCAACTACTGCCGCTGATCGGACTGTTGGTGGCAGGGGAGCTGCTGGACCGCTACAACGAGCGCTGGGTCGTCGGGATCGGCGGCTGCGTCGTCGCCGCGGGCCTGCTCGTGGGGAGTGCGGCACCGGGATATCTGTCCCTGCTCCTCGTACTGCTGGTGGTCGGCGCGGGCTACAGCACCGTTCAGCCCGGCGGGAGCAAATCGGTGGCGTCCTGGTTCGACGCGTCCCGGCGCGGGCTCGCGATGGGCATCCGGCAGGCCGGGCTGCCGCTGGGAGCGGCGCTGGCCTCGGCCGTACTGCCCCTCCTCGCCGCCGCTGCCGGCTGGCGGGCGACACTCGTGGCCGGTGGCCTGGTCGCCCTGTTGGGAGCCGGCGTTTTCATGGGCTTCTACCGGCGGCCACCCACCCGAGCCGCCCTGCAGGAAGAAGGCCCGTCGGCCGCTCGCGGCCCGTCGGCGCGGACCGGGTGGTCGTCCTCGCTCAGGGCGCAGCTGGGTGCTCGGCTGCGGATGCTCCGCGAACCGGCCATGGTGCGGATCATGCTGTCCGGAGCGAGCCTGATTTCGGTGCAGACGGGCGTGGGAATCCTGACGGTGCTGCACCTCCACGAGCGGGCGTCCGTGGGGGCCGGCGCGGCGGCCCTGGTCCTGGTGGCCGCCCAGGCGGCGGGCGCGGTCGGACGGATCGTCCTCGCGTGGTGGAGCGACCGGCGGAGGCCCGGCCGCCACCTGCCCGGTCGCCGCATGTCCGGCCGATACCTGTCCGGCCAGTGCGTACCTGGTCGTTACGTCTCTGGTCGATACGCCTCTGGTCGTTACGTCTCCGTCAAGACCTGCATGGTCGCCGTGATCGCGGGGCTGGCCCTGCTGATGACGCCCGTGGGGAGCTCACCCGTGGCGGCCTGCGCGGTGTTCGTCTGGCTCGGGTTCTTCGGTCTCGGCTGGTACGGCCCGTGGGTCGCCTACGTGACCGAGTCGGCTCCGCCGGACAAGTCGGGCTTCGCGCTCGGCCTGGCCATGTCCGTCAACCAGATCGCCATCGTGGTGATGCCGCCCGCCCTCGGTCTGCTCAAGGACGGCACGGGCAGCTTCACGCCGGCCTGGGGTCTGCTCTCCCTGCTGACCGCTGTCGCCCTGATGCTCACGGCCCGCGGTGAACGTCGGGCGGCGGGGCGGTCGGGAAAGCCGTAGCGGTCGGCGTGCTCCGCTTCACCGTTTCGGTGCTCGCTTCGGCTTCTTGCCGCGTACCGACGGCTGATCCGCGTTGACTTCCTCGGCGCTGCGGTCGCGCTCTTCCTTGGGCGGCTGCCGTTTCAGGGCCTGGCCCGTCTCGTCCTGGTGTACCTGCCGTTGTTTGCGCTTCTCGGCCATGCTGACTGACTCCTGAGGTGCGACGACGAGCCGGAAGGTGGTCTCCACCACCGCTGTCCATCACCGCACGCCGCCTGGGGACGGGCAACTCGGTGACCGCCATTCCGACCACCGCTCCGGCGTCGCTGAGTGCTCGGCCCTTGAGCGCCATGGTTGTGACGCGCCTCGCCGGGCAGCCGCCTGAAAGCGTGGCGGATTGCCGAGGCCTCGGCGGACCCGTCCCGTTCCGGCCCGTACGCGCACGACGAACGGGAGACCGCACCTGACGGGCCTGACGCGCCTGGCGAGGAGAGGGAGACCACCTGTGACCACCACTTCGGCACGCACGTCCGCCACCACTTCGGCAAGCACCCCCACGACCACCAGCCCGTCCGACGCGGCAAGCCCGTCCGACAAGTCCCGCCAGCTGGCGTCCCTTCCCCTCCTGAAGGGGCAGAAGGCGCTGGTCACCGGTGCCAACTCCGGGATCGGCCGGGCGACCGCCGTTGCGCTGGGGCGGGTGGGGGCCGATGTCGTGGTCAATTACGTCACCGGCCGCGAAGCCGCCGACGAGGTCGTCCGGGAGATCGAGGGCTTCGGGGTGCGGGCGTATGCGCATGCGGCGGACGTGTCCCAGGAGGACCAGGTCCGCGCGATGTTCGCGCGCATGGCCGAGGAGTTCGGCACCATCGACGTCCTCGTGGCCAACGCCGGGCTGCAGCGGGACGCGCCCAGCACCGACATGACCCTCGACCAGTGGAAGAAGGTTCTCGACGTCAACCTGGCCGGACAGTTCCTGTGCGCCCGTGAGGCGGCCAGGGAGTTCCGGCGTCGCGGGGTGGTCCCGGAGGTCTCCGCCTCCGCAGGGAAGATCATTTGCATGAGCTCGGTCCACCAGGTCATCCCCTGGTCGGGCCATGTGAACTACGCGGCCTCCAAGGGCGGCGTACTGATGATGATGGCGACCCTGGCCCAGGAGCTCGCCCCCCACCGGATCAGGGTCAATGCGGTGGCCCCCGGAGCCATCCGTACGCCCATCAACCGCAGCGCCTGGGAAACTCCCGAGGCCGAGGAGGAACTGCTGCGCCTGATTCCCTACCGGCGGGTCGGCGACCCGGAGGACATCGCCAACGCCGTCGCCGTACTCGCCTCCGACCTCATGGATTACGTCGTCGGCAGCACCCTGTACGTGGACGGCGGGATGACACTCTTCCCCGGCTTCGCCACGGGGGGATGACCGGGCGACGGACCACGGGTCGCCTCTGCCGCAGGAGGACTCACGGTGTGCGCGGTGGTGGCGGTATCACCACGGCAGCCGCTCGTCGTTGATCGTCCAGTCGTCGCCCAGCTCCTGCCGCAGAGCGGTGAGTGCCGCGTCCGACTGCTGGTCGAAGAGCTCCCGTTCTTCGTCGGACCACGGGGACGGGCCGGCCGGGTCCTTCCAGTCCAGGGAGGACTGGAACCACTCGCACAGCCGCGTCAGTTCGGTGCGGGTGGCCGGACCGATCGGCAACCGTTGCAGATCCGTCGGGTAGCCGTACGGGTTCGTGAGCTCGTGCGGCCACAGCGGGGTGTGCGGGACGCCGGCTTCGAAGAAGAAGCGCAGGTGCTTGGACATGCTGCAGCCTCTCACGACGGACGAGAGGTCCCACCCTCGTTTTTTCGCCCGGGGCCCGGTCAGTCCGGGCGTACGGAATCGAGGAGCGTGGCGCAGCGGCCGAGCAGGGCCACCAGCGTTGCCCGCTCCTCGTCCGTGAACTCCGCGGCCAGTGCGCGCTCGACGCGGATGGCGCGTGCGTCGGCGTCGTTCATCACCGCCCGGCCCTGGTCGGTGAGCCGGGTTTCCAGGACGTTCCGGTGCCACTCGTGCCGGGTGCGCTCGATGAGGCCGCGCTCCTGGAGGTTCTTGAGCACCGTGTTCATGGTCGGCGGCGTCACCCCGCAGGACCGGGCCAGTGCGGCCGCGGAGATCCCGGGCTTCTCGGAGAGGAAGAGCAGGGCCGCGTACTGCGGGACCGTCAGACCGGCCGGCTTGAGCGCCGCGTGCTTGGCGCTCTGGAGCGCCCGCTCGGCGAGCTTGATGGAGGATCCGAGGCGCTCGGACGCGGGCATGGACGTCATCTCCGCATCGTAATGGCTGTGCCGAGGGAGGGACTCCACCAGCTGAGTGAGGGCCTACATGCGGATATGAACATTGACGAGCATTAGAGTTCTAATCTAGGTTCGTATTCATCGCCGGTGGGGGCTCTGCGGCTCCCGGTCCGCGCGTGCTCCGGTTCTGACTTCTTGGGCCGGATCTCCGTCCGCTATCGAGAGGCGCTCACGTTGTCCCGAGAGGCATCCACCTTCTTGTCCCGCACCAACCGGCGCCGGCGCCATGTGCTGGGCGCGGCGGCCCTGGCCCTGACGGCCGCATCCGCCTCCGTCACCGTCGCCGCCACGGCCCAGGCGGACGTGTCCACCTCGCACCCGGCCGCCGCCCGGCAGGGCGCCCCTGCGCGGGTCTCCGCCGCGTACGACCTGCCGGGTGACCGCGTCTATCCCGAGGGCATCGCCGCCGACCCGGTGAGCGGTGACCTCTACGTCGGCTCGTACGCGACCGGCGCCGTGTACAGGGCGACGCCAGGCCACCGCACCGCCGCGATCTTCCTGCCGGCCGGTACCGACGGACGTAAGACCGCCAACGGCCTCAAGGTCGACCGTGCCGGTCATCTCTGGGTGACCGATTCGACGGCCGGTGTCGCGGTGTACGACCTGCGCAGCCGCGCGCTCGTCGCGCGGTTCGACGTCACGGGGTCGGCCAAGTCCTTCGTCAACGACCTCGCGATCGCGCCCGACGGGACCGCGTATCTGACGGACAGCTACCGGTCCGTGCTCTACCGGGTCACTCCGCAGCAACTGGCCGCGGCCGCGGCGCACGGCCGACGGGCCCGGCTGACCACCGCGTACGACCTGACCGACGTGCTCGGCCCGCGTCCGGCGGACGCCGTCAGCCTGAACGGCATCGCGGCCGATCGCTCAGGCCGCTATCTGCTGACCGTCGACATGACTGCCGGGACGCTGTACCGCGTCGACCTGCGCTCCGGCGCGGTGCGCCGGGTCGCACTGCACGGCGGGGACGTCCTGCACGGCGACGGTCTGGAGCTGCGCGGCAATACCTTGTGGGTCGTCCACAACGCCACCAACACGATCAGCCGTTGGCACGTCTTCGACGACGGTGCGTCGGCGCGCCTGGAGCGCAAGGTCACCGACGAGGCGCTGCAGATCCCGACCACCATGGTGCGCAGCCACGGGCGCACGCTCGTCGTGCGGTCGCAGTTCGACAAGGGCGGCCCCATGGGGCCGGGAACGCCGCAGATACCGTTCACCGTGGCGACGGTGAACGGTATCTGAAGCGGAAGCCTGAGGTGGGCGCCGGCCGAGCCTGCGGCCGGCGCCGTGCCCGGGGCTCAGGGGTGCCAGATCTCCTTGATGCTGTTGATCTGGCCCTCGGAGTCCAGGGTGATGTCGTAGATGTTCCCGGAGCAGGTGTAGGGCGGCTTCACGGCGCTCTGGTTCGTCATGCAGTCGCCGGCGTGCATCCACAGCTGGCCGACCGGAACCGACTTCGTGCGGCCGGGCCCGGTGGACAGTTCCGCCTTGACCTCTCCCGCGAAGAGGTAGTACTTGGCCTTGCCCTGACCGTGGTAGATCCAGTCGTTGGGCGTGCAGACCGGCTTGGCGTCCTTGGCGGACAGGGAGCCCTTCGACGGGGGAACGGCGGGCTCGACCATCTTGTGCCCGGCCGGCAGCTTCGGCGGCGTCCCGCAGTCGCCGGGGCCGTCGGCCTGGTCCGAGGGCTGGTCACTCGGGGCCGGCTTCCTCGACGGCTGGGCGGAGGCGCTGGAGCCGCCGGAACCTTTGGACCCGGCGCTGTCGCCGTAGGGGTCGCCCTCCGGGCCGCAGGCGGTGAGGCCGGCACCGAGCGTCGTGACGAGCGCAAGTGTGCTGATGAGTCGTTGAGTTGGCTTCACGCCGAAAGTCCCCCGTGATGTGCGAAATGACGTGATCATGATTGATCGGGAGAGTTCTACACCAGGGAGCCGTTCGAGAGCCAATCGCGGGGACTGCGGTCGTCGCAACCGGCGCTGTTCCTCCGGCACTTCGCCGATCAGCAGGCTCTGCGGACGCTCATGCCATGCCTCCCCGGCGGACTCCTCCGGTCACGTCCGGAGGAGTCCGCGCATCGCGATCAATGGATGCCGGGAAGCCGGCCGACCTGCGACGACAAGTGGTCGACCGCAGGGTGGGGCCTCACGTTCGGCCGGGCTGCCGGTCCAGGGACGGGGTGATCATCGCGGCGAGGACGGAACGCAGGTCTTCGCCGGGCAGCGGGCGCAGCGGGCGCGCCAGGCGGTCGGAGTGGTAGTGCCAGTGGTGGTTGAGATCGGGGTGGATGTCGTCCGATTCCTTGAAGTCGGCGGTCGCGCCGAGGAGTCGGGAGAGCTCCGCGCCGAGGTCGGGCCAGGTGACATGGCCGCTGATGGCGTTGGCCACACCGTGTACCGGGGCGTCCAGGCAGGACACCACCGCTCGGGCCAGCGCCGCGGCGTGCACCCAGGCAGCGCCGTACCAGGCGTGGCCGCCGGCGCCCGGGCGGGGGACGGCCAGCGGCCGGCCCTCACTGATGGCCTGGTAGAGAACTCCCGTGGCGCCCCACCGCAGCTGATCGCGGAGCCGGTCGTGCGGGCCCCAGACCAGCGGGGAACGGACCGCGCTCGCCCCGCCCCGCCCCGCGGTGCCGGCCGCCCGGAGCAGCCGCGCCTCACAGTCGACCTTCGCCCGGCCGTAGGGGCTGAGCGGTTCGTGCGAGGGAGACTCCTCGGCCACCTGGCCGCCCACGGGATGCCCGTACGCGTCGACGCTGCTGACGAAGACGAACGGGCCCCGCGACCAGGCGTCCACCATGGCGTCCATCGCCGCCACGTCCACCTCGGGACGGGTGAAGGTGCAGGCCGCGTGGATGATGGCGTCCGCGTCCTGAACGGCCTTGCGCAGCCCGTCGAGGTCGGTGAGGTCGCCCTCGACGACCTCCACGCCGTCCGCCGCGACCAGGTGCGCGGATTCGGGACGGGCCAGGGCCAGTACGGGGCGTCCCTGGGCGGCGAGTTCCCGCAGGAGGAAGCTGCCCACGCCGCCGGTGCCGCCGGTGACCAGGACGGTGCCGTTCCGCGCCCGGCCCGTCCGCAGTGCCGGCTGTCCCGCCGGCGCCGGCCGGCCCGTGCGGCCCGTTTGTCCCGGGCGGGTGGACGCGCGGAGGGATGCGGCGGCGCGTTCCGCGGCCCGTGCGTCGAGGAGGGCGGAGACCGCGCGGGGAGTGCGGGCCTGCATGATGTCCAGGCCGGTCAGGGGCAGGGTCAGCGCGCGCCGCAAGCGTTCGGCGAGCTGTACGGCGACGAGCGAGTGGCCACCGAGGGCGAAGAAGTCGTCGTCCGGGGTGGGCGTTCGGCCCAGGAGCGCCGCGAAGCCCTCGCGTACGGCGTCGGCGTGCGGCCCCTCGGGTGCGGGCAGCGCGGGGAGGCCGGGCAGATGCGCCGGGTCCACCGTGCCGTCGGCGGTGCGGGGGAGGACGTCGAGCAGGGTGACGGCGGCCGGGACGAGGCCGGGCGCCAGGCGGTCCCGCAGGTGGGCGCGGAGCTCGGCGGGCGACGGGCCACCGATCTCCCGCAGGACTGCGTAGGCGAGCAGCGGGCCACCGGCAGGGGAGACCACCGTGGCGTCGGAGAGATCGGGGTGGCGGCGCAGGAGCCGCTCGGCCGGGTGCGCGTCGTCTTCCTGCAACACACCGCTGCCTGAGGGGAGTTGACCGCTACCACCCTCGCCAAGTTGAGAAAGTGGCAGGTCGTCCGTGGCGGCCCCGAGTGCGGTGAGGACGGCCGCGTAGGTCGCGCCGAAGGCGGTGGCCGCCTCCTCGTCCAGTGCGGCGCGGCGGTACTGGACCAGGGCGGCCGGCCGATCGGTGTCCACCAGGCCGAAGGAGAGGTCGAACTTGGCCTCGCCCACACCGACCTCGACGTACTCCGCGTCCGTCCCGGGCAGGCGCAGCGTCGTCGGGGTGCCGAGGACGTCCGCGGTCACCCGCACCAGGGACGTGCCGTCCGCACCGCGGGCGGCGGCACCGATCCGGTCCACGATGCGGTCGAACGGCACGTCGGCGTGCTGCTGGGCATCGAGCAGGGCGGCCCGCACCCGCGTCAGCAGCGTGCTGAAGGACGGGTCGCCGGAGGTGTCGACGCGCAACGGGAGGGTGTTGACGCACAGCCCGACCAGTCCGCGCATGGCCGTTCCCCGGCGGTGCGTACCGGCGATGCCGATCACCAGGTCGTCCTGCCCGGTACAGCGGTGCAGGGCGGCGAACGCGGCGGTGAGCGCCACGGTGAACGGCGTGGCGTGGTGCCGCCGGCCCAGCTCGCGCAGGGCGGCCGGTACCTCCGGGGCGAGCGGTGTGGTGTGGGAGCCGGTGGGCCGGGTGGTGAGGTCGGTGGGCGGGTGGGTGGGGCCGGGGAGTCGCGGGGGAGCGGCGCCTTCGAGCAGGGCGTGCCAGTGGCGCAGCCCCGCGTCGAGGCCGTCGGCCGCGGCTCGGTGTTCGTGCCGGGCGAAGTCGGCGTACTGGGGCGGTTGGGCCTTCAGCCGTGCGGGGTCGGACCCGGGGGCCGGAGCGGAGGCTTCCCGCGGGTGGGCGGCGGTCTCGTACAGTGCGGCGAGTTCCTCCGCCACGATCTCCAGGGACGGCCCGTCGAGGGAGATGTGATGGAACGTCAGGAGTGCGGTGTGGTCCTGGGGGCCGTGGCGCAGGACGAGTGCGCGGGGCACGGTCCCGGCGGAGAGGTCGAACCGGCGGCCGGCCTCCGCCGCCAGCAGCGGTGGGGCGTCCGCCGGGTCGGCCGGCACCACCGGCACCGCGAACGACGCGGGTGCCGGCAGCACCTCCTGGCACGGCTCGCCGTCCCGCTCCACGTAACGGGTGCGCAGGATCTCGTGCCGGCGGACGAGCTCGGTCAGCGCGGAGGCCAGCGCGTCGACGTCGAGCGGGCCGCGCAGCCGGGTGGCGAACGGCACGCTGTACGAGGCGCCGTCATGCCCGAGCCGGTCCATCAGCCACATGCGGTGCTGGGCGCGGGAGAGCGGTGCCGGGCCGCGGTCGGCGGAATCGGGACGGGCGGCGGGGCGGGCCGCGGCGCGTTCCCGGGCCCGGCGCAGCAGCTCCTCCTGGAAGGAAGGGGCGGCGGGGCGGTCAGTGGCCATCGGTGTCCTCCGGGGCGTGCGGGTGAAGATCACCGTGCGCGGCGAGCAACGCCCGCTCGACCAGGGCGGCCTGGCCGGCCACGGTGGGGGAGCCGAAGAAGTCGGCGAGCGACAGTTCCACGCCGAGCTCCTCGCGGAGGTCGTCGGTGACGGCGAGCGCGAGCAGCGAGTGGCCGCCGAGGGCGAGGAAGTCGGCGTCCGGGCGGGTCACTCCGCAGCCGAGGGAGCGGCTCCAGACGTCGGCGACGGCCTGCTCCAGCGGCGTCAGCGGTCCGTCCGGGGCCGCAGACATCGGCGACCCGTCCGGCGCATCCGAACCACCTGAATCACCTGAACTCTCAGGCGGGTTGGCGGAGAGCAGGCCGGCCAGCGCGCGGCGGTCGACCTTGCCCGAGGTGTTGAGCGGCAGGTCGGCGACGACGGTCAGTTCGTCGGGTACCAGATGGGCGGGCAGGGCCGCGGCCAGCCGGTCGCGCAGGGCGTCCGGCCGGGGGACGGGACCGGGTGCGGCGACGACGAAGGCGACCAGCCGGGCGTCGTCGGGGGCGGGACGGTGCACGGTGACGGCCGCATCGGCCACCTCCGGCTGCTCCCGCAGCGCGTACTCGACCTCCCCCGGCTCGATCCGGAAGCCGCGCACCTTCACCTGGTCGTCCGTGCGGCCGTGGTAGTCGAGCACACCGTCCGGGCGTCGGGAGACCACATCGCCGGTGCGGTAGAGGCGGCCCCACTGTGGGTGGGTGGTGAAGCGTTCGGCGGTCAGCTCCGGACGGCCGGTGTAGCCCAGCGACAGCCGACTGCCGCCGACCCACAGTTCGCCCCGCTCGCCGTCCGGGACGGGCCGGCCGGCCGCGTCCAGGACGTGCGCGGCGGCCCCGGCGATGGGACGGCCGATCGGTATCTGTCCGGCGCAGTCGGCGGCGGTGACCCGGTGGGCGGTGGCGAACGTCGTCGTCTCCGTCGGCCCGTAGCCGTTGACCAGTTCCAGCCAGGGGAACGCCTGCAGCACCTCGCGGGCATGGTGCGCGGCGAGCGCCTCGCCGCCGACCACGACCGTGCGCAGCGGCGCGAAGATCCGGGAACGGCGCACCGCCAGCTGGTGGAAGAGCGCGGTGGTGAAGAAGGCCACCGTGACCCCGTGCCGCTCCGCCTGCTGGGCCAGGTCCTCCAGCGAGGGCCGCTCGACGGTGCACACCACGACGGCGGCGCCGTTGGCGAGGGCGCTCCACACCTCGAAGGTCGACGCGTCGAAGGTCAGCGGCGAATGGAACAGCACCCGGTCACGGGGCGTCAGGGTGAGGTACGCCGGGGCGCTGACCAGCTCGGCCAGCGCGCGGTGGGCGATCGCCACGCCCTTGGGACGACCGGTGGAGCCGGAGGTGAACATGATGAACGCGGCGGCGTCGGGGAGGGGCCCGTCAGCCGGGGTGCCGTCGGCCTGCGGTTCGTCGAGCCGCGGGTCTTTCCCCTGCGGCTCGTCGGGCAGGGCCAGGGTCGGGCCGGCCGGAGCGGCGGATTCCAGCAGCTTGGCGTCCCCGACGGTCAGCGTCACACCGGCCTCCGCGGCCAGCGCCTCGCTCCGCGGGCGCGGGTGCGCCGGATCGAGTGGTACGCAGACGGCCCCCGCCCACCACAGCGCGAGCTGGGCGATGACGGTACGGGCCGAGCGGGGCGTCAGCAACGCCACCGCGTCACCCCGGCGGACTCCCCGCCGGCGCAGGTGCCCGGCGAGCGCACGGGCGGCCCGGACCAGCTGCGCGTACGTCAGCGTGGCGTCGCCGTCCGCCACGGCCAGGGCGTTGGGGGTCCGTTCGGCGTGCCGCGCCACGAGTGCCGGCAGGCTGGTCGGAGCGGGCTCGCTCGACAGGGTGCTTTCGGTGGGCACGGGCCCTTCCCTCCAGGTGTCGTCGGGGTGCGGAGACAGCGGGGCGGTCATCTCAGGCCCGCCCCGGCTTCGGATCCGCATCCGCGCGGCGGGCGTCCACCAGGGCCGCCACGGCGCGCAGATCGGGCTGGCGGAGCAGCTCCGGAGCGCGCAGCCGTACGCCGGTCTCCCGCTGGATGGCGGTCAGCAGACGGGCGGCGATCAGCGAGGTGCCGCCCGCCGCGGTGAAGTTCTCGGCCAGCGTGGTCTCCGGCCGGGCCAGCAGATCGCGCACCGTGCCGAGCACCAGCCGTTCCCCGGGGGTGGCTCCGTCGGGGAGCACCTCCGACCCGGACGGCGCCGCCGGGCCGGACGAACCAGGGACGGACGAACCAGGGCCGGACGAACCAGTGCCGGTCGGTAGCGGCGAGGCGCCCTCCTCGGTCGCCCGGCGCACCAGCTCCGCCCGGTCCACCTTGCCGTTGGCGTCCAGCGGGAAGGCGTCGACGATGCGTACGGCCGAGGGGACGGCCTGCTCGGGCAGCCAGGCCCGGACCGCCGTCAGCAGATCCTCCGCGGTCGGGGTGGCGCCGCCGGCCGGCCGTACGTACGCCACCAGGCGAGTGTGGCCGTCGGGCGTCCGGGGTGCGACGACGACGGCGCCGCGCACCGCCGGGTCCTGCTCGAACGCGGCCGCCACCTCCGCCGGTTCGATCCGCACGCCGCTGATCTTCACCTGGTCGTCGAGGCGGCCGAGGAACTCCAGCAGCCCGTCGGCCCGCATCCGCACCCGGTCCCCGGTGCGGTACAGCCGGTCCACGCCGGACGGCAGGGCGAGGCCCGCGGGCGGGGCGGTGAAGCGGCGCGCGGTCAGTTCGGGGTCCAGGTAGCCGAGCGCCAGGCACCGTCCGCCGAGGCGCAACTCGCCCTCGGCACCGCGGGGTACGGGCCGGCCGTCGTCGTCGGTGACCACCACGGTCACGCCCGGCACCGGCCCGCCGATCGGGGGCGCGTTCTCCACGTCCGCCGTCTTGGCGGCGTCCGTGCCGCGCATGGCGTACGAGGTGGCCATGACGGTGGCCTCGGCGGGGCCGTAGGCGTTGTGGACGGTGGCCGTCACGTCCGCGGCCGGGCGGCGGCGCAACCGGTCGCCGCCGACGATGAGATGACGGAGCGTCAGGCCAGTGGGCCAAGGGCGGTCGAGGAGCGGCTCGATCATCGGGGTGGCCCCGATCGACACCGATACCCCGGCATCGCGCCACCAGTCGGTGAGCACCTCCGAGTCCCAGCGGACCTCGTCCGGGGCGGGTACCAGCGCGGCACCGGACGTCAGTCCGGCCCACAGCTCCAGCACGTGCGGGTCGAAGGCGACGCCGATGAGCAGGGAGTGGCGGTCACCCGGGGCCAGCCCGGTTTCCGCGCGGTACCAGTCGAGCAGGGTGCCGAGGGCCGCCTCGGCGACCGCGACCGCCTTGGGACGGCCGGTGGAACCCGAGGTGAGTACGGCGTAGAACGCCTCGGCGGGCGCGCGACGGGCTCCCGCGCCGGGTCCGTCCGCGAACGCTGCGACGGCCTTCGCCGGGGCATTGGCACCCACCACCGGCAGGGGCAGCACCACCTGGTCGGCCTGCGCCGCCTCGATCCGCTCCGCTTCGATCCGTGCCCCCTGCCCGGACGCCCGGAAACGGGGCGGGAGCAGCGCCGGATCGCCGATCAGACAGGCCACGTCCAGGTCCTGGGTGACGGTCTCGACACGGCGTGCACCGGGCTGCGGGCCGAGCGGCAGGTAGACCGCGCCGAGGCGGGCGAGCGCGACGGCGGTCACCACCAGCGCGGCCGAACGGTCCAGGCAGACGCCGACCAGGTCGCCGGGCCGGACCCGGTCGCGGAGCGCTTCCGCCACCGCGTCGGCGGCGGTGCCGATCTCCCGGTACGTCCAGGTGTGCGCGCCGTCGATCACCGCGGGTGCCTCGGGCGAACGGGCGGCCCACTCCGCGAAGCGGGAGAGCACACCGGCCGGGGCGCCGGCCGCGGGCGCGGCGCCGTGGGCGATGCTCAGCGGGCGGTCCAGGTCCTGGGGGCTCTCGGAGGTCCGGGGTGCCTGGAGGGTCGGGGTCGAGGTCGGGTGCATCACGCCTCCGTCGCAGTGGTCGCAGCAGTCACAGGGGTCACAACGGGGGTGGCCGTCGTGGTCGTAGGAGCCGCGGCCGTCGTGGACGCGGCGGCGAACGCCGCGAGGGCGTCGGCCTGGTCGGCGAGTACCGGGTTGCGGAACAGCAGCCGCAGCGGCGGCCGTTCGCCCAGGTGGGGCTCCAGCCAGGCGGACAGCTGCGCGGCGAGCAGCGAATGACCGCCGACGTGGAAGAAGTGCGAGGTCGCATCGAAGCGGCCGTGGCCCAGGACCTCCTGCCAGCCGTCGGCGAGCAGCGCCGTCAGCGGATCATCGGACACCGGGCCGGTGGCCTCACCCTCCCCGGCCGGGGCCGCAGAAGCCACCGCCTCCACCGGAACCGTCGGCTCCGGTGCCGCGGCCGTACGGGACAGCGCCACCCGGTCCGGCTTGCCACCGGCCAGCCTCGGCAGCACGTCCAGCCGCGCCCACCGCCCCGGCACCAGAGCGGCCGGCAGCCGGCGGCTCAACTCCGTGTGCAGGGCCTGCTCGTCCCACTCCGCGCCCGGGGTGCCCGAGCCGGTGTTCTCCAGGAAGCCGACGAGCCGGGGCCCGCCGGGGGCCTCGCGGTCCAGGACGACGGCACAGGACCGGCCGCCGAGCACGGCCGAGGCGGCGGCCTCCACCTCCTCCAGCTCGATGCGGTAGCCGCGCAGCTTGACCTGGTTGTCCCGGCGGCCCAGGAAGTAGAGCAGCCCGTCGCGGCCCCGGTAGCCGAGGTCACCGGTGAGGTAGACCCGTTCCCCGCCGAGCGCGTCGACCGTGACGAACCGGGCGGCGGTGGCCTCCGGGTTGCCGACGTACCCCTCGGCGAGCCCGGCCCCGGCGATCGCCAGCTCGCCGACCGCTCCGTCCGGCAGCGGACGGCGCCCGGCGTCCAGCACGCGGATGCGTTCGCCGGGCAGTTCGGTGCCCAACGGGATCTCCGCGCCCTCGGCCAGGCCGTCGCGGGTGATTTCGTGGACGGTGGAGCTGATGGCGGCCTCCGTCACGCCGTAGACATTGAGCACCGTGGCGTCGGTGTCGGCGAGGAAGGCGTGCATCACCTCGGCCGGGAGGCGCTCCCCGCCGAGGACCAGCAGCCGGGGCGCCCACCGGCCGTCGCGCAGGGCGGGGGCCATGTCGTCACGGGTGGCGAGGAAGTAACTGGTGGGCAGGTTCGCCACGGTGACCCTGGCGGTGGTCAGCAGCTCGGTCAGCTCGGCCCCCGTCGGCACCTCGTACTCGGGCACGACCAGGCACGCCCCGGCGTACAGCGACGGCAGCACCTCCTCCAGCGCCACGTCGAAGGACGGCTGGGCGAACAGCAGCGCCCGGTCACCGGGCGCCAGCCCGAACCGCTCGGCCGCGCCGGTCAGATGGTTCGCCAGCGCCGCCCGGCCGACGGCCACGGGCTTGGGCACACCCGTCGAGCCCGAGGTGTGGATGATGTACGAGGCGCCGGGCACCACCTCCGCCTTCCGGGCCGTGGACAGGACCGGCGCGTCGACCGGGGCCACCGGAAGACCGGCGGGGACGGAGGTGAGGGACGGGGCGGAGCAGCCGGCCGGGCCGGTGACCGAGGCCTCGGCGGGGGTCAGTACCAGGGCCGGGGCGAGCCGCTCCAGCAGCAGCTCCAGCCGCGCCGGCGGGTCGGACGGCGACAGCGGGCAGTACACCGCTCCGCTCCGCAGACACGCCAGCAGCGTCACGACCGAGTCGAGGCCGCGCGGCAGCACCGCGGCCACCGGCTGACCGGCCGTCACCCCCGCCGCGCCCAGCCGCTTCACCAGCGAGTCCACCTGCGCGTCCAGCTCGCCGTAGGTGATCCGGCGGGCGCCGACGAGCAGCGCCGGCAGCGACGGGTCATGGGCGGCGGCGGGGTCCAGCGGGTCACGGTCGGCAGCGTCCTGGGCCGTCGGCGCGAGGGGCGTGCCGGCTGCGGCCGGGACCGGCCCGGGAGCCGACGGCAGCGCCAGGTCGGCGAGGACGGTGCCGGGGGCGTCGAGGTAGGCCCGAAGCAGGTCGAGGAACCGCCCGGCGAGCAGCTTCGCCACGTCCTCCCCGAACATGTCGGCGTCGTAGTCCCACACCAGCGTCATGCCCGGCGCACCGTGCCGCGGTGTGACCCCGCGCCGGTCGTCCGGCAGCAGCACCACGTCCAGGTCGAAACGGGTGGTGCCGGTGTTGAAGCCCTCGAACAGCGTGATGTCCAGACCGGGCACGTCGATCTCGGGCAGCTCCGCGTCATGGGCGCTGAACATGACGCTGAACAGCGGGTTGTCCGCACCCGAGGTGTGCAGACCGAGTGCCCGGGTCAGCTCCTGGACCGGTACCTCCTGGTGCGGCAGCGCACGGATCAGGGTGTCGGTCACCTCGTCCATGGACTCCTCGGCCGGTGCGTCCGGATCCAGCCGGAGCGGCAGCGGAATCGTGTTCACGAACATCCCCACCGCGTCCTCGAACCCCCGCGGGCGGTTGCCGACCGCGGTGCCGATGACCATCTGCGTGCGCCCGCTGTGCCGGCGCAGCAGCTCGGCGAAGAGCCCCAGCAGCGCGGCGAACGGCGTCAGACCGCGCGCACGGGCGTGCTCCCGCAGCCGCCCGGCCAGGTCGGCGCCGATCGACTGGCGCAACTGCCCGCCGTGGTGGCGGCGCCGCGACCCCGGCCGGGTCAGCCCGGGCAGCGGCATGTCGTAGGAGAAGTCGCGCAGTTCACCGGTCCAGAACTCAAGGCCGGCCCGCCGCTCCTCGTCGCCCGCGGCACCGCTGTCCCGCTGCACCCGGACGTGATCGGCGTACGAGGACGCGGCGGGCAACTCGACCGGCTCGCCCAGGACATGGCCCCGGTAGACGGTGAAGACGTCCCGCAGCAGGATCGCGAAGGAGTGGCCGTCGTGGATCAGATGGTGCTCGACGTGGATGAGCCGGTGCCGGTCCTCCGCCAGCCGGACCAGCGTCCAGCGCAGCAGCGGGGCCTGATAGGTGTCGAGCGGGGTCTCCGCCTCGGTGCGCAGCAGCTCCTCGAAGGCCCGGTCGGGGTCGTCCGCCCCGCTCAGGTCCACCGTCCGCAGTCGCGGCGCACAGTCCTCGGCGACCCGCTGGCCGGGCACCGCGCCGGGGACGGCGACGAGTTCCAGCCGCAGACCGGGGTGCCGGTCGAGGACGGCGGCGAGCCCGCGGCGCAGGGCCTCGGCGTCGAGGGTGCCCCACAGATCGAGTGCGGCGGTGAAGTTGTACGCGCGGCTGCCCGGCTGCACCTGTTCGTGCAGCCAGACAATCTCCTGCGAGGAGGAGAGCGGAAGCATGGGCGGTCCTTGATGTGTGGTCGGATCGGAGTGGCGCGGCCGGGCATGGTCGGGCCGGCCGCGCAGTGCGCAGGCCGGGCCGCGGATCACACGGCCGGCCGCGAGGTGGCTTCAGGGGCGAGGGATCGTGCGAGGAAAGAGCTGAAGAAAGAGATGAAGAAGGGAAAGAAGAGGCAGGAGGGAAGGGAGGGAGGCGGCCGGTCAGCCGACCGCAGCAGCCGGGGAGCCCAGGGCACCGGTCAGCGCGGCGAAGGCGGCCTCGGCCGTCCCGTCGGAGTGCACCGCGCGGTCCCACACCATGCGCAGTCGCAGTTCGGGGCCCTGGGTGACGGACACCGCGAAGGGTCCGCGCACCGCTCTGCCGTCGATGTGGATCTCCCGGCCGGTGACCCCGCCGAGCCGGAGCGGGGGTCGCCGCCGGGCGTCGTCCACGGTCAACAGCCCGTCGAGACCGCCCCGCCAGCCGGACCCGGCGGCCCGCGCCGCGTGGACCACCGCGTCGAACGGCGTGCCGGCGTGGTCCAGATCGTCCCACCATGCGCCGGCCGTCTCCTCCGGCGTCACCGGGCCCGTGCCCGTCGCGGTGGGAAAGACCACGGTGTTGAGGAAGCAGCCGAGCACCGGTGCGGCGCCGGGGGGACGGCCGCCCCACGGATAGCCGAGCGGCACCACGTGGCCCTTCCCGTACAGCGCCTCCGCCGCCGCGCGGCAGGCGTCGAGCAGCTGGGGGAAGGACGTCCCGGCCTCCGGAGCGGGCATCCGCCGCTCGGCCGAACCGCTCGGCAGCCCGTCCCGCGCCAGGCTCTGCGGCCCGTTCGCGGACCGCGCCCGTTCACCCACCGCGCGGAGCCGGTCGCCCCAGTACGCCATCGCCGCCGGCGAACCCGCCCGGTCCTCCGCGGCCAACTGCAGGAGCACCGCCTCCCGGTAGGCGTCCAGCTCGGCGGCCGCGTCGGCGGGCGACGGGCCGTCCGCCGCGCGGCCCGCGGCGTAGGCGGCGCCCAGCTCCTCGACGATCCGGTTCAGCGACTGGCCGTCGCACGCGGTGTGCTCCAGCACCACGGCGAGCACTTCCCGCGGCCCTTCGGCACCCGGTCCGCCCTGGCCCTCCGCGCCGTCCAGGCCGTCCGCTGCGAGGAACAGCCGCAGCGGCGCTCCCTGCGGGGCCCAGTCGCACAGGACCCGCCGCAGCGCGGCCGCCGCGTCCTCCCCCGGCACCCGGGAGACCCGCGTCACCGGCACCTCCGGCGGCCCCAGCCGGAGCACCGGGGTACCCCGCAGCACCTCAGGACGGGCGCGCAGCACGGGATGCAGTACGGCGAGGCGTCGGGCCGCCGCGGCGAGGCGCGCGAGGTCCACCGTGCCGCGCGGGAAGGAGAAGAACATCGGCACCAGGTCGGGCCGCCCGGCCGGGTCCATGGCCCGGACGAGGACGAAGCGCCGCTGGGCACCGGTGACCGGCAGCAGGGCCGGTGCCCCGTCGCTGTCGGCACCGCCGACGCCGTCGTCGAGCCGGCGGAAGCGGGCCAGGTACTGGCTCGTGATGCTGTGCACGGAAGCCTCTCTGGGGAGGGAGAAGTGAGGTGGGGGAGGCGGGGAGAACGGGGGCGAGGGCTCGGGCAGGGCGCGCTCTAGCCGCGCCCGGCGGCCTCGACCTGCTGGCCGGCACCGGCACCGGCGCCCTCGTCCGACTCGTCTTGGTCGGCGCCCAACTCACCCTCAGTGGAAGGCAGTTCACGCATTCGGCGCAGCGGCGAGAGCAGCAGCGGCAGCGGTACGGCGAGGAATCCCGCCGCGCACCACACCAGCGCCGCACGGGCGCCGTACGCATCGGCCAGGGCACCGCCGACCAGCGCGCCGAGCGGCAGCGTGCCCCACATCACGAACCGCAAGGTGGCGTTCATCCGGCCGCGCAGCCTGGGCGGGCAGACCGTCTGCCGGAAGCTGACCTGGGCGACGTTGTAGACGACCGCCCCGAAGAAGACCACGCCGGAGCCGAGCGCGAACAACGAGGCTCCCGCGCCGCGCCCGGACAGCGGCCACAGCACCGCGAACGGCCCGGTGACCAGGGCGGACAGCCAGATGATCCGGGCCCGGCCGAGCCGTGCGGCGAGCGGGCCGGCGCACAGGGCGCCCGCCAGGCCGCCGAGCGCGGCGGCGGACAGCACCAGGCCGACCGCCGCGGGTGCCAGCCCCAGCTCCCTTACCAGGAAGACGGACTGGGTGGCCATCAGCATGGCGGAGAAGAGGTTGGCCAGGCCGGTGGCCAGGGCGATCACCCGGAGCAGGCGGTGGCCGAACACGAAGCGCAGCCCCTCGCCGACGTCCTTGCGGAGCGAGGCTCCCGGTACGCGTTCCGGCAGGCTCTCCGGCCGCTTGATGCGCCACAGGAAGAGCGCGGAGAGCGCGTAGCCGCAGGCGTCCGCCACGATGGCCAGCGGCGCGCCGAGCAGCTGCACCAGGCCACCGCCCAGGCCGGGGCCCGCGACCTGCGCCGAGGAACGGACGGTCTCCAGCGCTCCGTTGCCGGCGACCAGCTGTTCCTTGGGCAGCAGGTGCGGGACGAAGCTCTGGTGGGCGACGTCGAAGAAGACCGTCGCCACACCGGTGACCAGGGCGACGGCGTACAGCTGGGCCATCGTCAGCACCCCGGCGACGGCGGCCAGCGGGATGCTCGCCATGGCCACGGCCCGCACCACATCGGCACGGATCAGCAGCGGCAGCTTCCGCATCCGGTCGACCCAGGCTCCCGCGGGCAGGCCGACCAGCAGGAACGCGGCGGTCTCGGCCGCGGTGAGCAAACCCACCTGGAACGCGGGGGCGTTGAGCTGGAGTACTGCGACGAGGGGCAGCGCGACCAGGGTGACCTGGGAACCGAAGAGTCCGGCCGCGGCTCCGGTGAGGAGCAGGCGGAACTCGGGCATGCGCAGCGGGCCGCTTGTGGCGGCTCGGGGTCTGACGGGCATGCCGATGACATTCGGGGACCCGGCGATCTCCGGTCAAAACGAAGAGCGTAGTTTCAGACGGTTTTCTTCACCAATTCCGCACACGCGCCGGAAATTTTCCGTCAGATTCTGGCAACGGCGGGATGTCCGGCGTCTGTGACGCCCTGGCCCGTCGGCAGGTCCGGTCGGGCCGACGGCGGATCAAGGCCCCTCTGGTCTGCACGCAACGTCATGAGTCGCAATCTGACCGAAAACTGCCATCGATGTCCCTTTATGAACGGAACCCCGCGCTTCACCCGCTATGCGGTCGTCGCCCGCGCTCGCGGACCTCACTCCGGAGTCACTGTGACGCGTCGGCTGCGGCGGGGGAGTCCTCCTCGACGAGAGTGGCCACAGCCCGGCACAACAGCTCCAGGCTGCGCCGGAACTTCTCGTCCTGACCCGACCGGGGCATCTCCGTGAGCAGGAGCGGGAAACGCGCATGCAGATCCGCGTAGACCTCTTCGGTGACGGGGGCCACCTGTGCCTCGCTCTGTTCCTGGAGGACGAAGCCGGTGAGGTGGCTGAGCAGCGTGTCGGCGGCGGTGCCGGCGTGTTCGACGGGGACACCGGCCTCAAGGAGGGTGTGCAGCAGGCGTTCCATCAAGGACAGGCCGCCGGTGCTGAGCATCCTGGGACTGTCGGCCAGTAGGAGCGCTCCGCCCGGCTGCTTGAGGAGGGTCTGGCGCAGCGTGGTGGCCTGGGCCTCGATCCGGTCCTGCCAGGTCGCCCCGGACGGCAGGGCGGCCAGTGCGGTGCTGCCGTCGTCGTAGGCCTGCCGGCAGACCCGGTCGGCCATCAATGCGAGCAGGTCGTCCTTGCTGCGCACGTGGTAGTAGAGGCTGCCCGCGTGCGCGCCGAGCCGGTCGGCCACCTGGCGCATGGACAGGGCGTGGTAGCCGACCTCGGCGAAGGTGGCCATACCGGCATCGATGATCCGCTCCTTGGTGAGCTTCATCTTCCTACCGTAAAGCTTTTCCAACGCTGTTCGAAAGCTGTGTTAGCCTCCGGCCGACCATTTCGAACGGTGTTGCAGGGGGCGGGACATGGACGGGCTGCTGTTCAACGTGACCACGGCGGCGTTGATGGTGATGATCATCAACAGCGGGCTCGGGGCGATCGGACGTGACTCGCTGCGCGGGCGCCCCGTCCCGTGGGCCGCGATCGCCCTGACCGCACTGGCGGTGGCCGGCGTCGTCCTCCAGCTCTGCTGGTCGGGCGCGATGGCCGCCCTCGACAACGACCCCGCCAAGAGCGGCTGGTGGCGGGTGCTCACCTCGGTCTTCCTGCAGAACGGCGGCCCGGGCGGCGCCATCTGGAACATCGCGACCCTCGCCATCGCGGCCGCGCTCGCGCAGTGGCTCTGGGGCGGCACGCTGACCCTGCTCTTCTTCGCCGCCGGCATCCTCCTGCCGGAGCACCTCGACGCGCTGCTCGGTCTCGGCAGCGGCCCCAGCACGGACCCGCGCAACTTCGCCGGCAGTTCCGGCGCGACCTACTTCCTGGGCGCCACCCTGGCCCTGGCCCTCCTGACCCGCACCCGCGTCAAGAAGCAGCAGGCCCTCGCGATCGCCGTCCCGGTGCTCGGCCTGGTGATGTGGCTCGCGCAGGAGAACGGCCACGGACTGGTCACCGTGTACGGCTTCGCGCTCGGCGCGCCGGTCTGGGCGGTACGCCGCTTCCTGGGCCGCACGGAGACCGAGCCGTCACCGCACTCCGCGTAACACCGAGCCGGGCGAGGGCGACCGGCGTCAGCGCCCCGCCCTGCGCTTGTTCCAGACATCGAAGCCGACCGCGGCGAGCAGTACGAGGCCCTTGATGACCTGCTGGTAGTCGGTGCCGATGCCCACCAACGACATGCCGTTGTTGAGGACACCGAGGACCAGGCCGCCGATGACCGCACCCATGACCGTGCCGACGCCGCCGCTCATGGAGGCGCCGCCGATGAACGACGCGGCGATGGCCTCAAGTTCGAAGTTCAGGCCGGCCTGCGGCGTACCCGCGTTCAGCCGGGCCGCGTAGACACAACCGGCGAGCGCCGCCAGGACGCCCATGGTGACGAAGACGGCGAAGGTGATGCGCTTGTCCTTGATGCCGGACAGCTGCGCGGCCGCCTTGTTGCCGCCGAGCGCGTACACATGCCGTCCGACGACCGCGTTGCGCATCACATGACCGAGGGCGAGCAGCAGACCGCACATCACGAGCATCACGACCGGCACGCCGTGGAAACTGGCCAGCGTCAGGGTGAAGGCCACGACGGCGGCGGTGAGCGCGGTGCACCTGGCCACCCACAGGCCGGTCGGCAACACGTCCAGAGCGAGGGCGAGTTGGCGGGCGCGCTGCCGCCACTCCCGTAGCAGGAGGAGCACGACGGCACAGAGGCCCAGCGCGAGGGTCGGGTTGTGGTACTGCGTGTACGGGCCCACTTCCGGGAGGAATCCCTTGGCGAGGTCCTGGAAGCCGTCCGGGAACGGCGCCAGGGACTGGCCCGCCAGCACGATCTGCGTCGCCCCGCGGAACAGCAGCATGCCGGCCAGCGTCACGATGAACGACGGGATTCCGAGGTACGCGATGAAGAAGCCCTGCCAGGCACCCGCGACCGCCCCGATCAGCAGCGAGAGGAGCAGGGCGGGTACCCACGGCAGGTCGTGCTTGACCATCAGTACCGCGGCCATCGCGCCGACGAAGGCGACCAGCGAACCGACGGACAGATCGATATGGCCCGCGATGATGACGATCATCATGCCCATGGCCAGGATGAGGATGTAGCTGTTCTGCTGGATCAGGTTGGAAACGTTGTTCGGCAGCAGCAGCGTGCCGTCGGTCCAGATCTGGAACAGCACGACGAGGAAGACCAGGGCGATGAGCATGCCGTACTGGCGCAGGTTGGCCCGGGCGCGGTGGAACAGGAGGGCCATGGCCGGCGGTGCCGCGGGCGGGTCCGCGGGGGGAGTGGTCGTGGTGGTGGTCATGGCGGGGCCTCAGCTCCCGTTCTCGGTCGTACGGCGCAGGGTCATATGGCGCATCAGGACTTCCTGGGAGGCCTCGGCGCGGGAGACCTCACCGGTCAGCCGGCCCTCGGCCATGGTGTAGATCCGGTCGCACATCCCGAGCAGTTCGGGCAGTTCGGAGGAGAGGAAGAGCACCGCCTTGCCGCGGGCCGCGAGTTCGCCGATCACGGTGTAGATCTCGTACTTCGCGCCGACATCGATGCCGCGCGTCGGCTCGTCGAGGATCAGCACCTGCGGGTCGGTGTGGATCCACCGGCTCAGCACGACCTTCTGCTGGTTGCCGCCGGAGAGCCGGCCCACCTGCTCGGCGACCGTGGGGGTCTTGATGGTGAGGGCCGTGCGGTAGTGCTCGGCGACCCGGCGTTCGTGGTGTTCGTCCACGAAGCCGCGCATGCCGTGCCGGCGGCCGGCGGTGTGCCGTCGCATGCGGGGCAGCGAGGCCAGGGAGATGTTGCGCTGCACGGTGTCGAGGAGGTTCAGGCCGTAGCGCTTGCGGTCCTCGGTGACGTAGGCGAGGCCGGCGGCGATGGCCGCCGGTACGGTTCCGGTGTCGGCCTCGCGGCCGCCGACGGCCACCGTGCCGCCGGCGTACTGCCCGTAGGAGCGCCCGAAGAGGGACATCGCGAGTTCGGTGCGGCCCGCGCCCATCAGCCCGGCGAGGCCGACGATCTCGCCGCGGCGCACGGTGAGCGACACCTCGTCGACGACCGTGCGCCGAGGGTCGACCGGATGCCGTACGGTCCAGCCGTCGACGGCGAGGGCCACCTGGTCGGCGTCCTCGCCCCGGTAGGGAGTGCGGTCGGGGAAGCGGTGGTCGAGATCGCGGCCGACCATGCCCCGGATGAGGCGCTCCTCGGACAAGACCGGTGCAGCAGAACGAGTTTGACGTATCGTCAGTGTTTCGATCGTCCGGCCGTCGCGCAGGATGGTCACCGAGTCGGCGATCGCCCGGATCTCGTTGAGCTTGTGGGAGATGACGATGCCGGCCACGCCCTGGGCGCGCAGCTGGCGGATCAGTTCGAGCAGATGAGCGCTGTCCTGGTCGTTGAGGGCCGCCGTGGGCTCGTCCAGGATGAGCAGCTTCACCTCCTTCGACAGGGCCTTGGCGATCTCCACCAACTGCTGCTGCCCCACGCCCAGCTCCGCGACCGGCGTCTGCGGCTTCTCGCGCAGCCCGACCCGCTCCAGCAGCCGGTTCGCCGCGCGGTAGGTGGCGTTCCAGTCGAGGGTGCCGCGGGCCGATCGCCGCTCGTTGCCGAGGAAGATGTTCTCGGCGATCGACAGCTGCGGCACCAGCGCCAGCTCCTGGTGGATGATGACGATGCCGTGCCGTTCACCGGCCCGGATGTCCTTGAAGGCCACCGGCTCGCCCTCGAAGCGGATCTCGCCCCCGTAACTGCCGTGCGGATACACCCCGCTGAGGACCTTCATCAACGTGGACTTCCCGGCGCCGTTCTCCCCGCAGACGGCGTGGATCTCGCCGGGCCGTACGGTCAGATGCACATCGGAGAGCGCGGTGACGCCGTTGAAGCGCTTCGTGATGGCGCGCATCTCCAGGACGGGTCGCGCCCGCTCGGCCGTCGGCCGCGGCTCACCAACCGGCCGGGTCACCGCAGCTGCCCTGCGGTGAAGTACCCCTCGCGCACGAGGAGATCGGTGTTCCCCTTGTCGATGCTCACCGGCTTCAGCAGATACGCCGGCACGGTCTTCGTCCCGTTGTCGTAGTCGGTCGTGTTGTTGACCTCGGGTTTCCGGCCGTGGAGTACGGCATCGCCCATCTGCACGGCACGGGCGGCGAGTTTGCGGGTGTCCTTGAAGACCGTCTGTGTCTGCTCGCCCCGGATGATGGACTTCACCGAGGCCAGTTCCGCGTCCTGCCCGGTGACGATCGGCAGGTCCGCGCCCCGGTAACCGGCGCTCTTGAGGGCGGAGATGATGCCCAGCGAGATGCCGTCGTACGGGGACAGCACCGCGTCGACCCTTTCCTCGCCGTAGTTCTTGCTGATCAGGTCGTCCATCCGCTTCTGCGCGGTCCCGCCGTCCCAGCGCAGTGTGGTGGCCTGGTTCATCCTCGTCTGCTTGCTGCCGACCACCAGTTGCCCGCTGTGCAGGTACGGCGTGAGGACGTCGAGTGCACCGCGCCAGAAGTAGCGGGTGTTGTTGTCGTCGGGCGAGCCCGCGAACAGTTCGATGTGGTAGCTCTTGCCCGCGTCGCTGCGGGGCCGGCCCAATTTCAGCCTGTCGACGAGGTACTGCCCCTGGAGGCGGCCGACGCGTTCGTTGTCGAAGGACGCGTAGTAGTCGACGTTCCTCGTGCCCATGATCAGCCGGTCGTACGCGATCACGGGGATGCCCGCGTCGTGCGCGCGCTGCAGTACGTCGGTGAGCGCGGAACCGTCGATGGCGGCGACCACCAGCAGCCGGTGCCCCTCGGCGATCATGTTCTCCAACTGGGCGACCTGGTTCTCGACCTTGTCATCGCCGTACTGCAGGTCCGCCTGGTACCCGGCCTTGCGGAACTGCTCCGCCATGTTCCGGCCGTCGGCTATCCAGCGCTCCGACGCCTTGGTGGGCATGGCGATGCCGATGGTGCCGCCCGTGCCGCGGTCGGGCCGGTAGCGGCTGCCGCCCCTGGCCTCCTGGCCGCAGGCGGTCAGGAAGACGGCGAGCAGGGCGGCGCTCGCGGTGACGAGGAGGGTGCGGGATCGCATGGGATCAGTCCCTTTCCGGTACGGGGAAGCGGTGCAGCCGGCCCGGGAGGCGGGCGCCCAGTGGTGACATCCCGCCGTCCGCGCCGCGCCGGGCCAGCAGGTCCAGGACCAGGCGTCCACGTCGGACCCGTTCCCGGGCGGTGGCGAGGGCGTGCTCGCGCAGGTGCGCGCCGTAGGGATAGATGCCGGCCGCGTTGCTCAGGCCGAACTTGAGGTACAAGGGCGCGCCGCGCCGGATCAGCTCGGCCGTCTCGTACATCCGCACATAGCCACCGAGGTCGTCGGGCGCCTCGACGTACAGGTCCATCGGGGCACCGCTGACCCGCCGGATCTCGGTGAGGTGCTCCGCGGTCAGGTCGGAGGGCACGTTGAGGGAGTCGGCGCCGAGCCGCTCGTACACGGCGAACGAGGCGGGATTGACCGGCCCGGAGAGGGCGGACAGTTTGAAGGTGGTGTCGTAGGGCAGGTGCCGGGCCGCCCGCAGCCGGTGCAGCGTCCACAGCACGCCCTCGTCCGCCACCAGCAGACAGCGCACCCCCAACTCCGCGGCGCGCAGGGCGTCTTCGACACATCCGGCGAGGCCGTCATGGCCGCGGGCGCGCAGGCCCGCGCCGCCGGAGCAGGTGCGGGTGGAACCGCCGATGTCCCAGGTGCCGCGCGGGCCGGTGAACAGGCACAGCTCGATGTCGCGCGCGGCGCACGCCCCGGCCATCTCGGCGATCTCACCGTCGGTGAGCATCCACACGCCGCTGCCCTGACTGATCCGGTGGACCGGCACACCGAGGCGGGCGCTCTCCTCCAGCACGACGGACAGCGCCTCCGGGCCCTCCACCGACGGGATCTCGGTCCGCCAGACGCCGCCGTCGGGAAAGGCGTGCGGTGAGGCGTCCGCGGGATCGGCCGGGGGAGTGGGATGGCCGATGCGGGCGAGGGCGTCGGCGCCGGGGCGACGAGGTTCGGACTCTGATGGGGCGGTCACGAGGCTCCCATGGTCGAGTGTTCGGTATGTCGGACGGCGTTCGGAGTGATGAGTGTGCGGATGCCTTGGGGGTCGGGGTGTGCGAAGGCATGTGGGGTGCGGTGGTACGGGGCGGGCGCGGCTCCCGTACCACCGCACGTCTCAGGAGGGCGGCAGCACCTCAGGCACGACAGCACCTCAAGCACGGCAGTGACTCAGCGACGGCAGTGACTCAGGGGCGCAGCAGCACTTTCCCGGTCCCCGGGTCGCCGTCGCCGACCAGCGCGATGGCCTCGGCGAACCCTTCCAGGGGGAATTCATGGGTGATCAGCGGTGCCGGGTCGAGCAGTCCCCGGCCGAACGCGCGCACCGCGTACGACCAGGCCGACGACGGCGCCCCGAAGATGCTGCGGATCTCCAGCTGGCTCAGGGACAGGTGCACCGGGTCGATTCCGGCCGCGCCCGGCGGGAACATCCCGGTGAGCACCACCCGGCCGCCCCGGCGGGCCAGCAGACAGGACGAGGCCGCGGTCGAGCGCGCTCCCGCGGTCTCCACGACCAGGTCGAAGCAGCCGTTGCGCTTCGCCGCCTGCTCGGGCGTGCACACCGCGGTCGCGTCGAACCGCAGCGCCCGGGCGCGGCGCCCGGACCGTGGATCGACCACCGCGAGCTCGGCGGGTTCCGCCGCGGCCAGCAGCTGCACCGCGAGCAGCCCGAGCGTGCCCGCACCGACCACCGCGATCCGCTCACCGGGCCGCGGCCGCCCGGCCCGCACCGCCGCGGCGACCACCGCGGCCGGTTCCAGAAGTGCGGCGGCCCGCAGATCGGCGTCGTCGGGCAGCGGATGCAACAGCTCGGCGGGCAGGGTGAGATGGTCCGCGAACCCGCCCGGCTCGGTGAACCCGGTCTCGGCGTACCCGCTGATGCACAGGCTGTTCTCGCCGGCCCGGCAGCGCTCACACGCCCGGCACGCCCGGAACCCCTCGGCCACCGTCTTGCGCCCCAGCAGCGCCGGATCGACCCCCGCGCCGACCGCCGCCACCGTGCCCGACCACTCATGACCGGGCACGACGGGGTAGTGGACGTACCCGGCGTCGCGCCGGCCGTCATAGACCTCGCGGTCGCTCAGGCAGATCCCGGCGGCGGCGACCCGCACCAGCACCTCACCCCGCCCGGGCTCGGGTACCGCGCGGTGCACCAGCCGGTGGTGCCGGGGCCGCTCGACGACGATCGAGCGGCTGACCTGCGCCCCACGGTCCCGTCCCACCACCTCTCCGTCCGTTGCCCGGCCGTCCGGGCCGCCGCCCGCTCGGCTCATCGCGGCCGCCTCTGCTCCCAGCCCTCGGCCCAGAGGTCGAAGCGCGCCTGCTGTTGCGGTAATTCGGCCGCGGCGTCCGGGTCGAACTCGACGCCGAGGCCGGGCGCGTGCGACACCGCGAAGCACCCGGTCTCCGGATCCACGTACGGCGCGCCCCGCACCACCTTCGTGATCTCCGCGTCCGCGAAGTCGTTGAAGTGCTCCAGGACCTTGAAGTTCGGGGTGCAGGAAGCGAGTTGGAGCGAAGCCGCGGTCAGGACCGAACCGCCGACGTTGTGCGGGGCCACCAGCACGTAATGCGTCTCGGCGGTCGCGGCGAGCTTACGGGCTTCGAGAATGCCGCCGAGGTGCCCGAGGTCCGGCTGGATGATGTCGGCGGCCTGCGTCTCGAACAGCTCCCGGAACTCGATCCGGTCGTGGAGGCGTTCACCGGTGGCCACCGGCAGCTCCACCTTGTCCGCGACCTTCTTCAGGGCCTTGAGGTTCTCCGGCGGCACCGGCTCCTCCAGCCAGGCGGGCCGGAAGGGCACCAGTTCGCGGGCGAGCCTGACCGCCGTGGCCGGGCTGAACCGGCCGTGCATCTCCAGCATCAGCTCGGTGTCCGGGCCGACGGCGTCCCGTACCGCCTCGATCAACGACACGGAATAGAGGGTCTGTTGATGATCGAGCTCGAAGTGACCCGTCCCGAACGGGTCGATCTTCAGCGCCCGATAGCCGCGCGCCACCACGTCCTGCGCCGCCTTGTGGTACGCCTCGGGGGTGCGCTCGGTGGTGTACCAGCCGTTGGCGTACGCCATGACGCGATCGGTGACCCGGCCGCCGAGCAACTGCCACACCGGAACCCCGAGCGCCTTGCCCTTGATGTCCCAACAAGCCATCTCCACACAGGCGATCCCGGACATCACGATCTCGCCGGCCCGCCCGTAATCCCCGTACTTCATGCGCCGGACCAGGTCCTCGACCGCGAACGGATCCGATCCGCGGATGTGGTTGGCCTCCGCCTCCCGCAGATAGCCGAGCAGGGCATCGGTGCGGCCGAGCATCCTGGTCTCGCCGACCCCCGTCAGCCCCTCGTCGGTGTGGACGAGTACGTAGGTGAGATTGCGCCAGGGGGTTCCGACGACGTGTGTGCTGATTCCCGTGATGCGCACGGCAATTGCCCCTCCATGTCGTTCGAAATTTCGTCACTCGTTCGAAATGGTGGCGTGACCGTAGTCAGGTCCCGACGGGGTGTCAATGGGTTGCGCAGCGGCCGGTCCGTCCCCACCATTGCCCGGCGAACCCCGCTGTGCATAGCCTGCGTTCGGCATACCGGTCAGTGACCGGCTCCTCGAACGAAACGGGTGGTGAGGCACATGGGACGGCTGGTCCCCGCGGTGACCAGGGCGCTCGACATCCTTGAGCTGTTCCTCGAAGGCGACGGAACCCTCTCCGCGCCCGACATCACCCGCAAGCTGCAGCTGCCGCGCACCACCGTGCACGAGCTGGTCACCACCCTCACCGCCCGCTCGTACCTGGTGCCCGCTCCCGGCCGGCCCGGCTACTACCGGCTCGGCGTCCGGACCTACCAGCTCGGCAGCCGCTACGCGGAACAGCTCGACCTCGCCGCCGAAGGCCAGCAGGTGGCCCGCGAGGTGGCCGAGACCTGCGACGAGACCGTGCACGTCGCGATCCTGGAGGACTTCGACGTCATCTACATCGCCAAGGTCGACTCCATCCACGCCGTGCGCATGGTCTCGGCCGCCGGCCGCCGGCTCCCCGCCCACTGCACCGCGGTCGGCAAGATGCTGCTCGCCGCTCTGCCCGCCGACGAACTGGGGCTCCGCATCGAGGAAGCCGGTGAGCTCGACGCGATGACGCACCACAGCATCACCGACCCCGAGGCACTCCGCGCCGCGCTCGCCGTCGTCCGCGAGCGTGGCATCGCCATCGAGCACCGCGAGTCCAACCCGGACGTGAACTGCGTGGCCGCACCCGTACGGGACGGCACGGGCCGGGTCGTCGCCGCCCTGTCCATCTCCGTACCCGTGATCCGCTGGAGCGAGGACCGCGAGGCCGAGCTCGCGGAACTGGCCGCCAAGGGCGCGAGCGACCTGTCCGTACGCCTGGGCCATCGCGGTGGCCGCCGATGAGGGCCGAGGTCGCGGTCCGCGCTTCGGCCACGCTCGGTGAGGGGCCCACCTGGGACCCGGCGACGGACCGCCTGATCTGGGTGGACATCCTCGGCTCCCGCATCCACACCTACCATCCGGCCACCGGACGGCGCACCGTGAGGGCCACCGAACAGCACGTCGGCGCGGCCAAACCGTGCGCGACCGGCGGCCTGGTGGTCAATCTGCGGGACGGCATCGCCCGCTACGACGCCGACGGGGCGTTCTCCTGGCTCGTCCGCGACCCCGTCCCCGGCCGCCGCGGCAACGACGCCGCCGTCGCCCCCGACGGCTCGCTCTGGGCGGGCACCATGCGCTACGACGAGGCCACGGGCGGCGGCACGCTCACCCGCCTCACCCCCGACGGCGAGACGCAGGTGATCTTCCCCTCCGTCACCGTCAGCAACGGCCTCGCCTGGAGCCCGGACGGCACCCGCCTCTACTACATCGACTCCCCGACCCGCCGCATCGACGTCTGCCACATGAGCGGTCAACGCCCGTCAGTACGACAGCCGTTGGTGGTCATCGAGCCCGACGCCGGCTACCCCGACGGCCTGACCGTCGACGCCGACGGCTGCCTCTGGGTAGCCCTCTGGGACGGCGGCCGGATCCGCCGCTACACCCCCCACGGCCACCTGGACCGCACCCTCCCCCTCCCCGTCCCCCGCCCCACCGCCTGCTGCTTCGGCGGCCCGTCGCTACGCGACCTGTTCATCACCACGGCCAGCTCCGGCACCGCCCACCCCCTGGCGGGCTCCGTCCTGGTGATCCCGGAAGCGGGCCAGGGCGTGCCGGGGGTCGCGTTCGGAGGCTGATCCGGCCGCGGGGAAGCCCCTTTCGGGTGAGGCGTCGCGACCCCGCCCGCCGGGCGCGCCGATGCCTGATACCCCACGTACATGAACATGCACAGGAACAAGATCCTTGCCGGCACGGGCGCGATGACTGCGGCCCTGGGGCTGGTACTCGTCGCGGGGCCGCCGGCCGCGGCTGCGGGTAAGTGGTGCAACCACGCGGTGTGCATCGAGACTTACGACATCGGCACCTACCTGGGCAGGGTGGAGGTGTCAGTGGTGAACTCCAACCAGCCCCACCGGATCAGTGCCCGGGTCTGGACCACGAACGGCTGGAGCGCCAACGCCAAGGTCGAAGACGTCGCCGCATTCCGGACCTACCGGGACCAGGTCTACCCGCAGCGCCACTTTCCGTCGGGCACCCGGCTCTGCGCGGAAGGCTTCCGCGGTGGCGAGAGCGTGGGCCTGCCCTGCGTGACGCTGGTCGACTGAGGCCGGGAGGAGCCCCGGCAGGCCGCACCGGGGCTCCGTCCCGACGGTCAGCGGTTCATCAGGACGAACACGCCCCACCCGAGATGTTCGCGCTGGTACCTGGCGTACTGGGCGGGGGAGGCGGTGAGTTCCGCGCGCAGCTCGTCGGCGAGCTCGTCGTCCGGGTGCGCGTCGAGCCAGCGGCGGATGTTGCGCCACTGCGCCGCGACGTAACGGTCCCAGCTGTCCTGGTCGGCCAGCACCATTTCCACGACGTCGCAGTCCAGGGCACCGAACTGCGCGAGCAGCTCCGGCAGCGGGAGGAAGTTGTCACGCGGACGGGCATGTCCATTCGATTTCCGCCTGCCAGGGCGGCGCGGTGGGTGGCGAGGACGTGGCTGGGCTGCACCCCCGTGCGGCCGCCTTGCCTCAGAGGCCGGGAGGAGTACCCGTTCCGGGTACCACGGCACCGCGGCCCGCCCGGACCGCCCGGAGTACGGCCCGGTGGAGCGTGCGAAGGCCGCCCGGCGGGAGCGGGGCCGGGCTGCCTTCGAGGTCGTAGCACTCCTCCGCGCCCGTGTACCGGATGGTGACGCGCGCCGTACCGTCGCCCCGGTCGGCGGTGGTGACGGTCAGGTCGCCGGTGATGACGCCGACCTGGACCGTCATCGCCCCGCCGGGGCCGGCGGTGATCTCATCGGTGAGCGCGTCACCGTCGTGGGTGGTCACTGCCTGGGTGGTCACTCGTCGCAGGTGTCCAGCATCTCGTTGAGCTTGTCCTTCTCCGGCTCGGTGACGTTCAGTTGGTAGAGGTGCTTGATGTCGGTCCAGGCGCGGGCGTAGACGCACCAGTAGGCGTGCCGCGGCGGAGCCCACTGGTCGGGGGACTGGTCGCCCTTCTGCCGGTTGGAGGAGGCCGAGACCGCGATGAGCTGGGCGTGGACGAGGTCGTTGGCGAAGGTGCGGCGCCTCGGGGTGGCCCATTCGTCGGCGCCGGAACGCCAGGCGTTGGCCAGCGGCACGATGTGGTCGATGTCGAGCTGACCCGACGTGGAGAAGACCTTGCTGTCGTATTCGCTGAACCAGGTCCCCGAAACGGCCCGGCACTTCTCGTCCTGCTGGACGTCGATGCCGTCCCGGGAGAGCACGACTTCGCGGGTGTCGCATTCCCCGTACTGTTTGATCCAGTGCGGGAATTTCGCGCGGCTGTATCCCTCCATCGAATGGGGGGTGTCGACATTCAGATCGGCGAGTTCCTCGCGCGCCACGTCGGCGGGCGGGGGCTCCGGCAATTCCCGTGGAGAGGTGGGGAAAGCGGTGTCGGCGGGGTGGCTGACGGCGCTGGGGCGGGCAGGTGAATGAGGGGCGGCAGCGGCCGTTGCGGTGGCCGGTACTGCCGGGGCAATTGCGGTTGCGATGAGGGCGGTTGTCATGGCGACTCGGCGCCACCAGGCGTTGGTCATCACCCGGAAAGCATCGCCCGGGAAAACGATTTGCCATGCCGCAATTCACTCTTTGGTGGGGAATTCAGGAAATTGGCCCGCATGTCGAATTCGGGACGGGGGCGACTCCCGCCGAAAGGACAGCCACCTGCTCCCGATTGCACCACGGACCCCATACGCTGCCCGGAGCGAGCGCTACGGGATTCCTACTCTCCGGGAGGCCACAACCCATGACCGAGCTCCCCGAAGGCGGGCTGCCGCTGGCCGGCATCACCGTCGTCAGCGTCGAGCAGGCGGTGGCGGCCCCCTACGCCACCCGTCAGCTGGCCGATCTCGGCGCGCGCGTCATCAAGGTGGAACGCCCGGACGGGGGCGACTTCGCCCGGCGCTACGACACCACGGTGCACGGCGAGTCCAGCTACTTCGTGTGGCTCAACCGGTCCAAGGAGTCCGTGACGCTCGACCTGAAGTCCGACCGCGGCCGGCAGGTCCTGGAGCAACTTCTGGGCGGCGCCGATGTGTTCGTGCAAAACCTGGCCCCCGGCGCGGCCGCCAGGATGGGCCTCGGGGCGGACGCCCTCGCCGAGCGCTTCCCGTCCCTCATCCGCTGCTCCGTCTCCGGTTACGGCACCAGCGGGCCGTGGGCCGCCCGCAAGGCGTACGACCTGCTGGTGCAGTGCCAGACGGGGTTGGTCTCCCTGACGGGCACCGCCGAGGAATCCGCGCGGGTGGGGGTCTCGATCGCCGATATCGCCGCCGGCATGTACGCCTACTCCGGCATCCTCACCGCACTCTTCACCCGGGCCACCACCGGCGTCGCCCGCGCCGTGGAGGTCTCCCTGTTCGAGGCGCTGGCCGAGTGGATGGGCCAGCCCGCGTACTACACGCGGCACGGCGGCACCCAGCCCCCGCGCATCGGTACCCAGCACGCCACCATCGCCCCGTACGGTGCCTACACCGCGGCGGACGGCAAGGACGTCCTGTTCTCGATCCAGAACGAGCGGGAATGGGCCGCCCTGTGCGAGCAGTTCCTGCGTCGGCCCGGACTCGTCGACGATCCGCGCTTCGCCACCGGCTCCGACCGCGTGGCCCACCGCGACGAGCTGAACGCGATCGTGGCCGAGCGGTTCGGCGAGCTGGACAGCGGCGAGGTGATGAAGCTGCTGGACGAGGCGGGCATCGCCAACGCCGGCGTCAACGACGTCCAGGAGTTCCTGGCCCACCCCGTGCTCAGCGCCCGGAACCGCTGGCGCGACATACGCATCCCCGGAGGAGCCGTGGTCCCCGCGCTGTTGCCCCCAGCGGACCTGACCGGCACCGCCCCACGCATGGACCCCGTCCCCGCCGCCGGCGAGCACACCGAGCGCGTCCTGACGGAACTGGGCTACCGCACGGCGGACATCGCCGCCCTGCGGACCGACGGCGTCATCTGACCCCCGTCTCCCTCCGCCACCGCTCCAGGTGCGGTCCCTGCCCTCCCCGCCCTTCAGCAAGGAGCGTCACCGCGTGAGCACCCTCGACGTCCTGTCCAAGGACGAGCAGCTCGTCGTCCGTACGGTGCGCGACTTCGTCGACAAGGAGGTGCGGCCCGTCGTCCGGGACCTGGAGCACGCCAACACCTACCCCGAGGCCCTGATCGCCCAGATGAAACGGCTCGGCATCTTCGGCCTGGCCATCCCCGCGGAATACGGCGGCACCCCGGTCTCCGCCCCCTGTTTCGTGCTGATCACCGAGGAACTCGCCCGCGGCTGGATGAGCCTGGCCGGTGCGATGGGCGGCCACACCGTCGTCGCCAAGCTGCTGCTCCACTACGGCACGGAGGAGCAGAAACGCCGCTATCTGCCGACCATGGCCACCGGCGAGACCCGGGCGACGATCGCCCTCACCGAGCCGAGCGGCGGCTCCGACCTCCAGGCCCTGCGTACCGTCGCCCGCAGGGACCCGGACGGCGGATACCTCATCAACGGGTCGAAGACCTGGATCACCAACTCCCGGCGGTCCGCGCTGATCGCCCTGCTGTGCAAGACCGACCCGGAGGCGGAGCCCGCGCACCGGGGCATCTCGATCCTCCTCGTCGAGCACGGACCCGGCCTGACCGTCTCGCGCGACCTGCCCAAACTCGGCTACAAGGGCGTCGAAAGCTGCGAGCTCTCCTTCGACGACCACCGGGCACCGGCCGATGCCGTACTCGGCGGGACCGAGGGCAAGGGCTTCGCGCAGATGATGAAGGGCCTGGAGACCGGACGCCTCCAGGTCGCCGCCCGCGCACTCGGGGTCGGCCGGGCGGCACTGGAGGACGCCCTCGCCTACGCCCAGGAGCGCGAGTCGTTCGGGAAGCCGATCTGGCAGCACCAGGCGATCGGCAACTACCTCGCGGACATGGCCACGTCGCTCACCGCCGCCCGCCAGCTGACCCTGTACGCCGCCCGGGAGGCCGAGGCGGGCCGCCGGGTGGACATGGAGGCCGGTATGGCGAAGCTCTTCGCCTCCGAGACGGCCCTGCAGATCGCCCTCAACGCCGTCCGCATTCACGGCGGTTACGGCTACTCCACCGAATTCGACGTCGAGCGCTACTTCCGCGACGCGCCCCTGATGATCGTCGGCGAGGGCACCAACGAGATCCAGCGCAACGTGATCGCGAGCCAGCTCGTGAAACGCGGCGGCCTCGACAGGTGAAGGCCGAGCAGGTGAAGACCGAGGACGCCCCGCCGGGCCACCGGGGCCGGCATCCGCGGCCGTCCCTACCCGACCATCGTCTGGGTGCCCAGAACGGCGAGGAGTTCCAGCCGTTCGGCGTCCTCGGTACCGGGCTCGGCCGTGTAGATCATGATGCGCAGGTCGCTGCCGGCGACGCTCAGCAGGTCGCAGTCCAGCGTCATCGTGCCCACCTGCGGGTGGTCGATGGTCTTGCGCGACGCCTCATGCCGGCCGACGGCTCCCGAGTCCCACAATTCGGCGAACCGGTCGCTGTTCGCGCGAAGCTCCGCGATCAGCTGCCGTAGCCGCCGGTCCGCCGGATACCGGCGCACCGCCGCCCGCAGGTCGGCGACCACAGCGGTCTCCAGCGCGCGCCGGGACTGCGCGGTGTGGCGGACCCGACCACCCGACCCGAGGAACGCGCGCCAGGCGCCATTGCGCTCCCGGCCCTGCCGCTCGCCCATCAGCGCCGTGTACAGCGGGTTGGCCAGCAGCAGCGTCCACGACGCGTCGGAGACCGCGACCGGCGCCCCGGTCAGCCGGTCCAGCATCCGGTGCACGCTCGGCGTGATGTACGCGGGCACCGTGCCCTGCCCCGGTGGCACCAGACCGGCGACGTGGAACAGGTGCTCGCGCTCGGCTCCGGACAACCGCAGGGCCCGCCCCAGCGCCTCGACGACCTGTTCCGAGGGGTGGGTGGCCCGGCCCTGTTCCAGCCGGGTGACGTAGTCGACCGAGATCCCGGCCAGCATCGCCAGCTCCTCACGGCGCAGCCCGGCCGCGCGCCGATGCCCGCCCCCGGGCAGCCCGGCCGCCTCCGGGGAAGCACGGTCGCGCCAGCGCCGCACCGTCCGCCCGAACTCCGTACTCGCCATGTCCCCACTGTGCACCGCGCCACCCGGATCTTCCTGGTACCGGCAGTCCCAGGAAGACGGGACGCCTGGCTGCTCGCGGCCCGCCGCCGCAGCCTGGAGTCATGACGACCACACTCATCACCGGAGCGAACAAGGGCCTCGGCTTCGAGACCGCCCGCCGCCTCATCGCCGCAGTTCACACCGTCTACGTCGGCAGCCGGGACGCCACCCGCGGCCGCCGGGCCGCCGAACGGCTGGGCGCGCGGACCGTCCAGCTCGACGTCACCGACGACGGGTCCGTGGCGGCCGCGGCCCGGACCGTCGAGGCCGAGGGAGGGCTGGACGTACTGGTCAACAACGCGGGCATCGAGACCCGGGACGCCGACAACCACGTGCCCGGTGCCGCGGAGATCACCGCCGACGTGATGCGGCAGACCTTCGACACGAACGTCTTCGGCACGGTGCGCGTCACCCATGCGTTCCTCCCGCTGCTGCGCCGCTCACCGGCCCCGGTCATCGTCAACGTCAGCAGCGGCCTGGCCTCCCTGACCCGGGTCAGCGACCCGAGCAGCCCGGCGTACGGCTACCCGGGCGTCGCCTACCCGACGTCGAAAGCCGCGGTCAACATGATCACCATCCAGTTCGCGAAGGCGTTCCCGGACATGCGGATCAACGCGGTCGAGCCCGGCTTCACCAAAACCGACCTGAACGGCAACACCGGCACCCAGAGCGTGGAACAGGGCGCCGAGATCATCGTGCGCATGGCCCAGGTGACCTCCGACGGCCCCACCGGCGGCTACTTCGACGCGGAGAGCACTCTGCCCTGGTGAGTGAGGTCCGACACGCCATCTCCCGTACGCCACCGCGTACTTCGCCTTCTTCCGTAAGGTTGCCGTTGCCGTACCACTGACTTCTTCCCATGGAGGATCGATGACAGCGGACAGTCTCAGCCGCTTAACCTCTCGCGTGGCGCAGTTCGTGCTCCACGGGCGCCGGCCCCGGCTCGACCACCCCGACTCCCACCGGGCCGCCCGGCCCAACCAGCACGCGGGCTTGATCGACCACTACCGTCCTTCCGCCCCGACAGGAGGCGGCGGCCTGCAGGGACCGCTCTGACGGCCGGTCGCCCTTCGGTCCGTTCGACCGGGGGCGCGGGCCGTGTTGCCGCCGGCCCGCGCCCTCGGCTTCGATGACCGGATGATGCGCAACACGACAGCAGGCACCCCACGAGCCGCGAAGACGCCCGGCAGATTCGCCGGGGCCTGTCTGACCGTGGGACTGATATTGCTCAGCGCCCTGCTGATCCTGGTGAGCTTCGCGGCCACCACCGAGATCGACGCACCCGACGCCTTCCCGGGGATCAAGGACAACCGCAGCGGCCTCGTGCTGCTGATCCTGATCCTCGGGCTGGCCGCGCTCCTCGGAGCAGCGGCGACCGCTCCGCGCATCTCCCGCAAAGCACTGCCCACCGCCGCAGTCGGCCTGGCGTGCGCCCTCCTGCTCGCCGCGGCCGGCTATCGCGCCTACACCCTGGCCCCGATGCTCAAGTGCTGGGGCCACGAGTCGCTGGCCCACAACGCGGACGACTCCTACACCTGCCACGACCGCAGAATATGACCGCGTAGACCGCTTTCGTTCCGGAGTACTCCCCGGCCAGGATCTGCGGCAGCTCCGTCTTGACGTTCAACTCAACGACGCTTGACCCTCCGGTAACCGGAGGCCCTACGGTCCGAGACATGAAGATTCTTGTTCACGACACCGCGTCCGCCATGATCGATCTCCTGCAGCGGCCGCTGGAGGAGCGGCCCGAGGCGCTGCGGGAGATGCTCGGTCCGCTGCAGAAAGTGCTGGCTTCCGTCATGGGGGACGTGGATGTGGTGCAGACGCACAGCGCAATGAACAGTGGGTTCCGGCTCGATCGGGAGGATGCGCGGTATCTGCCCGCCGTACGGCAGATGCGGGACGCGGGGGTGTGGGAGCGGATCGAGGAGTCGCTCACCGCGGCGTGGCAGGAGATCAGCGGGGCGGTGCCCGGGATCAAGCACGCTGAGACCCTGCATGTCTTCCTGGTGCTGGGCAATCCCGATGATGAACACCTGACGGTGCGGAGCGGCGGCTACTTCGGGATGGGAGGGTTTCCGGGGGCGATCCAGCTGGTGATGTGGCCCACCGGGACGAGCCTGCAGAAGATCGGTCACGCTGCCGCACATGAGCTCCACCACAACGTGCGTTACGCGAACGTGGTCTGGGACCCGATGACCGTCACCGTCGGGGAGCATGTCGTCGCCGAGGGGCTGGCCGAGGCGTTCGTGCGGGAGTTGGCCGGGGAGGAGGCCATGGGCCCGTGGGCGACGGCGCTGAGCGGTGCCGGGCTGGACCGCGCGTACGAGAAGATCACTGCCGATATCGACGTCGCCGGGATGCAGAACCTGACCGGATATGTGCTGGGCGATGCCACCGCGCGGCTGATGGGGCAACCCACGGTGGGGCTGCCGGACTTCGCGGGGTACGGGGTCGGACTGCGGATCGTGGAGGCGCACCGGGCGGCATCCGGTCTGACCGCCGCCCAGAGCGTCGCGCTGCCGGCGCGTGAGGTACTCCGCAACGCGGGTGTGGCGACCAGAGCGTGAGCGTGAGGCGGAGTAGCGGAGTGGAGTAGGGGAGTGGTGGCGGCCGGGGGCCGGGCACGGCACAATTCCGGCCGTGAAGATCACCGTTACCGCGCGCGAACTCAACCGGGCCACTCTGAGCCGTCAACTGCTGCTTGAACGGCAGGAGTTGGCTGTTGTGGAGGCCATTCGCCGGGTTGTCGCGTTGCAGGCCCAGCACGCGGCTTCGCCGTATCTCGCGTTGTGGAACCGGATCGACGGGTTCAAGGCGGAGGAGGTGGATGACGCGTTCGCCGGGGGTGCGGCCGTCAAGGCGACCCTGCTGCGGATGACCTTGCATGCGGTCCACGCCGATGACTACCGGCTCTTCCGCGAGGCGATGCAGCCGACGCTGTATGCCGCGCGGCTCGGCTACCACTTCGCCGCCACGGGACTCACGCCCGCCGACGGCGAGGCTCTGGTGCCGAAGGCGTTGAAGTTCGCCGATCAGGCCCGCACCGCCGCCGAGATGGAGACCTGGGTGGAGCAGCAGGTGGGGGCGGAGCGGAAGGCGGGAGCGTGGTGGGGGCTGCGGGCCTACGTACCGCTGCTGCACGTCCCGACGGGCGGGCCGTGGTCGTTCGGCACCCGGCCGTCGTACGTCGCGGCGCGCACCGGGCCCGTCCTCACGGGCCGGGAGACGAGGACGGAAGCACTGACCACCCTGGTCCTGCGCTATCTGGCGGGGTTCGGGCCGGCGTCGGTGGCGGACGTGGCGCAGTTCGCCACGGTCCAGCGCACGCCGGTCCGCCAGGTGCTCACCGCCCTCGACACCCTCGACGGGGCCGTCGAGAGGCTCGAAGGTGCCGATGGCACCGCGCTGTTCGACCTCCCGGGCGCCCCGCGCCCCTCCGCGGACACGCCGGCCCCGCCCCGGCTGATGGCGATGTGGGACAGCGTCCTGCTCGCCTACGCCGACCGCAGCCGCGTGCTACCCCCGGCCTACCGCCGGCTGGTCATCCGCACCAACGGCGATGTGCTGCCGACACTGCTGGTCGACGGGTACGTCGCCGGCGTGTGGCGCCCGGTCGACGGAGGCATAGAGGCGACGGCGTTCCATGCCCTCCCGCCCGCAGTATGGGACGGGCTCGCCGCGGAGGCACGTTCGTTGACGGCTCTGCTGGCCGACCGCGACACCGCGGTCTATCGCCGGTTCGACCACTGGTGGGCCAAGCTCGCGCTGCCTGCTGAGGCAGAGGTACGGGTGTTGCCGGGCTAGGGGAGGCCGGAGGGGCGAGTCCTAGTCGTTCGACCGGGACGTGGTGTGGGCCAGGTGATGGGCGGCCGACTCCGCCAGGGTGCGGAGCGCGGGGTGCCAGGGGCGGGCCTGCGGGCCGGTCAGTACGAGGCGGCGCGAGGTCTCGGGCGCCAGTGGCAGCAGGACCAGGTCCGGGGGGACGAAGGCGCGGGAGACCTCGGAAAGGATCGTCACGCCGATGCCGGCCTGCACCATGCTGATCAGGGTCGCCAGGTCCCGTACCCGGTGAGTGGGGTCGAAGCGCAGCCCGGCCAGTCGGTGGATCGTACGGATGCGGGCCTCGCATCCGTTGGGTGAGATCAGGAACCGGTCGTCCTCCAGGTCGCGGATGTCCACGGCCGGCTCGCCCGCCAGGGGGTGGTCCCGGGGCAACAGGGCCCGGTAACCGTCCACGGCGAGCTGGACGCCGGGCCCGGGCTCCGGGTCGATCAGGACGGCGGCATCGGCCGTTCCGTCGTCCAGCCAGGTGGTGACCTCGCTGCTGTCCCCCTCGAAGACCCGGACGGTGATACGCGGTTGGTCCTCGTGCCAGTGCCGGAGCAGGCGGGGGACCAGCCCCTGGCAGACCGTTGGCGTGGCGGCCAACCGGACGATGCCGGACATGGCCTCGGTGGCACTGGCCGCGATCTCTGCCACGGACCGGGCCGCGGACACCGCGAGGCGGGCGTGCGGCAGGACCCGTTCGCCGAGCGCGGTGGTACGGGCGGGGCTGGCCCGGACCAGCAGCGGGGCGGCCAGTTCGCGTTCCAGGGAGGCGACGGCGTGCGACACCGCCGATTGGCTCAGGCCCAGCTCGGCGGCGGCCGCACCGAAGCCGCCGGCGTCCACGACGGCGAGGAAGGCCCGCAGTTGGGGAAGGTTCACGGTCATGCGTCGGCCTCATATGCGTATGACAGCTATGCGTTGGATCTATCGTGCCAGGTCGGGGACGCTGGCTGGGCGTCACACCGGCGCCGGTCAAGCGCCGCGCACCGGGCGCAGCGCACCTGGCCACCGAGCCCACACAAAGCAGAGAGGCATGCCATGCCGTACTTCCGGGTCACCGTTCCCGACCCCGACCTTCCGTCCGACGTCCAGCGCGCCCTCGCCGAGGGGCTGACCCAGCTGGCGGTCTCGGTCCTGAACAAATCCAGCGCGCGCACCATCGTCCAGATCAACCTGGTTCCGGCCGGCAGCTACTTCGTCGACGGCAAGCCGCTGAGTGGCCACCGTGACGCACATGTGGAGGGCAGTCTCACCCTGGGCACCAACAGTGCCGCGGAGAAGGCCGACTTCATCGCCCGGGCCGGTGACCTGCTGTCGGAGCTCCTCGGCCCACTGCCCCGGGCCGGCGTCGCGCTGCACGAACTGCACCCCGAGAGCTACGGCTACAACAAAGTCACGCAATTCGACTTCTACCGCCGGCCGGCAGGTACGTAGCCGGCACTCCGGTGCCCGGTCAGGGCAGCGGCATGAGCCGGTAGAGGACGGTGGCGACCAGGTCGCGGGCGTACTGCGGGTCGAGGAGGCCCGGGCGGAAGAGGATGCGGTACATCAGGGGCGCCACGACATGGTCCATCACGGTGTCGGTGTCCGGTACGTGTTCACCGCGCCGCGCGGCCCGGGTGAGGAGGGTGTCGACCTGGTCGACGGCGTAGGCGGAGCACTGCCCGGAGTTGCTGCCGTCCGGATCACCGGCCAGGGTGTCGTGGATGTACGAGCGGCCCGCCGGCGACGACATCTCTTCGAGGAACGCGGCGGCCCAGTGCTCCAGGTCCGCGCGGAGGTTCCCGTGGTCGGCCGGCGGCGCCTCGGGCCGCAGCCGCTCCACCGCCACGTCCGACAGCAGTTCCTGGAGGTCTCCCCAGCGGCGGTAGAGGGTCGACGGGGTGACACCGGCCCGCGCGGCGATCTGAGGGATGGTGAGGTCGCCGCGCCCCTGCTCGGCCTGGAGTTCGCGCACCGCCGCGTGCACGGACTGCTGTACGCGGGCACTACGGCCTCCAGGCCGGGCAGCTGGTTTGGGACTCATGCCCCCAGCTTAACGCAAAATCGTTGCATCAGCTGGCGGGGTGGGTTCGGAAGCTGGGGTGGGGGCGGAGGCGGGCGTCCGCTGGCCGACTGCCCGGCCGAAGAGGGTGACGGGCGGGTGCGCCGTCTCGTAGGCCCGTCCGGCACGCAGCAGCGTGGCCTCGCCGAGCGCCCGGCCGATGAGCTGCATACCGATGGGCAGCCCCGCGCTGTCCAGGCCGACGGGCAGGGAGAGCGACGGCAGACCCGTGAGGTTCGCCGGGGCCGACAGCCGGACGTACGCGTCGGACACGCTCTCGCTGACGTACGGGCCGGGCGTGCCCGCGGGGGCATCCGGACGGTGCAGGCCCTCGCGGGCGTCCGCGCCGGGCTCGCTCCCGGTGCCTCCGGTGGCCGGCCAGGTGACCTCCTGCTGGTCACGGTGGACGGCCGTGCAGGGCACGGTCGGCGCGGCGATGAGGTCGACCTCCTCGAACAGCCGCGCCCAGGCCCGCTGCATCAGGGCGCGGGCCCGCTGGGCGCGCAGGTAGTCGGTCGCCGGTACCAGCCCGCCCGCCTCCAGCAGCACCCGGACGTCGGATCCGTACAGCTCCGGGGACGTGCGCAGGGTCTGTTCGTGCGCGGCGGTGGCCTCGGGAACCATGACGCCCCACTGGGTGGCCTGGACATACTCGGTCATCGGAATGTCTACTTCCGTCAACTCGGCGCCCAATGCGGCGAGTTGACCGATGGCCCGGCGTACGGCCGCCACGACCTCGGGTGCGACCCGATCGAAGTAGTAGTTGCGCGGGACGGCGACGCGCAGGCCGGCCAGCCTCTCGTCCGTATGGGAGGGCCCCTCCGTGGAGTGCTGACCGGTGAGGGCGGCGAGGACGAGTTCCGCGTCGCGCACCGTGCGGGTGATCGGGCCGACGTGATCCAGGGACCAGGACAGTGGCGTGACGCCGTCCACGGGGACGAGTCCGTAGGTGGGCTTGAGCCCCACGATGCCGTTCAGGGCGGAGGGGACGCGGATCGAGCCGCCGGTGTCCGTCCCCAGGGCGAAGGTCGCCTCACCTGCCGCGACCGCCACCGCCGAGCCGCCGCTGGAGCCGCCGGCCACCCGGTCGGCGGCCCAGGCGTTCCGGGTCTGAGGGGTCGTCAGGCCGTAGGCGAATTCATGGGTGTGGGTCTTGCCCAGCAATACCGCCCCGGCGCTTCGGAGGCGTGCCGCGACGGCGCTGTCCTTGAGGGCCGTGTGGTGCGCGCGCACCCGGGAACTGGCCGTGGTCGGCAGCCCGGCGGCGTCGATGAGGTCCTTCAAGGTCATCGGGATTCCGTGCAGCGGTCCGCGGTGCCGGCCCGCCGCGATGTCCCGTTCTGCCTGAGCGGCGGCCTTCCGGGCCTCGTCCGCGCATACGGTGACGTAGGCCCCGAGGCCGTCCTCCACCTCCGCGATGCGCTCCAGAACCGAGTCGGTCAGTTCCACCGGCGAGAGCTCGCGAGCGGCGATCGCCTGCGCCGTGTCGGCGAGCGACAGTTCATACGGCAAGCGCATCTGCCTGGTCCTCTCCTGTGGTGAGCGCCGTGGTGCGGCCGAGGGGTGGCTGCGCGACGGCTGGGGCCGCGTCCAGCAGGTCCAGTTCGCGGAGCGGGCGCAGGACGTGCTGGATGTGGTTCGCCGTGGCCGCTATCACGTCGAGCCGCCCGGGTTCCACGGGCAGGCCCGCCCGCAGAGCCCAACGGGCCGCCTCCTGCGGGGAGAGATCTTCGGTGGTCATTGCGGAACGTTCCTTCCTGCATTGTGCGTGTGTAGTGCGTGTGTATCGGTGTGCATGTGTATGGGGCGTGAGTGCGAGTGGGGCGAGAGTCGGCGCCGGTGGGCACCCACTAACGCTGAATATTTGCGTTAGTGGACCGTACGGCATACCGTGCCACTAACGCAAAGAAATCGCTTTAGTTGCTGAGGGTCGAGGAGAGAAGCCATGCATCAGTTCACGCCGCCCCCGCACGCCGTCGTCCAAGGATCCGGCCCGGCCTGGGCCGTCGGCGATCTGCTGGTGCACCGCGTCGACGAGACGGAACTCCCGCCACCGACCGGTGCCTGGCTGCTGCCCGAGGCCACCCCCGACGTGGTGGGTGACGCCCGCTGGCTGCGGCCCGACTTCGCCACGTCCGACGGTGCGTTGCGGCTGGCCAGCCACAGCTTCGCCGTCGAGGCGAACGGCCTGCGGGTGCTGGTCGACACCGGTATCGGCAACGGCAAGACCCGCACCAATCCGGCCTTCGACCACCTGGACACCCCCTATCTCCGGCGACTCACTGCGGCGGGCTTCGCGCCCGAAAGTGTCGACCTGGTCATCCTGACGCATCTGCACACCGATCATGTCGGCTGGAACACCCTTGACCGCCACGGCAGTTGGGTGCCCACCTTCCCCCACGCCCGATATCTGGTCGCGCGCACCGAGTGGGACTACTGGGCCGGCGTCGAGATGGACGAGCAGCGCCGACAGCTGTTCCGGGACTCGGTGCACCCGGTGCGGGACGCCGGGCTGCTCGACCTGGTCGACGTCCCGGACACCGGCAGCGAAGTGGCCCCCGGTATTCGCCTGCGGCCCACTCCCGGCCATACGCCTGGCCAGGTCGCGGTGGAACTCCACAGCGGCGTCCGCTCGGCCGTCATCACCGGTGACTGCGTCCACCACCCCGTGCAGCTGCACCGACCGGGCATCACCAGCTGCGTGGACATCGACCCCGCCCAGGCCATCCACAGCCGCCGAGAACTGATCGCCTCGCTCGCCGACACGGAAACCCTGCTCCTCGGCAGCCACTTCCCCCCGCCGACCGCCGGACTCGTCACCACGGAGGAAGGCACTTACCGGCTCCGGCCCGTCCCCGGGGTTTCCTCCTGACCGTTCGCGAGCGCGGCAGCGTGGCCGGCCGGCTGGACCGGCGAGCTGCTGGCTCGTATCGACGCAGCTCCTTCCCTGACGGTCCTCCCGGAGCTTCAGCGGACCAAGGGGGAACGGAGGCGGTGCCCGAGTCGCGCTGACAACCTCCGTAATGCGACGGGGTGTTGCGAACGGGGAGGCGTACGGCGGGCAACTGGGCCGGGTGGACGGGTCGGGTGGACGGGTCGGGTGGATGGGTCGGGTCGATGGGGGAGTGGAGGGTATCCCGGCGAGACGCGAAGGAGATCCCGGCGAGCGGCGGAGGGTGGGAGTATCGCGCCCACTCTCCGGGCTCGTGCCCACCCGGCTTCCGCCCTAGCCTCGATGTCATGGAGATCGAAACGGAGAACCTCCTCGGGCGATTCCTGCGGGCCCGCCGCGAGCTGCTCCGGCCCGAGGACCTGGGTCTACCGGTCGGCGCCCGCCGCCGTGTGGCCGGGCTGCGACGCGAGGAGGTGGCGCGGCTCGCCGGTATGAGCACCGACTACTACGTACGGCTGGAACAGGGTCGCGAGTGTCACCCCTCTGCCCAGGTGGTCGACGCCCTGGCCCGGGCCCTGGAACTGGAGGACGACGCGGCCGCGCACCTGCACCGGCTCGCCCACCCCTCCTCCGTCCGACGCCGCCGGCCCGCCCGGCGCGGGCAGGTCAGCCCCCACCTGCTGCGCATGATGGCGGCCTGGCCGCACACCCCCGCCGTGGTCCTGGACCACTGCCTGACCGTACTGGCCGCCAACCCACTGGGGGAGGCACTGTTCGACGGCCACACCTACAGCGGTGACCTGGTCCGGCTCGTCTTCCTCGACCCGGGCGCCCGCGACCTCTACCCCGACTGGGACCAGGTGGCGGCCAACACGGTCGCCGGTCTGCGCGCGGCCGTCGACACCGCATACGACGACCCTCGCCTCATCGAGGTGGTCGGCGAACTGTCGGTCAAGAACGAGACGTTCCGTCGCCTCTGGGCCCGCCACGACATCCGCCGGAAGACCCACGAGACCAAACGCTTCCACCACCCCTTGGTCGGCGAACTCGCCCTGCACTATGAGTCGTTGACCGTGAACAGCGCCCCCGGCCAGCAACTGGTCGTCTACCAGGCCGCCCCGGCCAGCCGCTCCGAGGAGGCCCTCTCCTTGCTGGGCAGCCTCACCGCCGCGTCCGCCGTCGCTACTGGGGCCGTGGCCGATCCTGCCGTCGAGTCTGTGGCTGAACCGGCCGTCCAGTCCGTGGCCGAACCGGAGTCTGTGGCCGAGCCGGCCGTCGACGTGGATCCGCGCACGCGCTGATTCCAGTTCCTCCCGCGCATCGGCCTTGATGGCTCCGCCGATGCGCCATGCCGCCGTGCCCCCACCCACCAACCGCTGCAACCCACCCACCGCTCCACCCCACCCACCGCTCCACCACACCCACCCCCCCCGCCCGTTCAGGAGAACGCATGCCCGCGCCACAAACCCGAGCCGCCATAGCCGCGCCGGAAGCCACCCCCGAGCCCGTGCCGGGCGCAGCCCCGAAGTCCTCCACCCCGTCCAAAGTCATCCTCATCACCGGCGCGAGCAGCGGCATCGGCCGTGCCACCGCGCAACGCCTGGCCCGCGAGGGCCACCACGTAGTACTCGGCGCCCGTCGCGAGGACCGACTGGTCGAGGTCGCGCAGGAGATCGAGGCCGCCGGCGGCAAGGCCGATGTGTGCCGCCTCGACGTGACCGACCGGGGGGCCGTCACCGCCTTCGCGAACGCTGCCGCCGAACGGCACGGCCGGATCGACGTCATCATCAACAACGCCGGAATCATGCCCCTTTCCCGCCTCGACGCCCTCCAGGCCGATGACTGGGACCGCATGATCGACGTGAACGTACGCGGCCTCCTCCATGGGATCGTCGCCACCTTGCCCCACTTCCAGCGTCAGGGCAGCGGCCACTTCATCACCGTCGCCTCGATCGGCGCCCACCAGGTGGTGCCCACGGGTGCCGTCTACTGCGCCACGAAGTACGCCGCCTGGGCTCTCACCGAGGGCCTCCGCCTCGAACTCGAACCGAGCATCCGCGTCACCACGGTCTCCCCAGGTGTCGTGGAATCCGAACTGGCCGACTCGATCACCGACGAGGCCGCCCGGGAGGCGATGCAGGCATACCGAGCGGACTCCATCCCGCCGAGCAGCATCGCCGACGCCATCTCCTACGCGATCGGCCAGCCACCCGGCGTGGACGTCAATGAAATCGTCGTCCGCCCGGCCAGACAACGCTGACCGGCACCGCGACGGCGACCGGCACCGCGACGGCGACCGGCACCGCGAGGGCGACCAGGAACAGCCACTCGCCACGGCCCCTCCGGCCGCAGGGTCAGGCGGTTCCGTCGGCTGCACCACCAGTTGTAGGTGGAGCCTGATCGGGTACGCGCACCGGCGGAACGGTTTCCCATAGGCAAAGGAGGCGCGAGACGGCGATGAGGGACTCAGAGGCCAGCGCGCAGGCCCGTCAGCAGGCGGCCCAGGTCCAGGTGGAGGTCACCGACTGCCGGGCCGAGGACGCACACGCGGTGTTCGGCGCGCTGAACGCGCTGTTCACCTCCAACCGGGCGACCGAGGACGTGCCTCGTGGCTCACCCGGCAGTCAGCCGACGGTATGGGCAGCGTCCGTTGACGTATCGGAGGCTCCCGCCGAGGTGGAGCCGCGCCGGCTGACCGAGCCGGTGACGGTCACCCTGCAGGGCGGCTACCAGGCGGTACACCGCCTGCACGCGGGCTTGGCCCGCACATTCGCCGTCCAGGACGTCGGCTCGGCCTCCGGTGATCAGGAGAAGGAGGTACAACTCCGGCTGCGCACCCGGAAGATGCCTTCATAGGCCGTCGGCCGAGACGCTTGCCGAAGGCCCTGCGGGTGCCTGCCGTGCATGAAGTTCCGATCGTTCAGTGCAGTTCCAGGCCGAGCTGCTTCTCCAGTACGGTCGCTTGTTCAGGCGTGGCGAAAAGGTAATACGAGTCGTAGTTGCTTTCCCGGATGCGCACGAATTGGACCACGTAGAACCGGCGTGGGTCGTCCTCGGGGTCGGGATCGAGGTGATCGATGAACTCCAGGATCGCCAGATGGTCCAGGTAGTCGTCCGACTCATGCTCGGTCTGCTGGGTCACCAGAACACCGTTGCGCTTGAACTCCAGGACCTCACCGAGCTCCTCGTCCTCACGCAGCTGGACGTCGGTGATGGTGACCGCGCCTTCGGTGAGCGCCTCAGCCTCCGTCAGGAACCATGCATAGCTCCCCTCAAGGTCGTCGACATCATCCCCGTGGGCCGATATCGCCACACCGAACGCTTTGAGTGTGTCCGGCACTTCATGGGGTGGCAGCTCATGGTGCGCAAAGTCGGCGTCCTCGGCGAGGACGCGGTCGACCTTCTCCTGCGACACCATGCCCATCCGCGCCAGCAGCGCTCCCACCTGCGCGTACGAGGTCGCCCTGAACCAGATCAGCAGGTCCTGGAGGCTGTCCTCCGCAAGGCCGTTCTCCTCAAGGAACAGCTCCCGCAGGCACCCCAGCGGAATCGCCACGCCCCCGACCCGCTTGTCCGGCTGGTCGATGAACGGCACCTCGGTCCACGGGCTCTCCCGCGACCCCGGGGCCCCCGGCCCGGCATCCGGATCGAACGGTATGTACTGCCACACCGCGCCCTTGACGCGGCGAATCACCTCGCCCAGGTACCAGCAGGCGCCCTGCACAAACGGATCGTCCCGGGCGGCGTCGAACTCCTCCACCGTGGCGAACCGTTGCCGCATCACGGTTTCCAGCCAGTCCAATGTGTCGGGGTGGAAGTTCCGTCTCCAAGCTCCGTTGAACGCGTCCTCGGCCCACGCGGAGAGGGCCTTGCTCCGCTCGTCCAGCCAGGCGGTCAGCGCCGGATCCTCAGGCATCGGCACCGTGGGGTCCACCCGCGGTGTGTGCTCCTTGACCGGCTTCCACCCCGGAACCGCGTCCTGCAGTGCGGACACCGCTTCCCGCAGCCGCTCCACCTCATGGGCGAACGCGGTACCGGTGCGGACCCGGAGGGCGTGCGCTATCAGCAACCGCGGTGCAACGGGCGAGAGTTCGAGGTCCGGGTCCGGCCAGATGACCGGCTGCCCCGGGCGGTCGTCGACCGGCCGGGTGTTCCAGCCCCAACCACCGCCCGCTATGCCGAGCAGGACCTCACCGAGATAGGCCGTCGCACTTTCCACGAACTCCGCCCGCTTCTCGGGCGCTTGAACGGAGTCGTGGTGCTCCAGCAGGCGAGCTTCCAAAGTCTCCAGCGACTCGGGCGAGTAGTCGAAGGGAACGCTCCTGCCGAGGAACACCTTCTCCAGCAACAGCAGCTGATACGGCAGATCGCCGATCCACTGCTGAAGCAGCTCCTGCGGGGAGTTTTCCGGCTGTGTCTCAGGCACCATGCGGACACTGTAGGGGCGACCACTGACAGCGACCGTTCTCGCAGATGGAGGCCCGCCCGAGGTGACCGAGGCCGGCTACTGGGCCGGCCACCTCCCAGGCGCAGAATGTGGATATGCCGGACATGGAGATAAGGGGCTACGTAGTCAGAGCGGGACCTGCTCGCAGGTCAGACGCCTGGGGTGGCTGTCGGTAAGTCAGATATCGGCCATGTCTCGGTGCGGCCACGCTTTGGGCGGTGCGGCTCCTCTCCGGCCCGCTGACGTTGACCGAAACCCATGGCATTAGGTAAGCCTTACCTTCGTTACTTGTCCTTCCCGCCTGGAGCTCGACGTGCCATCGCTGTCCGCAACCACCACCGCAGATCCTTCCCCACGGCTGCGGCTGCACGACTCGTGGTGGGCCGTCGGCGCCGCTGGCCTGCTGGCCGCTCTCGCCCTCACCTTCTGCCTGTGGGCCTCCGCCCACCTGCACCCCGACCCGGCTCTGCACACGGCGGCACTCTTCGTCCACCTGGCTTCCATGGCGCTGGGATTCGGCGCGGTCCTGGTGATCGACTACTACGGTCTGCTGTGGCTGACCGGCAGATGCACCCTCGCCGAAGCGCTCACCACGGCCGACCGGCTCCACCCGCCGGTCTGGGCGGGCCTCGCCGGCCTGGTCGGCAGCGGCGCCCTGCTCCACCCCGACCTCGGCTCCGCCCTCACCCGCACCAAGCTGGCCCTGGTCCTCGTCCTCACCCTCAACGGTCTCCAGGCCCGGGTCCTCGCCCGGCACCTGGCCCGCCCGGCGGCAACCGCGCGTCCTGCGGCACCAGCACTGAGGCCGCGGACCCTGTGGTGGGGCGCCGCCACCGCGGCGGTGTCTCAAATGTGCTGGTGGGGAGCGGTCGCCATAGGGTTCCTCAACAGCCGGCACTGAGCGGCGACGCCGTCCGAGAAGAGCACTGCAACCGGTCGCCTTGGCCCACCCGGCTCATCGAGCCCATCCCTCGCCCGGCTCATCGAGCTTCTCCCCTCCTCCGGCTCATCGAACTCACCCGCTCGTCCGGCTCGTCAGGCTGATCCGGCACCGCCGCCCATCATGCGGAGCATGTCCCGTCCGCCGGTACGGAAGAAGCGGATGAGGAGGGCGGCGGCCAGCAGGAGGAAGGCGATGTTGAGCCAGGTCGTGTAGTTCCAAGTGACGCCCTCCATAGGGACCTTGGCGTCGGACTGGTCGGGGATGAGGCCGAGGCCGCCGAAGGCGAACTCGACGGCGTAGCCGGCGATGACGGTGGCGAGGTAGAAGGTGCCGAGGAGGAAGAGGGCCATCCTGGCGCCGTAGTACTTCCGGTAGATGTTGAGGATCGGCAGGATCAGCAGGTCAGCGAAGATGAAGGCGACGACACCGCCGAAGCTGATGCCGCCCTTCCACAGCACGACCGCGAGCGGGACGTTGCCGATCGAGCAGACGAACGAGGCGATCGCGACCAGCGGGCCGATGACGGGTCCCCACAGCTTGGCGGCCAGCGGGTGGCCTTCGAAGAAGAAGCTGCGCCAGAACGCGTCCGGTACCCAGGCGGCGATGGCACCGGCGATGAGCAGGCCGAGCACCAGGTCCCGGAAGATCGCCGCCCACTCCATGACGAACACATGGCTCGTGGCGGTGAGGCCCTCACCGGACAGCAGTCGTCGGGCGAAGGAGCCTTCGCGCCGTACGGACATGTCCATCGCGGCGTGGCCCTCCATGGAGCCGGCCAGGCCGCGTTCGGCCTGCCCGCGCGCCCGCCGCAGGAGCCCGTCAGGTAGCAGCAGGCGGAACAGTGCGGCCAGCACGACGATCATGACGGGCCCGCCGACGAACTCCGCGGCCGTGAATTGCCAGCCCATGAGCAGCGCGAGGATGACCCCGAGCTCGATGACCAGGTTGGTGGAGGCGATCTCGAAGGCCATGGCGGAGGTGAAGTGCGCGCCCTTGCGGAACAGGGAGCGGGCCAGCGCGACCGCGGCGTAGGAGCACGAGGAGGACGCCGCGCCCAGGCCGGCGGCGACCGCGAGGGTGCGGGGCCGGTCATCGCCCAGCAACGAGACCACGGTGGACTTGCGGACGACTGCCTGGACCACGGCGGACAGGGCGAAGCCCAGGATCAGGGCCCAGGTGATCTCCCAGGTCATGGAACCGGCGATCGACAGCGCATGCAGTACGGAGGGGACCATCCCTGAAGCCTTCCCGCGGCAGGACGGGACGGGGGTGATCGACACGGCTGACGTGCGGGGTGGCGGGTGGCGGGCGGCTGGTGCCGGGTCGCGGGCGGCGGGTGCCGGGTGGCGAGTCAGTGGGACGGGTTCGCGCACAGGCAGATTCCGACCCGCAGAGCGTCACGCACCCGAGCCGCCCGAGCCGTCCCCGCGGGCCGAGCCGTCCCCGTCGCCCGAGCCGTCCGAGCCGTCCCCGCCACCCGAGCCGCCCCGGTCGCCCGAACCGCCCGAATCACTCCGGTCGTCCGGTGCGTCCTCCAGCAGGTGGGGTCCGTTGTTGCGGACGTCGTTGACGGCGGGGGAGACCGCGCGGGCGTTGAGGTGGCCGTCGGCGGGGGTGGTCAGGAGGGCGCGTAGCTCGTCGGGGTCCTGGTGGAGGGGGTCGAGCCAGGCGTCGTAGTGGGCGGGGGCGATGGCCAGCGGCATACGAGGGTGCACCCGGCCGGCCGCATCGGTGGCCTCGGTGGTGATGATGGTGCAGGTCGTCCACCACGCCGCCGGATCGTCGTCGGCCACGCCCGGATCGCGCCAGAACTCGTACAGACCCGCCATCGCCATCGGCTGCCCGTCCTCGGGGCTGATGAAGTACGGCTGCTTGCGCGGCTTGGCCCTCCCTTCCACGGGAACCGCCTGCCACTCGTAGAAGCCGTCCGCGGGCAGCAGACAGCGGCGCTTGGCGAAGGCGCGGCGGTAGGCCGGCTTCTCGTGGACGGTCTCCATCCGCGCATTGATCATCTTCGCGCCGACGTCCACGCTCTTCGCCCAGGACGGCACCAGCCCCCATCGCAGCGCCCGCAGCTGCCGCGCCACCTCGCCCGTCTGCCGATCAGGGCGTTCCAGCACCGCCCACACGTCATCGGTGGGCGCGACGTTCCAGCTCGGCGCGAGCAGCTGCTCCGGGTTCCACCGGCTGACGTGAAACAGCCCGGCCAGATCCTGCGGGCTGCGCGTGGCAACGTATCGACCGCACATACCTCCACTGTGGCATGTGTGCCTCATGAGGTGTGTGCTAACCGTTGTGGCGTTTGGTTCTTACTGTGGCGTGTAGTCCCCTACGGCACGTTGTCGTCACCTGTGCCGCGGGAACCTCGGCGTGCGAAGCTCAGCGCACCGCTCAAGCGGCCAAGCGCATGGCTCAAGCGCCTCAGCGCACCACCGCAGCGGCTCAGCACCTCACTCAGGCCGCCCGGCGCACGCAGGTCGAAGAGAGGTCATTCCCAGGTCGCGGATTCCGGGTCGACGCCGTGGGTCTCGGCATTGGCGAAGATGATGTCGCGCAGCCAGACGGTCAGGCCCGGGGCGAGCGCGTCGTAGTACTCGGCATAGCCGGGTTCACTGACGTACAGCCGCCCGATACACGCCTGCCTCGCGTGCGGACAGTCGAAGTACGTGGAGATCAGCGCGCGGTGTCGCTCCGCGAGGGCATTCGCCTCGGCGGTACCCGGGGCGACGCCGGCACGGCACGCGGCGGCGAGGTCTGCGTTCAGGGCATCCGTCGCGACCGCGACCCTTTTCCAGTCCTCCGGTGTCATATCGGCTGCCCGCTCGGCGTATTGCGCCCACTGCGCGCTCTCGCCCCAGCGTTCCTCGGCCTCCTCCACCCAGGCGGGCTGCCAGTCGGCACCGAAGATTTCGACCTGCTGCTCCGGAGTCAATCGCATTCCCGTCTTGGACGCCTCCATCATGCGATCGACTGCGTCGACCATCTTCTGCAGGCGGGAAATGCGCTCCACGAGTTGTGACCGCTGCCGGCGCAGATGGTCGCGCGCATGGGTGGCAGGGTCGTCCAGGATCCGTCCGATGTCGGCGAGCGGAATCCCAAGCTCCCTGTACACCAGGACCCGGTGGATACGGGCGACATCGTCGCCGGAATAGACCCGGTAGCCGGCCCAGGTGCGGCCGCTCGGGCGGACGAGTTCGATCGCGTCCCAGTGGTGCAGCGTCTTCACGCTGACCCCGACCAGCGCAGCCGTCCGGCCAACGGTGAGGCCCTCGGGGCCAATCGGTTCGGCACCTTCCGCGCGAAGGGCCGATTCCCACTCATGGGCGTCGCTCTGCATCGACTCAGCGTCTCACGCCATCTCACATCATCGAAAGCGAGCCCGAGCTAGGCACGACGCGGCCGAAGCACCCGTAGGCCGCCACCCTCGCTGCAACCGACCGCCCGCCCGACCGACTCTCCGACCGACCGAAACTCTCCGCCCGCCCGACTCTCCGACCAACCGACTGGCTGATCGACCATCCGCCCCAGCGCAGGCGGAAATTGCGGCCTCGGTAGAATGTGCGATATGCCGAAACACCTGTTATTCGTGACCCTTGCCGGGCACGGGCATGTCAACCCCACCCTCCCGCTGGTCGAGGAACTCGTGCGGCGGGGACACCGAGTGGACTACGCCACCAGCGCGGAACACTCCGAAGCGGTCATCCGGGCGGGCGCGCGCTGGGTGGAGCTGCCGTCATGGGAAATGCTGACGCCACCGCGCGAGTTCGGTCCCGCGGAGATCGCGACCTTCATGCGTCACATGTTCACGGCGATGCGCGCGGCCTACCCCGTGCTGCAGGAGCACTGCCTGAACGAGTTGCCGGACGCGATCTGTTACGACGCGATGAACTGGTCGGCCCGCGTCGTCGCCGAGAAGCTGGGCATTCCCGCCGTCCGCTGCATACCCAACTTCGCCTCCAACGAGACGTTTTCTCTCTTCGCCAACTTCATGAAGAGCCACGGCGGCGGCGACCACACCGACTCCGACGCCAACGTCGACTCGCACACCAACACCGACTCGAAGGCCAATACCGACTCCCACGCCCTCACCAATCCCTTCGCCGCGGCCCTCGGCCCCGAGTGTGCGGAATTCTCTGCCGAGCACGGTGTTGAGCTCGACCCGCAACACCTCATGGATGTGACGGAGAAGCTCAACCTGGTGTTCATACCGCGGGAGTTCCAGCCGGCGGGGGACTCCTTCGACGAACGCTTCCACTTCATCGGCCCCTCGCTGGGCAGCCGCGAGCAGGACGAACCGTGGTCGCCGGCCGACCCCGACGCCCCCGTGCTGTTCATCTCGCTGGGTACGGTCTTCAACGACCGTCCCGAGTTCTACCGCGCATGCATCGAGGCATTCGGTCAGGGCCCGTACCAAGTGGCCATGACCGTGGGCAACGTAGACCTCGCCGACCTCGGCGATATTCCGCCCACCATCGATGTACGCCCCCGCTTTCCGCAACCGGCGGTGCTCCGTCATGCGGACGCCTTCGTCTCCCACACCGGCATGAACTCCACGATGGAGGCGCTGTATTACGGGGTCGGTCTGATCGCCGTCCCCCAGATGCCCGAACAGGCCGCCAACGCCGGGCGCGTGCAGGAACTGGGGCTGGGTGAGCAACTGGACGCTGCGACGGTGACGGCTGAGTCGTTGCGTGCCGCGGTCGCCCGCGTCGCCTCCGACCCCACGGTACGCGCCAACCTCGACCGGATGCGCAAGGTCGTCCGGGAGAGCGGCGGCGCCGCCCGTGGCGCGGACGTGATCGAGGACTATCTGCGCTGACCGAACCACCGCCGTTGGCCAAGCCGGTTGAGGTCCGCCCGGCGGTCGAGGGCGGGAGTGTGCAACGGGCGACATCTCCAGCACCCGTCGCACACCCCGCCCTCCAGGGTTGAGCCTCTCGCTCTACTTCGCCTGCCCTGCCCGGCGTTCAGCTATGCGCCTCGGTTTGGGTGAGGGGGCAATACCTCAGGCGGGGACGGGCTGCGCGCCGGGAGCTCGGTCGTGTTGCTCCAGGCGCTTGATCAGGCGGCGTACGAGGAGCAGCGGGAGCACGCCGAACACGCCGAACGACATGTCGAGGACCGACCACCAGAAGGGGATCCCGCGGACCGGCCCGCAGATGAGGGCGAGCGGGATGATTCCGGCGCAGGCGATCATGCCGAACTCGATGACCCAGATGTTGCGCACGGGATCGCGGTACGGCCCGTAGAAGGCGACGGCGATGACGAGGTGGGCGAAGGCCAGCCAGTCGGTGCCGTACAGCACGAACGGGTACTTCGCGTCGGTGGCGTCCAGGCCGTCGCGAACGCGCTCGATCCAGTCGGCGAGCCCCGGGAGCGTCTCGCCGACGGATGAGGCCCAGGACGTCAGTGCGCCGTGGACCAGGTGCAGTTCGGTGACGAGGGGAAAGGCCGTGAGCCCGCTCAGCACCAGGCAGATGATGAAGATGACCAGCCACACGCGTATGCGCCGTAGTAGCGCTCTTCGCTCGCTCATGCCCGGAGCGTACGCCGCGGTTTACCGCGCCTTTACCCCACCCTGCCGAGTCCGTGGGTGACTGCGTACGGGATGATGGTGGCGCTCTGCCCGGCGGCCGAGCGTCGTGGTGCTGCCGGCTCTCGTCGTGTGGTCGGTCGGGTCCGACGGCGGTCAGCAGGCCGGGAAAATGCGTCGAATGTGGAACGCATCTTTGACAGGGTCATGGACGCCTTGCACACGCCGCGAAAGGAATGTCCGTGCCTCGTGCCGTCACGTTGATCCGTTCCGCCTCCCTGTCCGATGTCGCCGAGTACGCCTACGCGGCCACGGCCCCCGCCGAGTCCCGGCTGATCTTCCTCGCCGGGGCGTGCCCGCTGAACGAGGACGGTTCCACCGCGGCGATCGGGGACGTCGCCGGGCAGGCGGCCAAGGCCGTCGAGAACCTGCGGACCGCGCTGGCCGACGCCGGGGCGGAGTTGCACGACGTCATCAGCACCCGCGTCCTGGTCGCCTCCAACCGCCAGGAGGACCTGGTCGCCGCGTGGGAGGTGGTGCGGGACGCGTTCGGTGACCACGACGTTCCCAGCACGTTGATGGGCGTCACCGTGCTCGGCTACCACGACCAGCTCGTGGAGATCGAGGCCGTCGCCGCCGTCCTCGATTCCTGAATCGTCGGCCCAGGCGCCGGTTGAATCCCTTTTCAACTTTCCTCCGTATACGTGATTGATGGATGGTTCGAGGGGGGCTTTGCGGAGGGGGACCGAGAAGGGAAGAGCATGGGAGTCCTCGAAAACCTGGCTCCCGCGCTGAGCCACAGCCGTCGTGACCGCTCGACGACGGGCAGGCGCAGGGACACGGACGATGACGACCACGATCGCCGTCGGCGTCGGCACCGGCGTCACGGAGGACACCGTGGTCACGACAGGGGCCATGGATGAAGGTAGGTGCTGAACACTCCTGCTGACTGTCGGCGGCCGGGCCCTCGCCCGGCCGCATCAGTCGGCGAGGCTGAGGAGTGAGGCGATATGAGCAGCGCGCGGCCGATCGCTTCCTCCCCCGGTGGCGCGCCAGGCGAAGGCGGGGGAAAGGATAAGGCGCGCCCTCCGGAGCGTCCTTCCGAGCACCCTCCCCTGCGCTCTTCCGCCAAGTTGACCGACGGGATCTCCTACGGATCCACGGACGGGACCCCCCACGGAACCACGGACGGGACCACAAGCGGAACCGGATGCGCAGCAAAGGCGGACGGAAGCACGGGCGGCATCGTCGAGCCCGCTCCGCCAGTTGCCCTGCGGGACGTCTTCCGGCGCTTCTGGCCGTACACGCGGGGCGGGCGGCGCTGGCTGGTGGTGATCCTGGCCTTCGTCGTGCTGGGCCCCGTCGTCGACGCGGCCGAGATCTGGCTCTTCAAGATCGTCATCGACGACATGCTGGTCCCGCGCAATCTGCACCTCCTCCTGCCGATCGCCCTCGCCTACCTCGCCTTCACGTTCTTCGCCGGCGTCCTCGCCTTCGCCGACGAGGTGACCTCCACCTGGGTCAGTGAGCGCTTCCTGCTGGCCCTGCGGTCCGATCTCTTCCGCCACGTCGAAGGTCTGTCCCTGGGATTCTTCGAGCGGCGGCGGCTCGGGGACGTGCTCTCCCGGGTGACCGGGGACGTCGATGCGGTCGAGACGTTCCTGCTCTCCGGGATCGTCAACGCGATCGCCCAGGTGATGCGGCTCGGGATCTTCCTCGGCGTGCTCTTCTACCTCCGGTGGGAGCTGACCGTCCTCGCCCTCGTCATCGCGCCGCTGTTCTGGTGGACCGCCCGACGCTTCTCCCGGCGGGTGAAGGCCGCGTCGCGGGAGCGGCGGCGCCGCAGCGGCTCGGTCAGCGCGGTCACCGAGGAGGCCCTCGGCAACATCGTTCTCGTGCAGGCGTACAACCGGCAGCGGTGGGAGCACGGCCGGTTCGAGCGCGAGAACCTCGGCCGGTTCCGGGCGGCCATGGCGTCGGCCCGTATCGGTGCGGTGTACGCCACGGTCATCGACGTCATCGAGCTGGCCGGCGCGCTGCTCGTGATGGCCCTGGGCACCTGGGAGCTGACCCAGGGCCGCCTCACCCTGGGCGGCCTGATGGTGTTCCTCACCCTGCTGAGCAGGCTCTACAGCCCGATCCGCGGCATCTCCGGCCTCAGCAACACCTTCTACTCGGCGTCCGCCGCCGCGGAGCGGATCATCGAACTGCTCGACCAGCGGCCCCAGGTCGTCCAGGCCACGACCCCTCGGGAACTCGGCCACGCGCGCGGTGAGATCCGGTTCGACGACATCTCCTTCCGGTACCCGGGGACGACCAGGCCGGCCCTCTCCCGCGTCTCCTTCGGCGTCGCCCCGGGCGAGACCCTGGCACTGGTGGGGGCGAGCGGAGCCGGGAAGTCGACCGTCGCCAAGCTGCTGCTCCGCTTCTACGACCCGGACCACGGAACCGTCCGCCTCGACGGGAACGACCTCCGCGATCTGCGCCTGGACGACCTACGGAACAACGTCGCCGTACTGCTCCAGGAGACCTTGGTCTTCCACGGCACGGTGCGTGACAACATCGCCTACGGCCGCCCCGACGCGAGCGAGGACGACATCGTCGCGGCCGCTCACGCCGCGGACGCACACGGCTTCATCAGCCAACTTCCCGAGGGCTACGACACGGTGGTGGGCCAGCGCGGCCGGCTGCTCTCCGGCGGACAGCGGCAGCGCCTCGCGATCGCCCGCGCCATGATCCGTAACGCTCCCCTCCTCATCCTCGACGAGCCGACCACCGGCCTCGACGCGGAATCGGGCCGGCGCATCCTCGAACCACTGCGTCTGTTGATGAGCGGACGCACCACGATCCTCATCTCCCACAACCTGCTCACCGTCCGCGACGCCACCCAGATCGTGCTCCTTGAGGACGGCCGCATCGCCGACCACGGCACCCACGACCAGTTGCTCGGCCGCAGCGCGTCGTACGCCCGGCTCTACTGGCTGCACGGGCCCGGCGACCAGCCGATGGCCGAGGTGCTGCAATGAGCCGTACGCCGCCCCCTGAAACCCCGCCGCTGACGGCCGGGACGACTGTGGCCCCGGGCTACGGGGTCCTTGCCCACCTCTGCCGCACCGGTTGGCTGGACCTCTACGACGCCTGGAGTCAGGAGCGGGAGTGCCGATGCGTGGTGAAGGTGCTGCGCCCGGACCGACAAGGCGAGCAGAGGCTGCGCGAGCGACTGCTGCAAGAGGGCCACTGGCTCCAGACCTTCACCCACCCACACCTGGTCCGCGCCTACGAAACGGGCGAAACCCCGGAACCGTACGTCGTGTTGGAGACCCTCACCGGCGAGACCCTGGCCCACCTCGTCGAGCGCCGACAGCGCCGCCTGGCCACCAACGACCTCGCCCTGCTCGGCCTGCACCTGTGCTCGGCCCTCCACTACCTGCACGGCAAGGACCTGCTGCACCTGGACATCAAGCCGTCCAACATCGTGGTCGGCTGCCGGCGCGCAAAGGTCCTCGACCTGAGCATCGCCCGCCCACCGGGCCCCGCCCCGCCAGGCCTCGGCACCGTCAGCTACCTCGCCCCCGAGCAGGCGCGCGGCGGACTGCTCACCCCTGCGACCGACGTCTGGGGCCTCGGCAGCACGCTGTACGAGGCCGTCACGGGCGATGTCCCCTTCGCCGACACCGAGACCTATGCCGACAGCGGCACCGATACCGGCACCGACACCGGTACCGGCCCCGACCGGTACCCGCAGCTCGACGAACGAGCCCCGTCCGTCAGCACCCACCGGAGACTGCCCCACTCCCTCGCCACGGCCATCGACAGCTGCTTGTCCCCCGACCCGGGCGCCCGGCCTTCACTCGCCCAACTCGCAGCGGTACTGGACGGTGTGCTGCCACACGGCCGACGCGGAGTGGCGGTCCAGACATCGCCGCCGATCATGAACCATTCACCAGGCTCGTTACGTACACCAGGCAACACCGAACCCAGACACCAGACCCAGACCCCAGCCACGGTCCCCAGACAGAGAAACAGACACAGAAACAGACACCGACACAGAAACAGACACCGACACAGAAACAGACACCAGACGCTTCCGGGAGGTCCCGATGCCTTCTCGCCCAGCTGAGGCTTCGCTGCGAGGAGTTGCCGCCGTCTGCGCGCTCCTCAGCGCGGTAGCTCATCTCCTCATCGTCCCCGAACACCTCAAAGAAGTGCCGTACATGGGAATCCTGTTCCTCATCGGCAGTGTGGCGCTGCTCGTCGCTGCGGCAGGTCTTGCGCGGCGGAACCCCGTACCGGCGTGGCTGCTCGGCACATTGGTCAGCGGCGGCATGGTCCTCGGCTTCGCGTTGTCCCGTACCGTCGGGCTGCCCAACTACCAGGAAGAAGGCTGGGACCCCCCTTACGGCGTACTGTGCATGGTCGCCGAAGTGGCCTTCATCATCACCTTCATCGCCTGGTGCGGCGTCGCGAAGACGCGGACCCCGCCTGCCGAGGTCACCCGACCCACCGCGTCCGTGCACGCTGGGTAGCCACAGCCGGTACGTCGTGACCGCGCCCGTACGTCGTGACCGCACAGGCATGTCGTGACCGCGCCAACGGAGCCGTTACCCCGAGAGAGAATGAGTGCGTGGTCTTCCGTAACCGCAGGGCAATCCCCTGGTCGGGGCGGACCGTACACAAGGGTATGCAGAAGTTGCAGCTCCCGGTCGGACGCATCCCCGACGAGGCGCTGCTGGCTGGCCTGGCCACGGGGGATCCGGAGCTCGCCGTCACGTTCGTACGGCGATTCCAGCACACGGTCTTCGGCGTCGCGCTCGCGGTCACCCGTGATCCGCAGCTCGCCGAGGACATCGCCCAGCAGACCTTCGAGCGTGCGTGGCGGCATGCGCAGGTCTACGACTCACGCCGCGGATCGGTGACGACCTGGTTGACGACCATCGCCCACAACCTCGCCATCGACGCCGTCCGATCGCGTCGGCCGGAGCCGGTGGCCCCCGAAGACCTCGACGCGCTCCTCGGCGCGGTGACCGACACCCCCGAGGAACGTGCGCTCGCAGACGAGGCGTCGGCCGCCCTGCGGGCCGCGGTGGCGCAGTTGCCGCGCGAGCAGGCCCGTGCCCTGGTGATGGCGGGCATCTACGGAATGACCGCTCAGCAGGTCGCCGACCGGGAACACATCCCCCTGGGCACCGCCAAGACCCGGATCCGGACCGCCATGGGCAAACTACGCACCACTCTCACCTCGCCGAACCCCGCCCCTCCGCACCCGGCACATTCCGAAGCCCCGAATCCCGCCCCTCCGCACCCGACACATTCCGAAGCCCCGAAGCCCGCCGATCCGCATCCCGCGTCTCCGAAGCGGGACGGCCATGAATGAGGCGGCCATGAACAAGGACCTGACCTGCGAACAGCTGCACGAGACCGGTGCCGAGCTGGCCCTTGGCGTCCTCTCGGGCCGGGAGCGGGCCGAGGCGGCCGCTCATCTGGACCGTTGCGCGGACTGCCGGGAGTACATCGAGCAGCTCGCCCTCGTCGGCGACGGATTGCTGTCCCTCCTGCCCCGCAGGGAGCCGCCGGCCGGCTTCGAAACCCGGGTGGCGCGGCGGCTGACCCAGGCGCAAGCCGCACGTGACGGACGCGAGACCGCGCGCGGCGCCGCGCTTCGGCCCACCCGGGTCCGCAGAGGCGTACGGCTACGGGTCGCGTCCGCGGCGGCCGTCATCGCGCTGGGCTTCGGGTTCGGCGGCTGGGCCGTCGGTACGGCCATCGAAAACCTGGCCGCCGGCCCCGCGCCGCCCGTCCAGACCGCGGCGGGAATGCTACGGGCGAACCTGACCGCGGACGGTACGGACCATCGCCAACCGGTCGGCGAAATCTACGCCCACCCCGGACCGCGCGGCTGGGTCTTCATGTCCGTCGACCTCGCCGACGCCGGCATCCGGTACAGCGGGAAGGTCATCTGCACACTGGAGCGTACCGACGGCACCACCGTCCGACTCGGCACCTTCAGCCTCCGCGGCGGCTACGCCTATTGGGGTGCCCCGACCTCCGTGAACACCTCCGCGCTCGCGGGCGCCCGCCTGACCACGACCGACGGCCGCGTCCTCGCCACCGCGCACTTCACCGGGCGCTGATCACTCCCGGCGGAGCAGCCTCCCCCTGGGTGCCAGTGCCACAGACGTTGCAGCCCCACCCGGAGAAAGCGAGGCGAGAACGTGACGCGAGAACGTGCCGTGAGAACGCAACGCGGGAAAGTGACGCTACGTCCGAACCGGTGACACCGTGCATAGCGGAGTGCTGCTACGGGGATGCCATGCGGGCCGGAACCGGTCTTCAGAAAGGCATGATCATGCAGGTCAGCGTAGGTGACAGATTGCTCATTCACGGGCGCATCGTCGGGCAGCGCGACCGGACCGCCGAGGTCATCGAGGTGCTGGGAGCAAACGGCAGCCCGCCGTATCGGGTGCGCTTCGAGGACGGTCACGAGACCATCATGTCCCCGGGCCCGGACACCGTGGTCCGGCCTTTCGCCACCGAGGCATGAGCCGCGGGAGGAGGGGGCGGCCGGTCGGTTTGCGGACCAGGCTCGGGTGAGGGTCGTGGGCCGGGTAAGGTAACGCTCTTCGGGCGGCGTGAGCCCCTGGAGTCCCCAAGGCGTCTCCTCATGAATCTTCGGCCCGTGACTGCCCGTTCCGACGCCGCGATACGCAGCGTTTGGCGGCTGCCCGCCAACGATGCCGTGCGAGGGTGGCGGGCCCTGTGGTGGAACGTACGGCCCGCCGGGGAACTGGCGGTCCTGTTGGTTCACCGGAGGTATCTGAGCCGCTCTCGCTACGTCAAGGGGTGGATCGGGTGGCGGCCGGAAGCCCCGTTCAGTGCCGAGCTGGTCACCGTCACGTCAGAGGGAGAGCGGCGCACGCCGTTGGAGAACATCCCGATCCGGCCCAGCCACCTGGTCCTGCTTCCGGAATCGCGATTCCTCATGGCCGCCGGCCGCACCTTCAGGACCAAGACCGAAGAGGGGGCGACCGAGGGCGACTGGACACCCAACGCCGTGGTGTTGTCGCCCTCCGGGAAACCCGAAGGCGAATTCTGCATCGGCGATGACCTCACCACTCTGGTCGCCGACCGCCACGGGGGAATCTGGGCGGCCTACGGAGACGAGGGCATCTACGGCGGGCACCCGGAGTCAGCGGCCGGAATGGCCGGCTGGAATGCCGAGGGCCATGCGATATGGAAGCCCGAAGGGCGGCTCCCCGCCCACCCGTTGCAAGGTTGTACCGCCGCCACCGAGGGCGAACGGGTATGGCTGGTGTGGTACTCGGGCGGCGGACGCGGAGCCGGCACGTATTTGACCCGGATCACCCCGTCCACCGGCGAAGTGACCAGCTACCGCAGCCCTGTTCCCCACCCGGACGGGTTCGCCGTCCGCGGCCATCGCGCCGTGCTGACCGTCCGCAATCACCACCAGCGGTCCGTCGAACTCATCCGCGCCGAGCTCGACGACACCACCGGTTCTACCGGCCCTACCAGCCACAACGCCCCCAACACCCCCACCTGGACGGTGACCAGCCGTCGTAAGCTCCGCGTGCCCGGACGGGTCGTCATGCGCTGCGGCCAAGGCCGCGACGGCGTCCTGTGGCTCCGTACGGGGGACACCTGGCTGCGCATAGAGGCGTGAATGCCTGGCCAATGGCCTCGTGAGCAGCCTCAGACACCTTCGCCGGTCGAGGTCAGGCCAGGTTGTCGCCCCAGCCGCCCTGGATCATCGTTTGGAACGCCCACTTTCCGTCCTGCCTGAGCAGGATGTCGGCGTACCGCAGCTGTTGGGTCTCACCCTGGATCGTCATGGTCGAGTCCGTGAAGACCACGGCGATGGCGGGGGAGAGGAAGACCGGCGTTCGTGTCGACTCGAACCCGATGTCCTCGCTGCCGTCGCCCATGACATGGGTCATCGTCGCGACGAACTGCTCGCGGTCCCACTGCGCCGAACGGCCGTTGCCGGCTGCGTCGTCACTCACGAGATTCAGGGGGAAGACCGCCATCTCGGCCATCCGCTCGATGTTGCGCTTCGCGCTCTGGGCGTCGTACTCCGCGAACCAGGCATCCAGGCTCGCGCGATCCTCGGTGGTGGGGACATAGCCGGTCGGGGGAAGAACGGTCACGCTGGCTCCTCTTCAAGGCTGTTGGGCGCTCGTCGCGCATGGCGGACGAGGCGGAGGGAGAGCTCATCAAGTTTGACTACGCGGGAGAGGGTAGGGCGCCAGCGGGCGCCTAGTCAATCTTGAATAGCTGATTCTGGCGTGGGTGGTGTCTCAGTGGTCGACGGTGACGACGATCTTGCCCACCTGGGTGCCCGCTTCCATGTACCGGTGGGCTTCGGCGATGTCGTCCAACGGGAAGGTGCGGTCCACCAGCGGCCGGAACGCACCGGTGCGCAGGCCGGAGGAGACGAACGCCACGGCGCGGCGCAGGCGTTCCGGGTCGGCGGTCGTCTCCTGCGTGACGGTGTAGGTGCGCATGTTCAGGGCCGGCATGCCGAGTTCGAACCCGGGGTAGGGGGTCGGCTCGCCGCTCAGTGCGCCGTACAGGAAGAGCGTGCCGTCCGGGGCGACCGCCTTGGCCAGGTCCACGACACCGGGACCGGCGATGGCGTCGAAGACGAACTCGGCGCCCCGGCCGCCGGTCAGGTCGAGCACTCGCGCGGCGACGTCCTCCTCGTCAGTGACGATCACGTCGGCTGCTCCTGCCTTGAGCAGTGCGTCCTTCTTGGCGTTGGTGCGGGTCGTCGCGAGGGGTACCGCCCCGACGCGGTGGGCGATCTGGATCGCGGCGAGCCCGACACTGCTGGAGGCGGCGGTCAGTACGACGGTGTCCCCGGCGCGCATCCCGCCGACCTCCACCAGCGCCCCGTACGCGGTCAGGTACGGCATCCACACCGCGGCGCCCCCGACTGCGTCGAGCCCGTCGGGGCGGGGTACCACCGCGGACGCGGGGACGAGTGCGCGCTCCGCGTAGACGCCGTAGTCGTTCATCGAGAACGCGGGCACCACGCTGACCGGCTGGCCGACCTCGAATCCGGTGACGTGCGCGCCTACGGCCTCGACCACGCCTGCGGCCTCGGCGCCGAGCCGGGCGGGGAACTTCCTTACGGGTTCGATGTACTTGCCGTCGCGGAACAGCACCTCGGCACGGTTGAGGCCGATCGCGTCGACCCGGATCAGCAGCTCACCCTGGCCGGGTTCACCGACCTCCACGTCCTCCAGCCGCAGGACCTCCGGGCCACCGTGCTCATGGAACCGCACTGCTCTGGTCATCATGCATCCCCCTGTCCATGGGCCCATCGACGCGAGTTGGCGACAGGCGCGGCCTCACTCAAGCGGAAGGTACGACGGATGTCAAACTTCGATGCGTGCCGTACTTTGATGAGTGTCATACTTTGCTGGACGTCATGGCACGAACATGGGAGGTCAACGCGCGATGGCAGGAGCACGACGAAGCGGGCAGGAACGGGTCCCGCCCCACCCGGACATTCAGGAGATCAGCCTTCAGCAGGTGCTTGAGGCCCTGGTCGACCCGATACGCCGCCGGATCGTCCGTGAGTTGTACGCCGCCCGCCGGGAGCTCGCCTGCGGCACGATCGACCTGCCGGTCAGCAAGTCCACCGCCACCCACCACTTCCACGTCCTGCGCGAGGCCGGCCTCATCAGGCAGTGCTACGCGGGTACTTCGCGCATGAACGCCCTGCGCAGCGACGAGTTCGAGCAAGCCTTCCCGGGACTTCTCCGCGTCCTCATGGAGCAGCGCGAGGGGGAGTGAAGGTGCCATGTCGTGCCCCGGCAAGGGTGCATCGCCGGTGGCACGCCATACGTGTTCTTTCCGTCCCGGGGAGGGCGCGCCCGCCCCCTCCTAGTCGTCGTCCCCGTCTTCCCTGTCGTCCTCGTCGTCTTCGTCGTCCTGGTCGTCCTTGTCGTCATCCTCATCGTCGTAGTAGTCCTCACGTTCGGTGAGGTGGTCGTAGAGCTCGTCGACGAGTGGGGAGTCGTCGGCCCACCAAGGGGTACGGGCGGACCCATCGGAGCCGCCGGTGACCAGGGAGGGATCGACGGCGTCCATCCACGGATACGCCTCTTCCTCGTCGAGTTCCTCGGCCTCGCCCTCGTCGATCCGACGGATCATGGGGACGGGCACGGTCGACTGCTGGTGCTGCACCATCCAGGTGTTGCGGAAGAAGTCGAACTGAAGGTGGTAGCAGTCGTCCGACTCGCTGAAGAGGATCGGCGGGACGAGGAAGTGTGCCGCACCGACCGTGGCCGCGACGTCGATGTAGTTGTCCGGCGTTCCACCGGAATTCCAGCAGGCCGCGAAGTTCACGGGCGTCAGCGGCTCTTTGCCGAGGATGTGTATCTGATTGCCCCGGACCACGAACTTTTCCGGGTCGAGGACCACGTCTTCGCCGAGCATCAGGATCGGCGCCGGCATGATGTGCGCCTTGGCGAAGGTCTGAGCGCGCTCGTAGAGATCGACGATCTCGTCGAAGCGCGTGGCGTCGAACCTGCCGAAGTCGTGGAAGGGGCAGCACACATCGTCCGTTTCTTCCCCGTCCGGGAAGAAGGCCGACTTGTCGAACGACGAGACGGGCGAGGGTGACGGTATCTGCGACTGGGACGGATGTGGAGAGTCCGACGAAGCCGCTGACTCGGCTGACTCCGCCGACGTCGGTGACCCGGCACGCTTGGCTTTGAGGAAGCGGGGAATCCACGTGCCGTCAGTGCCTTCGGCCTTGATGACGGCCGTGTCGCACAGCTCGCGGAACGCCGTGTCGCCGATCTTGCAATTGAAGTAGTCGAGCAGCGTGATCGCGGCGCATTCGGTCAGCGAGAGGGTGTCGCTCTTCGGGAACCAGAAGTCATAGCCGTTCGCGAGGAAATGCACGCCGCGGAACTGTTTGTGGACGAAGGGCTCGCCGGTCTCACCGGGGGTGAGGCCGTTCCAATGCGCTGCGGCGACCTGGTCGTAATAGGCGTCGGCATGGCGGGCGAGCTCGGGAGCGAAGACGCTCTCGCCGGTCCAGTAGCAGGCCTTGCTGAACTGGGCGCCGATCTCGGGATCGTGCGTGACGTCCGGCTCACTGAAGACGAGTTCGGTACGCAGGAAGACTTTGCGGCCGTCACGGTAGGGCGCGCCCTCGTGCTCGTACCGCTGATCGAAGATCACACAGGTCAGGGGCTCGATCTCGGAGACCGCCGGCCCACCGACGAGGTCCAGGGCGGGATCGGCGGAGCCCCCGGTGAGATAGAGCAGCACCGTGTGGCGGGAGACCTGCCCGCGGGCGGCGTCGTAGTAGGGCGTATCACGGTGGTGGTGGAAGTTGCTGTCGCCGGGCTCGAAGCGATTGCAGCGGAACACCGGATTCACATGCGAGAAGCCGTCGAGCACCGCCTCCGGCATCGCGGCCGACACTGCCTTGGTGAGCGCCTCGGCGAGCAGCGCCGAGTGGAAGATGAAGCGTTCGCCGCCACGCGAGGAGGCATTGAGCGGCGGGACGTAGAGGTGGAGCGAGTCGAGCCGTTCGAGGCCGGCGCGGGCGGCATCCGGGAGTCGCAAGGACAGCGCGTACGCGTCCGGCCCCAGCTCGACGGGCTCGGCGAGCTCCAGGTCAAGGGGGACGTCCGCAAACAGGTGGTCCAGCGGAACGATGTTCTCGAACGTACGGAACGACAGCTCGCGGGGATCGACGAAGACGGCGGCCAGGTGCGGCGCGCCCTCGCTGGGCCGGGCGAACAGCTCGCGCAGGTCGGCGTCGATGCGCTCGGCGTCGACGAAGCGCACCGACTTGTGGCGCGCGGTGGGGTGCCAGGAAATCGACAGCCCGTCGAGCGTTGCGGTGGGCTCGGTATCGGTCGCGTCGACCTCGGAGCGGTAGCGGGCGACCTCTTCGTCGGTGGCCTCACCGGTCGAGAGGGCGAAGAAACGGTCGCGGAGCTCGGTGCTCACACGCTCCTCCAGTAGCTGCGCAGGGTGGTCGGGAGCTGAGGGGCGGAGGCGAGCTTCCGCACGCCCGCCTCGGAGACGTCGTCGCGGTACAGCAGCAGACGCTTGAGCGAGCCGATGAACGGTGCCGCCAGGAGGGCGTCAACGCCGTCCTCGCCGAGGTGGTTGTACCGGAGGTCAAGCTCGGTGAGGTTCGGGAAACCCCTCAGCGAGCGCACGCCCTCCGCGGTGACCGCGTTGCACTGGAGGTGCAGGCGCCGGACCGCCGCGAAGTGCGGGGATGCGGTGAGGGCCGCCAGGCCGGAATCGCCGATGGCGCAGTACCGCAGGTCCAACGTCTCGATCCGGCCGCTCCCGGTCGCGGCCGCGAGGGCCTCGGCACCGGGGTCACCGATGCGGAAGTACGACAGGTCGAGTGCGACGAGCCGGCCGAGGTCCAGGCTGGCGAGACCGCCCGCCTCGATGGGCGGCGGCATGAGTGGCCCGTTCTCGTCCCAATGCTCCTCTTCGTGCCCCCACTCCTCGCCCTCCGGGTCATCACCCGTCTTGATTCGCAACGCGGTCACGAAGCGGGCGCGCAGGGCCGCTGCTATCAACTCCGGTGCCTCGTCGGACCATTCGACGGAGACCTTCGTGGCGAACCCGTGCCGACGCGCCTCGACGGTCACTTCCGACGGTAGCTCCGCGTCCCAGTTCTCCTGGTGCGCCTCGGACAACTTCTGTACGTCAGACGACAGTTGCTCGCGCGCGGCCTTGCCCGCCATGCATGCGCGTTGTTCCCACTCGATCAACTTCCCCCGGGAATCGACCAGTTCGCGCAACACCTCGGCGTAAGCGCGCCATGCGGCGACATCGTCGGGATGCTCTCGCAGTCTCTGTTCCAGAGCCGTGGCTTCCATGTGGATCACCCTAGAGCCGGCCACTGACAATCGAGTTTTCGCGGCCGGCCCACGGCTCTGGGCCGCCCCACACATCGCCGCCCCCGTCCGCATGGATGGCAGACGGGGGCGGCGCACCACCAAGTAACTGTGGCTACATAACCGTGACTACGTACCGGCGGCTACCTCACTTCCACCAGTACTTCACACCGCGGTGGTGCGAGCAGGTACCGCTGGAGTGGCGCGAGTAGGAATGGCTGTTGTCCTTGCAGCGCGCGGTCTCGTAGCGGTCCACCGGCTTCTTCCCGGCCTTCCACCCGCAGACGCCGGTGGTGTGGTGCACGCACCTGTGCGCGGTGTTCGTGCGCGGCAGCGTCGTCGACGCTTCCGCCGTGCCGGCGACCCCCAGGGCCAGGACAACGGCAACCGCAGCGGCGGCTATACGGCTCTTCAAGAATTCCCCCCACAGGAATCATGCCAAATGGCGTTCTTTTTCGGCCGTATCGTACATAGGCGGGGAAGTCCGCCACTCGCGATACGGAAAAAATCATGGCCGGATCGCCACACTGTCCCGTCCCACGTCACCGGCCCCTCCCCCGGGGGCGCCCGCGGCGGCTGGGCGCCGGTGACCAGCCGGACGACCGGGGGTGGGTGGCCGGTGCTCTCCTGATTTACCGGGTGGCGACGTCGTGAGGGGTGCCGTCCGTGATGGCCTGGAGTTTCTCCGGGTTGGCGACATTGTGGAGGGCGGTGATACGGCCTTCGGCGTCGAAATCGAAGGTGACCGTGGCGATCACGCGGTCCGGTCCGCGGAACACCAGCCCCGGGCCGCCGTTGATCTCGACCAATGCGGCGTGCATATCGGCAGGCTCGATGCCCTGGTAGGTAACGGTGCCGATGGCGGCGAACCAGGAGGCCACCGTTTGCGCGCCCACCACCGGGCGCAGGGCTTGGCGGACCTTGCCGCCGCCGTCGGTCCACAGCGTGACGTCCGGAGACAGCAACTCCATCAGGGTGTTGATGTCCCCACCCGTCGCGGCCGCGAAGAACTTCTCAGTGGCCTCCCGCTGCCGTGACCGGTCCGCGGCGAAGCGCGGCCGCCGGGCCTGTACGTGCTCGCGTGCACGATGGGCGGTCTGCCGCACCGCGGCCTCGGAACGCTCCACCGCCTCCGCGATCTCGGCATGACTGAAGCCGAAGACTTCCTTCAGCACGAACACCGCGCGCTCCAGCGGGCTCAGCGTCTCCAGCACCACCAGCATCGCCATCGACACCGACTCGGCGTCCGTGACGGAATCGGCGGTGTCGCCGACGGTGAGGATGGGTTCCGGAAGCCACGGCCCCACATACGCCTCCCGTTTGTGCCGGGTGGAGCGCAGCCGTTCCAGCGCCAGATTCGACACGATCCGCGTGAGATACGCCTTCGGGTCGGCCACCTGCGAGCGGTTGGCCGCCGACCATTTGATCCAGGCGTCCTGCACCGCGTCCTCGGCGTCCGCCGCCGTGCCGAGGATGCGGTAGGCCACCGAGAACAGCAGGTTGCGATGCTGGTGGTACACCTGGTGGTTCAGGTCTGAGTCCAGTTCCGAGTCCAGGTCCGAGCAGAGGTCCAGGTCCAGGTCCGAGTCCAGTTCTTGGTCCAGGCGCAGGCGCACCTCTTGGCCCGGGTCCTGGTCCAGGTCCGTGTCCGGGTTCGGTGCAGGGCGCGGGGGCGGGTTGGTCACCGTGCCTCCCGTATGCGGGTGAAGCGGCCGCCGCGCGGCCAGAACGCGCCCGAGGCGGGCATCTTCTTCATGCGGCCGTAGGTCGGCCAGGGGGAAGCACTCACCGTCTCCTTATACCGGGCCGCCAGGCGTCCGGTCAGATAGAGCCGCCGGGGGCTGTCATCGGGGTGCGTGAACTGCACGACCGCCTCGTGCCGGCCCAGGCTCACCGGCGTGTGGTAATAGCCGAAGCGAAACGGCTTGGGCTGCTTGCCCTTCAGCGCGCGGGCAATGGACACCGCCGCATGCACGCCCGTCGGCATGCCGCCCTGGCAGGTGCCGTGCATGACCCCGTACCCCTGGCGGATCGCCGCCGCGTCGCCCACGGCGTAGACATCCGGGTGCGACACCGACCGCAGCGCGACGTCGGTGACGATACGGCCGTGCGCGTCGACCGTCAGGCCGGCGGCGGCCGCCAGCGGCGACACTCGGGTCCCGCTGGTCCACAGGACCGCGTCGGCGCGGATGCTCTCCCCACCCGCCAGCTCGACCGCGTCCGGCAGGACCTCCACCACCTCGACCCCGCTGCGCACCCGGACGCCGAGGCGGTGGAGTACGCCCTGCAGATACGCCTTGGCCTTCGGGTTCATGGCCGCGCCGGGTTCCTGTCGGCCCAGCAGCACGACGTTCAGCTCCGGGTGCCGCTCGGCGATCTCCGCGGCCGCCTCGACGCCGGTCAGTCCGCTGCCGGCGACCACCACCGTGCCGCTGCCGTGGGGCTGCACCAGCCGGCCGGCCAGGACCTCGGCGTCCTGGGCGCTGCTGAGGGTGTACGCGTGCTCCTCGACGCCCGGCACCGCCGCGGTGTCGGCAACGCTCCCCAACCCGTACACCAGCGTGTCATAGGGCAGCACCTGGTCGTCATCGACCCGTACGGTCCGGGTGTCCGCGTCCACCGCCGTCACCCAGCCGCGCACGAAGCGCACGCCGGTGCCCTCCAGCAGCTCCTGGATGCTCAGCTCGGCGAGCTGCTGCCCGGTCGCCGTCATGTGCAGCCGCAGCCGTTCGGTGAACCGCTCTTGCGCATTCACCAGCGTCACCTGCACGTCCTCGCGCGCCGCGACCCGAGCCCCGAGCTGGATGGCGGCAGCCATGCCTGCGTAACCCGCTCCCAGGATGAGGACGCGGTGGACGGCCTTCTGATGGGTGGCCGCCTTTTGGGTGGGCGTCTGTCGCGCGGTCGACTGGCTGGGGATCGCCACATCGGCTCCGGCTCCTGCTCCGGTTCCTGTTTCGTGCTGTGTGCTCATCATTCGCCTTCGTTCACTTGCCTTCGCCTGCCTGCTGACGACCACCAGATGCAAGCTCCCCGTCCATTCGTGACACGGGGCCGGTGTGATGCGCGACACAGTCGAAAAGCTGGGGGCGGCGAGGGGTGGGGAGGGCGCAGAAGCGGTGGCTCAGGCGTCCGAAGTGCGTTGTCAGTGGCGGGAGTTAGGCTCCGATCATGATGAGTGAGATGAGCCATATGCAGGATGAACGGCCCGGAGGAGACCCTGAGATGGGGGGCAGGAACGGGACCCAGAACGGTACCGAGAACGGGACTGAGAACGGGTCCCAGGAGGTGAGGCCGAAGCTGGGCAGCCATGCCGTGCTGTCCCTGCGTTTCCCGCCGTTTCCGGTCCCGGGTGAGGCCGACGAGTCGGTCTTGGCACCTCATGACCCGGTGCGTGCCCGTCAGATCGTTGAGGAGTTGGGCACCGTGGAGGAGGTTCTGGAGCAGTTGCCGGACCGCCTCCTCGCAGACCTTCCCGATCCAAGGGTGCGCGCAGACCTCGAACTGGTCGCGGTCGGATGTTGGGGCAACGCCGTCCACATCACCGATCCGGCCCTCGGGGGTGACTTCCTTACGTATGCCATGACGGAGGAGGTCCGCGGGCAGCGTGCCCGGTACCCGGAGGCCCGGATCGTCGGGTCGATCGAAATGGACTACGGGAACAGCTTCCTCGAAGACGTGGTGGACCTGCCCGGCGGCGTGGAGGCGTACGCCGCGGGGTGGGACTGCGACGACGAATGGGATGTCGCCGGCGACCCGGAAGCGGTGTTGCGTGCCATAGGCGTCGACCGTGAGGCGGCAGCGGAAGCGGGCTTCGACCTCGACGAGGATCCTTGCGACCGTGTCTGGTCCGATCTCGGGATCCTCGCCCTTTGGGGACTCCCCGGCGGCCTCGGCGTCGGCCCCGGTGCCGGAGGCCGGCGGGTTTCCGTGTTCCGCGTTCGTCGCACGTCGTCGGCCGCATCCGAGATGGAGGAGGCGTGGTTCGGACGCTGACCCGGATGCCCCTGGACCAAAGGGAGTTGATCGGATGGCCCATGCCCCAACGGACGCTGGCTGTAGAGACGATTTCAGCCGACGCGGTGCTTCCGTAGGTTCGTTGCGACCACCACATGCATCACTTCCGCAACGGGAGGAACCCTTATGCCCACTCGCACCGCGAGCCGCCGCCTTGCCACTGCGGCCATAGCCGTCGGCGCCTCCGCAGCGATCCTCGCTCCCACTGCGCATGCCGCTGACGCCTCCGAGATCGCGGCGAAGAAGCCCGCCAAGCTCACCGTGGCGTCCTACCAGGCGTACCTGAAGAAGCAGAAGACGCCCGAGGCGAAGAAGGCCCTCAAGGGGTTCGGCGCACTGACCAAGGGTCAGCAGGCGACCTTCGTCCAGGACCTCCAGAACCGCAAGATCTACGAGGCTCTCCTCGGTCAGGTGGAGGGCCGGATCGGGCAGCCGCGCACTGTCGTCGACCCGCACAACAGCGAGGTGCGTTTCGTCACCAAGGCCTCCACTTCCGTGGGCAAGGACAAGCGCCGCACCACTACCGTCCGTTTCACCGTGACGGAGGAGATCTTCAAGATCCCGGTCACCGCCGAGACCATCAGCATTGCCTACCCGACCGCTGGCAACGGCCCGAAGCGAGCCACCGCCACCGCCAAGGTTGCCAATGTCAACGCGGCCATAGCCGTTACCCACAACCGCGTCAGCGTCAAGGGCTACGGCGCCCAGACCTACTGGTCCGCCGAGCCGCAGGTGGCGTCCTTCGGCAAGGCCGCCTACAAGAAGGAGCACGTCCTCGGTTCCAAGGTCACCTACCGGGCCAGCCTGACGAACAACGAGGACTGACGGGGGCTGACGGGGACTGACGGGCACTGACGAGGGCTGACAGGCACTGACGAGGGCTGACAGGGACTGACGAGGGGTGATCGGCGGCCGAGCTCTCGGGCCCCGGGAACGGTCACTTCCCGGGAACGGTCACTTCCCGGGGCGATCACTTCCCGGAAACGGTCACGGTCACTTCTCCGGGACCGGCCACTGTGAGGCCTACAGGACGGTCGCTGTGAGGCCCAGGACGCCGTGTCCTGGGCCTCACTCAGGGAGGGCGATCACGTAACGTTAGGCAGTTTTTTGACGGCTGTAGTGCAATTGCCTACTGTCGATGCTCCGTAGCCAACCGCCCACGGAGTCCTCATGACATTGCCAGGCCCGGGACATCGCGCTCACCCCACCACCTACCCCCGAACCGTGACCGCAGTGCTCGGCTGCTGTACCGCGCTGGCGGTGACCGCCGGCTGCGGGACCCCCGGCGGGGCGGAGACCGGGAGGGCCGGGACCCCCAAGGCTTCCGGTAGCGCCGCTCCCACGGGCCCTGCTGCCCAGGCCAAGCACTACACAGGTGAACTCGCGGACGGGGCCAAATGGATCGCTGATGTGCCACCGGACTTCAACGGCACGTTGATGCTGTTCTCGCACGGTTACGGGCCGCTCCAGGCGCAGAACGCCCCCGGTCCGAAGACCCGCGACGCGCTCCTCAAGCGGGGCTATGCGCTGGCCGGTTCCTCGTATTCGGGCAGCTCGCGGTGGGCGCTGAATGTGGCCGTGAAGGATCAGTTCGACACCCTCAGCGCGGTACGGAAGAAGGTCCCCGCGGTGCGCGAGCCGAAACGCACCCTTGCCTGGGGGGAGTCGATGGGCGGGCTGATCAACTCGCTCGTCGCGCAGCACGGCCGGGGCCGTGTCGACGGCGCACTCTCCGCCTGCGGCATCGTGGCGGGGGGCCTCGACTTCAACGAGTACCAGGCGGATGGCGACTACGCGATCAACCAGCTCCTCGTCTCGGGCGGCTCCGGCGGCTCGGGAAGTTCCGACAACTCCGGACGTTCCGGCGGCTCCGGACGTTCCGGCAAACAGATCAAGGTCAGCGGCTTTTCCTCCGAGGAGGAAGCCGCCGCCTCCGGGAAGGCCCTCGTGGACGTAGTCCAGGGCGCCCAGTCGACAGCACAGGGACGCGCGCGTACGGCACTGGTCGCGGCCCTGCGCAACCAGCCCAACTGGTCCAGCGGCCCACAGCCGCCCAAGGCCCGTGACTATGAGGCACGGGAGAAGCAGCAGGCCGAGGGGCTTGTGAAGATGTCCCTCCCCTTCACGCTCGGGGCGCGCTATCAGGTGGAGAAGGCCGAGGGCGGACCCGTCTACTCCAACGCGGGCGTCAACTATGCCCAGTTGCTTCGGCACAGCCGCGATTTGCCCCAGGTCCGGGCCCTCTACAAGAAGGCGGACCTCGACCTGGACACGGACCTCGCCAAGCTCACGCGCAATGCCCACACCGAGGCGGACCCGGCCGCCGTACGGAACATGGAGCGCACCGGGGTGCCCTCCGGCCACCTCGCCGTGCCGAACCTCACCCTGCACACCACGGACGACCCGCTGAACCCGGCGCCCCAGGAGAGCGAGTACGCCCGAAGGGTGCGCAGCGCGGGCGACGGCAGCATGCTGCGCCAGACGTACGTGCACGCCACCGGCCACTGCACCTTCAAGCCCGCCAACTGGCTCGCCGTCCTGAACGCCCTTGAGCACCGCCTCGACACCGGCAGCTGGGACGCGGCCACCGAGCCGCAGAAGCTCAACAAGGCCGCGGGGGAGGCGGAGGAGGGCAGCTACCCCTCGTTCGTGCGCTACACCGCTCCGGAGCTGGTCGGTATCCGGGGCCGCAACACGAGGGTGCACTGATCCGTGACATGAACGTGGACAGGAAGGCGGACGGGAACGAGGACGAGAACGAGGAGGAGAGCGCGGACGGGAGCGCGGACGGGAAGGCCGTGATCAAGGCGGACCTGAACGTGGGCGGGAAGGCGAACCGCCAGGTCACGCACGAACGGCGAGGGCTACGGTGGACCGCGTGAACACGGAAGAGTCGCTGCGGCCGCAGTCCCTCATGCTGGCGTTCCTGGGCGACCAGGTGCTGGGGCGGGACGTCTGCGTGTACTCCGGCAGCGTCATCGACGTCTTCGCCCGCGCCGGGATCGGTGAGCAGGCGACACGTTCGACGCTGACCCGCATGGTGAACCGCGGTCTGCTGCGCCGCCAGCGCGAGGGCCGCCGGATGTACTTCGGGCTGACCGAGCACTCGGTGGCCGTGCTGCGCGACGGCGAACGGCGCATCTGGCGGACCGGCGCGGTCAACCAGGAGTGGGACGGCACCTGGACCCTGCTCGGTTTCTCGCTGCCCGAGTCCTGGCAGCGCCAGCGCCACGACCTGCGCGCGAAGCTCACCTGGAGCGGCTTCGGACCGCTGTTCAGCGGGCTGTGGATCGCACCCGGCGAGGTGGACGTGTCCTCGCTGGTGGCCGAGCTCGGCCTGACCGCCCACGTGAAGATCTTCCGGGCGCGCGCCGACACCGGCATGGACATCGGCGCGATGATCGAGGAGACCTGGGGACTGGCCGAGCTGACCGAACTGGCCGCAGGTTACGAGGAGTTCGTCCGGCGCTGGCAGCCGTGGAAGACGCAGCTGCCGGAGGCTCCTCTCGCTGCGCTCGCCCTCCGGCTGCGGCTGCAGGCCGAGTGGCTGCAGGTCATCCGCCGGGACCCGCGTCTGCCGGTCCGGCACCTGCCGGACGACTGGCCGGCCGAGCCGGCCGAGAAGACGTTCCGGGCGGTGTACGACCGGCTCACGCCACTCGCCCAGGACGCCTCGGAACGCCTTCTCGACCTCGTACCCCTGCGCCCTGATCAGGCGTAGAAGCGGGACAGGCTCTGCAGTACCGCCGCAGGCTTTGTCCCGCCCTCGATCTCGATCGTGCCGTCGACGGTGATCTGTACGCCGCCGGCCACGTCCTCGACCTCGGCCAGCCTCCCGGCCAGCCGGATGCGGGAGCCGGCCTTCACCGGCGCGGGAAAACGCACCTTGTTGAGGCCGTAGTTGACCTTCGTCGTGACGCCTCGGACGTCCAGCAGCTCGGTGAACAGCGGGATGAAGAGGGAGAGGGTGAGGTAGCCGTGGGCGATCGGGGCGCCGAAGGGGCCCGCGGCGGCCTTCTCCGGGTCCACGTGGATCCACTGGTGATCGCCGGTGGCGTCGGCGAAGGTGTGGATCCGTTCCTGGGTGACCGCGATCCACTCGCTGGTGCCGAGGTCGCTGCCGGCGAGCTTCTTCAGTTCGTCGATGCCGTGGACGGTGATGCTCATAAGTGGCCTGTTCCTTGAGGGAGTTGGTCAGCTTCCGTAGTGCGTGCGCACCCGGGACTTCAGGAGCTTTCCGGAGGCGGTGCGCGGGAGTTCGTCGGCGATCACCACCGACTTGGGGAGCTTGTACTTGGCGAGTCGCCCGGCCAGCGAGGCCAGCACCTCGTCCGGGTCCAGCGAGCCGTCCTCGGCGGGCACGACGACCGCGCGGGGCACCTCGCCCCACTTCTCGTCCGGGACGCCGATCACGGCGCACTCGGCGATGCCGGGATGGGCGAGCAGCAGGTCCTCGATTTCGGCGGGGTAGATGTTCTCCCCACCGGAGATGATCATGTCCTTGATGCGGTCGACGATGTACACGTACCCGTCCTCGTCGACCCGTGCCGCGTCCCCGCTGCGGAACCAGCCGTCGGCGAAAGAGGCGGCCGTCTCCTCCGGCAGCCCCCAGTAGCCGGGCATGACGTGCGGTCCGCGGACGACGACCTCACCGGTCTCACCGACGTCGACCGGAGTGAGGTCCGGGCGGACCACCCGTACGTCGCTGAAGAAGTGCGGCACACCGGCCGAACCCGCCTTGTCGGCCGCGCGCTCGGCGTCCAGGAACAACGTCCCGGGCGCCGCCTCGGTCATGCCGTAGCCCTGGAGGAAGGTCAGCCCGCGCTCCTGATAGCGGGCGATCAACGGCGTCGGCACCGGGGAGCCGCCGCAGTTGAGGATCCGCAAGCTGGACAGGTCCGCGTCCGCCCAGCGCGGATGCCGCGCCACCTGGTCGAACATGGCGGGCACGCCGAACATGAAGGTGATCCGGTGCCGTTCGATCACGTCGAGGGTGGCCGCCGGATCGAAGGCCTCGACGAGCACGCAGGTGCCGCCCTTCAGCAGTACCGGAAGGGTGAGCATGTTCAGGCCGGCCGTGTGGAACAACGGCGCCGAGACCAGGGCGCGTTCGTCGGTGATCAGATCGGTGTCGACCAGGACGTTGAGCGCGTTCCAGGTCAGATTGCCGTGGGTGAGCATCGCACCCTTGGGGCGACCGGTCGTCCCCGAGGTGTACATGATGAGGCTGAGGTCGTCGGCAGCGACCGGCTCGTCGATCGGCACCGCGGGGGCCGCTGCGATCAACTCCTCGTATTCTGCCCCGACTTCGATGGGCGTCCACACGTCCGTGTCCCGCCGCAGCTCGCCGACGAGCCCGGCGTATGCGGGGCCGAAGACGAGGGCCTTGGCACCGGAGTCGGCGAGCTGGTAGGCGAGTTCCGGCCCGGCGAGACGGGTGTTGAGCGGGACGAAGACCGCGCCGAGGATGCCCGCCGCGAACAGTGTCTCCAGGTAGGAGGGGTGGTTGGGGCCGAGGTAGGCGATCCGGTCGGCCCGCCGGATGCCGCGCTCGCGCAGCGCGTGCGCGAGGCGCGTGGTGCGCTCGTGCAGTTCGGCGTATGTGGTCGCGATGTCGCCGTGGATCAAGGCGGTACGGTGCGGGGTCTTGCGGGCCCGGCGTGCGGGCCACGACCCCAGTCCCTCGTTGCGCATCGACGGCCCCTTACGGCGTGGTCAGCCCGAGCAGGCGGGCGGCGTTCTCCTTGAGGATCTTCGGCTTCACCTCGTCCTTGACCGGCAGCTTCGCGAAGTCGGCGAGCCAGCGATCGGGCGTCAGGACGGGGAAGTCGGAACCGAAGAGGACCTTGTCCTTCAGCAGCGTGTTCGCGTACTGCACGAGCTGCGGCGGGAAGTACTTCGGCGACCAGCCGGACAGGTCGATGTGCACGCCCGGCTTGTGGGTGGCGACGGCGAGGGCCTCGTCCTGCCAGGGGAAGGACGGGTGCGCCAGGATGATGTTGAGATGCGGGAAGTCGGCGGCGACGTCGTCGACGTGCAGCGGATTGGAGTACTTGAGGCGGATCCCGCCTCCACCGGGCACGCCCGCGCCGATGCCGGTCTGGCCCGTGTGGAAGAGCGCGATCGTGCCCGTCTCCTCGATGACCTCGTACAACTCATAGGCGAGGGCTCGGTCGTTGGGGAAGAAGCCCTGGATGCTGGGGTGGAACTTGAAGCCCTTCACCCCGTACTCCTCGACCAGGCGGCGGGCCTGCCGCACGCCCGCCCGGCCGCGGAAGGGGTCGATGGAGGCGAAGGGGATGAGTACGTCCGCGTTGGCGGCGGCCACCTCGGCGACCTCTTCGTTGGGGACCGGGGGCGTACCGGTCGCGGACTGGGCGTCCACCGTGAAGATCACGGCGGCCATCTTCCGCTCGCGGTAGTACGCGGCCGTCTCCTCCAAGGTCGGCTTCCGCCTGCCCTCGACCTTGAAGTAGGCGGCGGAGGCGTCGTGCAACTCGTCGTCCAGTGAGGAGCGGCCCTGGGAGGAGACCTCGGCGTGGGTGTGGACGTCGATCGCGACGAGCTCTTCGGGATTCATCCGGGTGGTCATCACGCCTCCGGGAACGCGGGCGCCGGGATGCCGACCGACTGCAACTCGGCGCCGATGGAGGTGGGGAAGGCGGCGGCCAGGGCCTCCGGGGTCCAGCCGCCGTCGGCGTAGGCCGCCCTGATCTCCTGCGGATGCGACCAGAGTGCGACCTTGTCGCCGCCGATGCCGATGGCCTGGCCCGTGATGCCGCGGGCCGCCTCCGAGGCGAGGAAGGGGACGAGGCCCGCGCAGTCCTCGGGCGTGCCGAAGCCCTCGCCCTTCCGCAGGAAGTCCGGCAGCCGCTCGCCGTTCTTCATGGCCTGGATGTACGGGGCGAAGGCCGGGATGCTCTCGGTCATGGCGGTGGCGGCCACCGGCACGATCGCGTTCACCGTGATGTCGGCCCTGGCCAGTTCCATCGACCAGGTGCGGGCCATGGCGGCGATACCGGCCTTGGCGGCGGCGTAGTTCGTCTGCCCGAAGTTGCCGCGCTGGCCGGCCGGGGAGCCGACCAGGATCAGCGTGCCGCCCTCGCCCTGCTCGCGCATGCGGACGGCGGCGGCCCGGGCGCAGGTGAAGGTGCCCTTGAGGTGGGTGGTGAGCACGGCGTCGAAGTCCTCGTCGGTCATCTTCCACAGGACCTTGTCGCGCAGGATGCCCGCATTGGTGACCAGGACGTCCAGCCGCCCGAACTCGTGCACGGCGCGCGCCACCAGGCGGTCCGCGGCCTCGGCCGTGCCGACCGGCACCACCTCGGCGACGGCCGTGCCGCCCGCAGCGGTGAGGGACTTCACGGCCGCTTCCGCCGCGTCTTCGTCCGCGTCGTTGACGACGACGAAGGCGCCGTGCGCGGCCAGCGCCTGAGCGTAGGCGAGTCCGAGGCCCCGGCCGCTGCCGGTGACGACGGCGACCTTGCCGGTGAGATCGATGGTGGGCACGTACGAATCCCTTCGTAGGGGCGCCTGCACGGCGCTCGGGGTGCGACGTCGAGATCGAAGGTAAGAACAATGATTGTTGACGTCAATAGTTGTTGCCGACCGACGCGATGCGCCACACTGGGACCAGCACCCACAACTCCGCCCTTGCCGGGGCCCTGACCAGGGAGTCCGTCATCGCCCGCCAGCCGCGTTCCAAGACCCCCGTCCCGATCGACGCGCACGAGCCATGGATGCGCGGACTGCACGCGGACACGGGCTACCTCCTGTACCGGCTGGGGCTGCGTTCCGGGCAGCTCTTCAACGCCTTCCTCCAGGAGTCGGGCGTGCGCCTGCGGCACTACGCGCTGCTGCGCTTCCTCGCCACCTCGGAGGGCGCTCTGCAGCGCGAGCTGAGTGCCCGGCTCGGCTACGACCCCAGCGCGATCGTCGGTCTCGTCGACGATCTGGAGAAGCTGGGCTTCGTGGAGCGCCGGCCCGCCCCCGACGACCGACGCAGCCGGATCGTCGTGCTGACGGAGGAGGGCCGCGCGTTCCTCCGCGACACCGACGCATCGGGTCTGCACGTGACGGACGAGCTGCTGGATCCACTCAAACCGGCCGAGCGGAAGACGCTGCATGCGCTGCTGCTGCGGATCGCGGAGGCGGGGCTGGAGTAACGCGGCACGCCTGCCGCGTGCGTGACCCCTCGCTGTGGCCGGCCCGGTGCGCAGGGTGCCCCGCGGCCGGTACCGCACCCCCGCGGCGGTACCGGCCCGACCAGCAGTGGTCGTGCGGGACAGGCTCCGATCCTGCCCGAGCCGGGCGGCGGGCGTCGTTGCCCCCGGACGCACACGTGTTGGCGCGGACCGCACTGTAGGTCCCCGGCGTCCCTGCACACTGTCGGCTGTCTCGAAGCAGCGTCATCCACACCCGGGAGCAGGGATGCATCCAACCGTCATCGACACCGTCGAGTTTCCCGTCCACGAACGACCGGAGGCGTGGGCCGAGACCATGGCGCTGGCGCAGGTGACCCAGCGCGTCAAGTTTCTGGAGACGGCGACCTTCGGGGCACGGATCGCGATGATGCCGCTCGGCGTGGGACAGGTCTCCGAGCTCTCCTACGCCTCGGTGATCGCGCAGCGGACCCCCAGGCTCGTCCGGCAGTCCGATCCGGAGATGTACCACGTCGCCATCGTCACGGAGGGCGAGATAGGCATCGAGCAGCGTCGGCAGAACTCCCTGCTCAAGCGCGGCGACCTGGGCTTCTTCGACAGCTCCCAACCGTTCGACACCTTCGCCGGTGACACACCGGGCAAGACGCTGCTCTTCCAGTTCCCGAAGAAACTGCTGCGGCTGCCGCACGAGCAGTTCACCCGGCTGTGCGGACTCTCCCTGCCGTGGACGGAAGGAGTCGCCCGCCTTTTCGGCCAGTTCGTGGTCGGGCTGGCCGAGGAGTACGCCCACTGCACCCCGCAGGACGTCACCCGCCTGGGAGACACCGCACTCGACCTGCTGTCGACCGTCCTGGCCCACCACTTCGACCGTGACACCACCCCGCCCGACGGCACCGAGGCGTCCGGCGAATCCGGCCGGCACGCACTGTTCCTGCGGATCAGCGCCTTCATCGTCGATCACCTCGGCGACCCCGGACTGGGCCCGGAGACCATCGCCTCCGCCCACCAGATCTCCCTGCGCTACCTGCACCGCATCTTCCAGCAGCAGGCCACCACCCCCATGGCCTTCATCCGCCGGCAGCGCCTCGACCGCTGCCGCCGGGACCTGGCCAACCCCGCACTGTCCCGGCTGACCGTGCACGCCATCGCCACCCGTTGGGGCTATCCGCAGCCGGACCGTTTCTCCCGTGCCTTCCGAACGGCGACGGGGATGTCGCCCAGCGAGTACCGGGTGGCGATGCGGGGCGCTCCGGGGGCCGGTGAGGCGGCAGGGGCTCGATGAGTGCCGCATGAGTGCCGCGTTCAGAGCGGGCGCCGTGTGAGCGCCGCGTTCAGAGCTGGGGCCGGGCGGCACCGAACCGGGTGTCCTCGCCCAGCGCGGTCTCCTGCGCGAACGCGGCGTAGGAACTCGGGTTCACCAGGGCGTCGGAGGTCGGGATGGTGCTGTAGCGGGGCATGGTGACGCCGCCGATCACCGCCTGGCCCTGTTGCACACCGGCGACCACCTCGCCCGACCACTCCGGCACGTCGATGCCGGCGTCGAAGCGGAAGTGGCTCGCCTCGTGGATCAACGCCGCCGCCCGGCCGTTGGGCCCGTGGAAGGTCGAGAACTCGTTCCCGATCTCGGTCAGTACGCCGGGCGTGGTCACTGCCGCGAACCCCAGGTCCGCGGTCCACTTGAACCGGTCCGGAAGCTCGTTGAGCCGCTCGCGGATCTGCCGGAGCCGGTCGCGGACCGTGTTGACCACGGTCGCGTCCGGGGATCCGGTCATGAAGTGATGCGCGAACGCCGTCAGGGTGGCGGGATCGAGTGGCGTGGCGGCCGCCGCCGTTTCGGCCGCGTCGATCCAGGCCAGACCGAGTTCGATGGCGTCCCCGGCATCGAGCAGCGGGAAGAGGCCGTTCCACTGCTCGACGACGTCGGCCGGGTCGGTGACGGTGTTGTCGACGACCTCCCCGTTGAAGTCGTAACGGCAATAGACCGGCGCATTCACCACGACGCCACCGCTGGAGGTCCGTCGGCCGTCCCTGTTCACCATGGTGGTGACGGTCCGGAAGAGGTACGCCTTGGTGCCGAAGCCCCGCAGGCCGGTGATCTCGCCGTCCAGGTCGTGAGTGAAGTCGCCGCTGGTGTGCCAGTTCGGGCCGATGGGCTTCGGGTAGCCGGCCGAGGCCGCATTGGCCGGCCAGTCGAAGCGCATGTAGTCCGGGCCGTGGAAGAAGTACGCGAAGCCGCTCTTCACCCCGCCGCCGGGGAAGACGGCGTCGAGCGTGGTCCAGTCGGACGGCAGGAACCAGTTGTCCGCCGTCGAGGCGGGGTCGCCGTCCGGCTGCAGCCCGACCAGCTTGATCCGCTGGTAGTTGCCGCCCTGGAAGACGTACTCGAAGTCACTGAAGGCCTGTTGGCCGAGCAGCGCGCCGTCCAGGTCGCGGTCGAACGGCGCGGGGAAAAGCGGCTGCACCGGCGCACCCGCGGTGACCACGTGGTCCGCCGCCCAGTCGTAACCCACCGACCAGCCGCCGGCGAAGACGATGCTCAGGCTCGGGTTGGCGTCCGGCGTGGGCAGCGCGCCGGCGATGCGAACGGTGGAGGACATAGCGATCCGCCTGGGGGGAGGGGCAGGGTGGGGGTGGGCCGGGACGTCGTCCAGGACACGGGCGGCACGGCGGCTCCCTTCCACGCTAGCCCCCCGCCTACCGGCCCGCACCCGGGCGCCGACTGCGGGCGCCGACTGCGGTCGTCGACAACTCGACGGGGAGTCAGCGTGGTTGGAGGGGTCGCAGCGCGGCTCGGACGTCGTCGGGTGTCGGGTGTCCATCCGGCACCGGAAATCCGCGGGCGCCAAGGGGGCCGACCCTGCCACCTCGTGAGACGGGCACCAAGGCGCCGACCATGCCACCTCGTAAGAAGGTCAAGCCGCAGACGAAGCAGTCGCTCAAACGGAAGATGGCCTCCGTCGCTGGTGAGGCGCGGGACCGCGCGGCCGCGGTGGCCGCCGCCGTCGCGGTGGGCAAGATCCGGCCCCAAGACGGCACCGGTGACCGGCCCGGTGGCTGTGGTCGCGGGTACCCCCGCGCAGTCCCTCTCGTCGTCGCTCCAGAGCCTGATCGCGGCTGTCGCCCACCCCGGTGGCGCCGGTACGCCACCGGAGTAAGCATGGAAGAGAGGTGAAGGTGCCTGTGCACCTCGCCCCTCGCACGGTCTCTGCACACCTTCATGAGCTCGGGTGAGGCGTTCCTCATGACGTTCCCTTCCCGCCGTCCTGTCTCCCTGTGGCTCGGGGCGGAGCTGCGAAACCATCCCGATGACGACCGGTCCGACGGCCACGGCGACGGTCACGGCGACGACCACGGCGGTGAGCGCGGCGACCGTGCCGGCGGCGGCGGTTTCGGCGGCGGGGGAGGGGGAGGGTTCGGGGGTGGCGGTTTCGGCGGTGGCTTCGGGGGCGGTGGCTTCGGTGGGGGCGGCGGGGGCCCTGGCGGGGGTGGCGGCTTCGGTGGGGGACCCGGTGGCGGATTCGGTGGTCCGCATCCTGGTCCACCGCACGGCCCGCACCCCGGCCCTGGCCCCGGTCCCGGCCGGCCCCCGGAGCCCCCTCCACCGCATGAGCCCCCGCACCCTCCTCCACCCCATGAGGAGGACGTCGCGGAGGGACCGTTCCGGGTGGTGCGGCCCGCGGACATGCTGGTCGTCGACATCGCACTCGTGGGTCTGCGCTTCGACGGCGGCCGACACCGCCTCGTGCGGACCCCCGACGCGCCGAACGCCTTCATCCTCGTCGGACTGCCCCCGCAGCATGTGGCCGAAGAGGTGCCCGATGACCTGAACAAGGTCACTGCTCCCATGAAGGCAGTCACCGCCGGCTCCACCCGGCTGGCCTTCTCGGTGCCGGCGGACATCAAGGAGCTGGAGCTGTCGCTGGACGGCTTGCTCGACTGGGAGCGCCTGGTGCCGCTCAGGGTGCCGGACGGCCAAAAAGGCCCGGACACGCCGGGAACGACAGTCTTCCAGGGCGTCCCCAGAAGCGTCATCGAGTTCCCCATCCGGCTGTTGATCAGCTACGACGAGCCCGTTGACTGGTTGGGCGGGACCCGACCCCAACAAGCCGACGGCCGCACCGCGTTGTGGCACGCCCGGCTGCACGCCGCACCGGACGGCGCCGGGCCCGGTGCACCCGACGGCGGCGTGAAGTTGAGGGCCTTCGCCATGGTCACGAACGGGGGGACGCTGCCACCGGGTGCGCCGTACGTAGACGTTGTCCTGCAGGACCTCGTCACCCAAACCAGCCGCCTCCCGTTGCCCGGAATAGGTGGGCCGCTCGAAGTGCACAGTGCTCCCTTGCACGCGGAGCAGTTCCTCCTCACGTCCATGGGCACCTCGGCCCATCTGCACGGCGCCTGGGAGCCGCTGGCGAAGGCCGCCCTCGACCGCTACAAGGAGGTCGGTCGGCGGGCTCCGAATCTGGTGGCGTACGACCACATCACAGGCCTGGGACGTGACCAGTACGTCCGCATCGTCCACCACGGCCGCCTGTCCACGGGCCATGAGGCCCTGCACATGCAGGAGTACAAGCGGCTCTTCATCGCGCGTCCGGACGACGGAATCGTCGCCTACCTCCAGCGGGAGGACCGGATCATCGTCAAGCAGCCGGAGATGACGTACGGAGCGGCCACCGGCTTCCCGCACGAGGGACGCGAGATGCCGTTCCAGGTGCTGCGCATCACCGACCGCGTCACTCCGGTGATCATTCCGCCCGACGTCCCTTCCAATCCCCCACTGCCCCCCGAAGAGGACAAGCCGGATATCAAGGCTTTTTGGGTGCGTCTCCAACCATCAGGCGAGGACCACGAATTCACCCTGATCGGCACGGATTCCGAAGGCCGCAAGGTCACCTTCACCATGCCGCTGATATTCGTGCCCGACGGACTGCTGGATGAGGACAAGCAGTTGAAGGCCCTGCACGACCCGACGAAGGAAACAAAGAAAAAGATGGACCAGCGCCAGAACCGGGAGCTGCACGGCCAGGTGATGGCCATGGCGCAGCCCCCCGACGGCGCTGCCGGCAGCACCAGCCACGCGGTCGGCACCCTGACCTTCCGACTCGGCGCGGAAGGTGCGCCAGTCGTGGGCCAACCCTGTGTGGCGGCCGCGGAGGTCCGGGTCCCCGCCGTGGAGCAGTTCACCCCGAACGCCGGCAATCTCAAGGTCCAGTTCAACGACACCTTTCTGCAGCAGAAGATCGAGGGACATCCGGCCGGGGCGTACCTGGATCTGACGACCCCGCTCAACCTCACCTTCGGGGCGCAGCAGGCGGGCGGACTCTCCAGCCCCAACGCCGCGGTGAAGCTGATCACCAGCCGGGCGGGCGTCCTCCCCGACATCTTCAAGTCGGACCAGGCCACCGATGCGATCGCCGATGCGGATGCTGTCAAGGCCATCAAAGACGCCTTCGGCGGGGCACAGCTGCTCGGCATCGACCTCAGCCAGTACCTGAATCTGAAGAAGCTGGTCAAGGACCAACTCGGCACACTGCGGAAGCTGGGCGACGACGAGATCGCGAACATACTCGGAGACGCGAACCGTCTGCTGCCCGCGCCCGTGCTGCGCATGCGCGACCTGGCGGACGGACAGGGCAAGGAACTGCGGTACGTGTGGAAGCCGCCGCTGGACCCGCCGACCGGGGGTGCCCTGCCCCTGATCGACGTGACCAAAGCTTCGCTGATCCTGGACGCCCGGACCGTCCGGTCGAAGGACGCCCTCGACAAATCCACGGTGGAGGGCAGCCTGAGCCACTTCGCGTTGGATTTCCTGGGTATGGCCCGAGTGGACTTCGAGAAGCTGAAGTTCAAGACCGGCCCGGGGCAGAAGCCCGACGTGGCGGCCTCCGGTGTGGCGCTGACGTTCCGCGGTCCGATGGAGTTCGTCAACACCCTCCGCAGCGCCCTGCCCGCCGACGTCTTCGGCGCCGGCGCGTTCATCGACGTCCAGACCAGCGGCATCCGTGCCGGGTACAAGCTCGCCGTTCCCACCATCCCCCTCGGCGTCTTCAACCTGGCCAACCTCACCCTGTCGGCCGAGCTGGCGATCCCCTTCGACGGCAAGCCGGTCTCGTTCCGCTTCTCGGTCAGTGAGCAGAAGCACCCCTTCACCGTCACGGTCTCCCTGTTCGGTGGCGGCGGCTACTTCTCCATGTTGGTCGACGCCAGCGGCGTAAAGGAGGTCGAGGGCGCCATCGAGTTCGGCGGCGCCGCGGCCCTGGACCTCGGGGTCGCGAGCGGCGGGGTCTCCATCATGGCGGGCATCCGCTTCATGCTGGCCAAGAACGAGGTGAAGTTGACCGGCTACCTGCGGTGCAACGGCTTCCTGACGGTGCTGGGCATCGTCACGGTGTCCGTCGAGTTCTATCTGGAGCTCACCTACGAGAAGAAGGGCAAGCAGTCGATCGTCCGAGGCCGGGGCACCCTCACCGTCAGCGTACGGATCGCCTTCTTCAGCAAATCCGTCTCGCTCGAACTGGAGCGGACCTTCGCCGGCGCGCCGGTCGACCCGACCTTCGCGCAGTGCTTCTCGAAGGAGCAGGACTGGCCGGAATACTGCGCGGCGTTCGCCGCGTGAGCGAGCCGCGTGGAGACCACCATGGACTTCGAACAGCAGATCAACTGGACCGTTCTGCCCGCCGGGCTGACGGCCGACGGTACGCAGGTCAAGGTGTCGGTGTTCATCGCGCCGCGGCTGCTGGGGCCCGCCCCGCCCGACCCGCCCGACCCGACGAAACGCGCCACGCTGGGTCCCTTCCCCGACTTCCTCAGCTGGCCGGAGAAGATCGCGAACGCCACTTTCGACTTTGCCACCGGCGCGGGCACCCGCGAGCCCTCCACCTCCACCGAGGCGGACCAGAAGCCCAACACGACGCCCGCCCCCTCGACGACCTTCGTCACCGGGCTGAAGCCGCAAGGCCCGCCCCCCGATGCGGACTTGTGGAAGAGCCTCTTCGGCAAGGGCACACCGCTCGATCCCTACACCTTCGAAAGCCATACGGACAAGATCTGCGAGACCTACTCCGCCAACGAGGTCAGCACCTTCACCAAGGACAAGTACGTCGAAGCGGCCATGAAGTCACCCGAGGTACCACCCCCCACCCAAGGCCTGGTGATGCCATCGGGCGACAGTCCTACGGACGGCGGATCAACCAACGACGGTTCAACCAACGGCGGCGCCACGGAAGGCGGTTCAACGAATGGTGGCTCTCCGAGCGACGGCCCAGGGGGCTCCGCGGGCACCGGCGACGTGGGCCCCAGGGACGAGCCCACAGCGGTCGGCGACACCACCACGGACGGTGATCCACCGATGCCTGCGGAGCTCCAGAGCCTGCACAGCTTCCACACGATCCCCATGCCCGAGAGACCGTCCACCCTCGCCGGCGAAGAACCGCCGCCACCACCGCGACCCGAGAAGCACGATCCCGACTTCCACCAGATGCTCACCTGGCTCGGCGACCACCCCACACTGCTGCGGCAGCTCGGACTCGTCCTGGACTTCCGCCTGCCGGCCGACCGGCTCCCCGTCTCGTCAGGCCAGCTGTTCCTGAAGGTCATCCCCCACTGGAAGCCCGAACTGGGAGAGGAAGCGTCGCACAATGTGTCGCCTCGCACGCGGTATGTCTTCCTTCCGGACCGCCGCGCCTTCGCTCCCCGGGCCGGGGCACCCACCGACGGCCCGCTGACGCCACCCTCCCGCGGCCTGGTGGAACTGCAGGGGAACTTCACTCTCGAACCGGCCGACATCGACGCCGCCGCCGGCAAGATGGTCGGGCCCGCCAAGGACGCCACCGGACTCGCGACGGTGCGGACCCATGGGATCGCGCTGGTCAGGGACCAGCGCATGGAAAGCCTCCGGCAGGAGTTCGCCCGGGCGGCGGAGCATGACAAGGCGTTCAGCGCGGTGGTCAAGCAGCAGAAGGAGCGTGGCGCGCCACCCGACCCGCAGAATCCGGGGGCCGCCCCGCACGCCGCGGGTGACGAAGTGCCCGCCCCCGAACTGTTCGCCGAGAACCTGGTGCGCGGCCACCGGCTGGACATCTGGGACGAGACCCGACGGCAGTGGTTCTCACTGCACGAGCGCGAGGTGGAATACCGGAAGCCGCGCGGCGGACCGCTCCTGCTCAAAGCCTCCGACGAGGGCTTCTTCCAGGCCCACCTGCTCAGACCACCCCCCGAGGCGATGCACCCCGACCACCTCTACGTGCCCGAGCAACTGGTCACCTGGGACGGCTGGTCACTGTCCGCGCCCCGGCCGGGCCTGGTGCTGGACACCGACGCGGGCTCGGTCGACGAGGACCGGCACCCCAACCAGCCGGTACCGCTCAACAACGAGGCACAGACGAAACTGCCGTTGGAAATCACACCGACGGTGCGGCCCGGCACACTGCCCAGGCTGCGGTTCGGCCACGAGTACCGGGCGCGCATGCGCACCGTCGACCTGGCGGGCAACGGGCTCGAAAAGGCGGAGGCCGACGCCCTGGTCGACCTGACGGACAACGGAACGGACGTGGCGGCCGCCGACGGCCTGAAGGACCGGGAGGCCCTGCTGCTCCCCAAGGACGCGGAGCTCCTGACCTTCCAGAGGTTCGAGGCCGTTCTGGCGCCCGCCGTGGTGTCCAGATTCGGGTCCGGGGAAGGCGCTTCGGAGTTCCGGATGGTGATCCGGAGCAGTCCGGGGTCCGGCCCGCCGCCGGCCACTCCGGGGACGCCACAGATCATCGTCCACCGGACCCATGTCCAGCCCGGCATGACCAACGACGAGGTACGCATCGTCCAGCAGGCCCTCATCGCCCAGGGACATCCCATCCCGGCCGGCCCGACCGGATTCTTCGGCGAGCAGACCAGAGCCGCCTATGCGCAGGAGCAGGAAGCCCAGGGCTTCACGGGCAGCGATGCCGACGGCGTACCCGGCTGCAAGACGCTCACCAAACTGGGCCTCAAGAGCGGATTCGCCGTCGACTGCGACGACGGCGGCACCAGCCCCGGCACGGGAACCGGCACTGCGGCCGGCGCCGGAGCCGGTATGACGGCGGAGCAGTACGCCGCGGACTTCAACCGGTCGCCGCTGGTCACCTCGGGAGGCCATGCCCCGTACCGGGGTACCGACGAACGCCATGTGGTGGCGCCGAAGGCGTCGCTGCGCTGCATCGAGTGGCACGGACTGCTGGACGAGGCCATCGGATCCACCGACCCGAACGTACAGAACGCCGTCTACGACCTGGCCGTACGGGAGAGCGGCTCGCTGAGCGACCCGTCCCAGCCGGACGTCGAAGTGGAGACGATCAAGTCGCCGGCGGCGGACCCCAACAACCCGGCGAACACCGTCCTTCACACGGGCGAGCAGGTCGAACTGCCCTACCTCCCCGATCCGTTGTCCACGGGCGCCGTCTTCCTGGACCTGCCGGGCGTGACTGAGGGAGAGCCCTTCGCGGTCGCCTGGGACGGCGATGTCTGGCACCGCCCGCGCTCCCTCAGGCTGCGGCTGGCCGAGGGCAGTGCGCCGCCGCGCTTCGACGAGGCGTCCCGGGTGCTGACCGTCTTCCTGCCGAAGGGCGTCGTGGCGACCGTCCGGGTGTGCTCCAGGATCGACTTCGACGAGAAGGTCATGGGCGTGGCCGGCTGGTGCCGGAAGCAGCAGGACTCGGCACCGAGGCTCGCGATGGAGGGGGAGGGGGAAGTGGCGGCGCGGAGGGCGGCGGCAGCGCGGCGCACCGACGACGTGCTGGCACTGGCCGCCGCCAGCCGGCACTGGATGTTCACCCCCTGGCAGGAACTGACACTCGTCCACGCGGTACAACAGCCACTGAAGTCACCGGTGTTGACACTCGTCCACCCTGATCCGTCGCGGCGTCCGCTCGGAGCGACCGCCGAGCACCTGACCGGGGCCATCGCCCTGGACGAGGCCAGTACGGACCGGGTCGACCTGATCGCCGAATGGACCGAGGTGCGGGACGCCGGCCCCGACGGCCGCGAGACCAGCGAGATGACCGTCCCGGTCTTCGACCTGCTGACGGCCTGGGCGGCGAGCCAGAAGGGCGCCCCGGGCGTCGAGCCCGCCGTCCTCCAGGACGGCGTCCTGACCTTCAATACCGAGGCGGCGGAGAAGAAGGCGAAGGCGGACGCCGCTGCTGCGGTGGGGGACCCGGACAAGCACCCCGACCCGCCCAAACCCGCCAAGCACGAGTTCGGCGACACCAAACACCGGACGGTGCGCTACCACCCGGTGGCCGGCAGCAAGTTCTCCGACTACTTCCCACCGGAGTTCGCCGCGCCGGGCACGAACGCGCTGACCGTGGCGGGGCAGCCGGAGGAGTACTCCGTACCGAGCAGCGCGCGCCCCACGGCGCCGCGACTGCAGTACTGCGTACCCACGCTCACCATGGAGGAGATCAAGGGACCGCCCGGCGTCATCGTCCATCGCCGGCACGGTCGCGGGATCCGGATCTACCTGGACCGTCCCTGGTACTCCTCCGGCGACGGCGAACTGCTCGGCGTGGTTCTCGGCGACCCGCCGGGAGGCGACCCCACGTCCGTACGGGACGCCTGGGTCACCCTGATGGGCCGCGACCCCATCCACCGTTCCGCACCGGTCGTGGCCCCGACCCCGGAGATGTTCACCAACGCGGTGGCGCAGACCCCGAAGCCGATCGCGCTCGACCTTCCTTCGATCCCCCTCCAAGTACGGGTCGTCGGCTTCACCCCGCAGTTCGAAAAGGCCGTTCCCAAGCCCGGCGATGATCTGGACAAGATCGGCCGCTGGTTCTGTGACCTGGACCTGGACACCGGGGACACCTGTCTGCCCTTCGTGCGGCTCGCCCTGGTCCGCTATCAGCCGGATTCCGTCTCCGGAGCCGAGATCTCCAAGGTCGTCCTCGCCGACCTGGTGCGCACCCTGCCCGACCGCGAGTTGCGGGTCACGCTCAGCGACCCACTGTCGGTCAGCGTCAGCGGCCCTTCCTGGGACCCCACGGACCCCACCGGTCCCCGGCCGCCACGGATCACCGCCACGTTGCAACGCCGCAACCGTCTCGTCGACGATGACGACCTCGGCTGGGTGAGCCTCGACGACACCACCACCCAACTCACCTCGGTCGACGCGGAGTCCTCCCACACGCCCTTCTACACCGGCCAGATCCCGCTACCGCCCGGCCGGCGCGGGCCCCTGCGTCTGCTGGTCCTGGAAACCGAGGGCATCCCCCCCGACGTCCCCACTCCGCCCACTCCGCCCATGACTCCGGGGCCGGTGATCTACTGCGACACCGTCGAACTCCCGCCAAGGCTGGGCGGTCCAGACGGCGACCACGACCACGACGACGGTCACGACCACGGTGGGCCGGGTGACCACGGCCACGACCATGGCGGACCGGGTGACCACGGCCACGATCACGGTGGCGGATTCGGCGGGTTCCGCCACGGCTGACCAGAGGTTCCTTACCTGCGAGGTAATCGACTCTCCCCGCTGCATCGCGCAGGCTGATCACTACATGACTGGTCACGACATGACTGGCCCGCACGACTGAAGCCTGCATGACTGAGGTCTGCATGACTGAGGCCTCACGACTGATCACTGCATCACTGGGGAGAGGAATCCACCGAACATGACGACGACGACCACCACCACCGAGCACACCCGGGCTGTCGTGGAGGAGTACCTTCGCCGTGCCGCCGGCGGCGACCCGGAGCACATCGCCGCCGTCTACGCGGAGAAGGTCGACTGGATGGTGGCCGAGAACCCGCAGGTCCCCTGGATCCGCCCCCGTTCCACCCGTGCGGACGTCGCGGGCCACTGGATCGAACTGGCCGCGCACACGGTCCCGGGCGAGGGTTCCTTCTCCATCGACGCGATCGTGGTGGAGGGCACGGACGCCGTGCTGACCGGCCACCTCTCGGGGACGGTCCGGGCCACCGGGAAGACCTTCGAAGGGCCCTTCGCGCTGCGGCTGTCCGTGGAAGACGGCCTGATCACCCGGCACCACGTCTACGAGAACAGCCTCTCGGTCGCCGAGGCCTGCACCCCCTGAGCGGCCTCCCTCACGGTGGGCCTGACCAGCGGCGAAACCGGGTTGGTGGATCCGAGGCCGACGGTGATACTCCCCGCATGAGCAGAATCGCTGAAGTGATCGTGCTGGCGCAGAACGCGGACGAGGTGATGGAGCCGCTGACGCGGTACGACGACTCTCGTACCTGGAAGGGCGTCTTCCACGCGATGGCCCCGGGCTACGGATTCGGCTGGGGCGCGGAGTTCGTGCGGATGCGCAGCAGATCCGGGTTGCTGAGACATCTGGAGTCCTTGCCGTGGCCCCGGCCGGAGACGGTGCAGGTCCTGATACACGACGAGGAGGACGACTGCTTCGGGTTGTGGATGATCCACGACGGGAAGCTGGTCGAGATTCCCCTTCCGCGTACCCGGCGGGGCTACTGGAGCGGTCCGCACGACGACGCGTACGCACCCGACCCCGGAATCCTCTACCGGACGGACACTCGCCCCATCGAGTGGCCGGAGGAGGGCGAGGACGGCGACCAGCCCCGGCCATCGGCCTGGTGAGGCAGCGAGGCGCGGGGCTCCTGCCGGGGGCAGGGCCCCGCGCCACCTCCGCCTTCCCGCGAAGGTGCGAAGGGCAGCCCGGCGCGGTCCGCGCGAAGTAGTGGAAAGGCTCCAATCCAAGATCGTGATCCCTGTGCCTGCCGATGTAACGGTCCGTTTCGGTGCGGGTGAAGACTTGCCAAAGGCGCGCCGACCGGGATCGGCGCGGCCACCACCTGCACGTCCGCATGCTTCACGTCCGAATGACCTAAGGACTGACTGATCGTGACCGAACGCGTCATCACCCCACGTCATCGCGGCTTCCTCTTCCTCGACTCCCACCCGGCGGGCTGCCGGCGCCTGGTCGAGGACATGTGGCAGGCCGCCGTGGCCGGCCCCGCCGCGACGCCGACGGGGGACGGTCCGGTGGCGCTGGTCATCGGTTCGTCCGCCGGATACGGGCTCGCCGCCACCATCGCCGGCCTCCGGCGGGTCGGGATCCGCGGCATCGGGGTCTGCTTCGAGAAGGGCCCGAGCGAACGGCGTACCGCGACGGCCGGCTGGTACCGCACCGCCGCGACCGCCGAACTCGCCACCCGGGCGGGGCACGACATGGTCTTCCTGAACGGCGACGCCTTCGCCGACGAGATGAAGGACCAGGTCGCTGACCTCCTCAAGCAGCGGTTCGGCGGCCGCCTGGACCACCTGATCTACTCCGTCGCCGCGCCCCGCCGCACCGACCCCGACACCGGGACCCTCTACGCCTCCGTACTCAAGCCGATCGGCCAGGCCCACCGCACCAAGACGCTGGTCTTCGACGACCAGGGCGCGGGCGAGATCAAGGAGGTCGAGACCCAGCCGGCCGTGGGTGACGACATCGAGCAGACCGTCGCGGTGATGGGCGGAGCCGACTGGGAGCGGTGGATCGACCACCTCGCCGACCGCGGCCTGCTCGCGGACGGGTTCAGCACCGCGGCCCTGTCCTACATCGGGTCCCCGCTGACGGCCGCCATCTACCGCCACGGCACCATCGGCACCGCCAAGGCCCATCTGGAGGCCACCGCCCGCACCCTGACCGAGCGCCTGGAAAAGCTCGTCGGCGGCCGTGCGGTGACCTCCGTCAACGGCGCCGCCGTCACCCAGTCCTCCACCGCCATCCCCGGCATCGCCCTGTACGTCGGACTGCTCCGCGGCGTCCTCGGCGAGGGAGTGGTACCGCCGCTCGCCCAGCTGACCGACCTGTGGGACCAGCTCACCGGCGCCCGCCCCCTCGGCCTGGACGACGACGGCCGCGTACGCCTCGACACCTGGGAGCTGGCTCCCGAGGTCCAGACCGCCGTCGCCGAACGCTGGCAGGCCGCCACTACCGACACCATCGCCCAACTCGCCGACCTCGACTGGTTCCACGCCGAGGTCCAGCGCCTCTACGGCTTCGCCGTCCCCGGCGTCGACTACACCGCACCCGTCGCCACCGACGTCCCCTGGCCCCGCCACACGTCCTGAACCCCATCACCGGCCGGTGGGCCGGTGCACGCGTTCACCGATAGGTGGGTGGCGGTGTCGTGGCGACGATCAGGTGGTCGACGACGTCGGGCAGGCTGTGACGGCGCTGATAGGCGACGCGTTGACGGTCGGCGCCGTTGCCCACGGCCCGCAGCCGTGACCACCCGGAACGCACCAGCCCAAGATCGCCGTATGCGCGCAGCGCGGGCCGGATCCACGTCAGGAGCCGGTCCACCCGGGCCGCCGCCGGGACCAGGCGACTGGTGGGCAGATCGACGCTCTGCCCGGCCAGGCCGTCGCGCGCGGCCCGCCAGCAGGCCGCGCGCAGCAGCTCCGGCTGCGGACGCGGTGCAGGTTCTGCTGCGTCGACGGCCGTCAGCGAGGTCGCGACCATGGCCCTGATGATGGCCGAGAACAGTACGGTCTCGTCAGCGGTGGCGGCCGCGTCGGCCACCCGGATCTCCAGGGTCGGCACATGACTGGAGGGCCGGAGGTCCCAGTACAGGCCGCCACGGTCCATCACCGCTCCCACCTCGATGGCGCGCCCGACGAGGTCGTGGAAATGGGCCGGAGAATCGAAGTACGGCGGCGGACCGGAGACCGGCCAGCGCGCCAACGTCATCACACGCCAACTGGCATAGCCGGTGTCCCTGCCGTTCCAGTACGGAGAGTTGGCCGTCAGGGAGATGAGGGCCGGGATCCAGGGCCGCAGATGATTGCTGACCTGGAGCGCCCGGCCCAGGTCCGCGATTCCCACATGAATGTGGCAGGCGCAGGCGGTCTGCTCGTCGTCCAGGGCCCGGAAGGTCGCGACGCTCCGCGCGTACCTGGGCCCGTCCGAGATGGGTGGCGGAACCGACTGCCCGAGAACGGGCGAACCGCTGGAGACCACGCGCAAGCCTTGACGCCCGGCGGCATCGGCGACAACGGCCCGCATCGACCGGATCTGCTCCGCGAGCTCCCGTACCACGGTGTGCGGTTCGGTACGTGCCTCCACCTGATAACACGTCAGTTCCGTGCCGACCCGGTCCCCGAGCCCGGAAGAGGACGCCTGCGCCACCACCTTCTGGCCCTGCGGGCTCACTTCCCGGGTCACCGGATCGACCAGTAGATACTCCTCCTCCACCCCCAGGGTCAGTGGGGCTTCGGTTGTCGCCGGGACAGAAGGACGGCCGCGGCCGACGGGGACGGGAAGGTGGCGATTCGCGTTCGCAGGGCGGTCAGCTTCGCTCTCCACGCGACCATAGTGCACGAGAGGAGGGGCAACTCCGCCTGCATGGGCGGGAGTTAGCCACCTTACGGATATCAAGTCCCTGCTATGGCTGCTACTTGTCCGACTCGTCGACGTCGAGTGCCGCCATGCGCAGAGCGTGCGCGACGTGGGTGACCTGTTCGGTGGGTGGCTGCGGGAGGCGGGCCAGCAGCAGGCGGCGTTGTTCCTGGGGGCCGCCGCGGACCGGCAGGATGCGTACACCAGGCGGTGCGGCGGCGCCGAGTGAGGCGGGCACGGTGGTCAGTCCGCAACCGGCGGCGACCAGTCCGAGCTTGGCCAGCCAGTCACGCGCGGTGTGGGCGATCTCGGGACGCTCGTCCAGGCCCGGCCAGACTCCCATCAGCCGGTCCTCCCCGGAGGAGGGACTGGCGATCCAGCGCTGCCCGCGCAGGTCGGCGACGTCCACGAACTCGCCGCGGGCGAGCGGATGGGTGGCGGGCACGGCCAGGCACAGTGGTCGTTCCGCAAGCGTCTGCAGCTCCAGCGGGGGAGACTCGGTGTCCGGCGGGCGGAACGGCGGCGCCGCCGCCAGCAGGGCCAGGTCCAGGCTGCCGGCGCGCAGGGCGCGGACCAGGGACGGGGTGGTGCCCTCCCGGCTGACGAGGTGAATGCCGGGGGCGGTGCGCCGCAGCGCGGTGAGGGCTCGGGGCAGGAGGACGGCTCCGGCGCTGGGGTACCAGCCGAGCCGGACCGTGCCGGCCTGCCCGGGCAGGCCCGACAGCTCGCGCGCGGTCGCGTCGATCTCGTCGAGCACGACCGTCGCCCGACGCATGACGACGCGGCCGGCCGCGGTCAGCCGTACGCCGTCCCGCCTGCGCTCCAGCAGCTCCGCGCCCGCCACCCGCTCGATCGCCGCGATCTGCCGGGACACCGCCGACTGGGTGTAGCCCAGCGACGCCGCGGCCGCGGTGAACGTCCCCTGCTCCGCCACCGCGCGGAAGACGCGCAGCGCGGTCAGTGACACATCGGTGAAGTCCATGACGATGACGCATACTAGCCATGCCCAACTTTCGTTGGACTCATGGAGCGGCGATTTCTACCGTTGCCTGCATGAACGCTCCCCGAATCGCCCTCGTCACGGGCGCCAACCAGGGACTCGGCCGCGCCTTCGTCGAAGGGCTGGCGGCCCGCATGCGCCCTGACGACCTGGTTCTGCTCACCGGCCGCAGCCGACAGCGCGTCGCCGATGCCGCCGCCGAGGTGGCCCAACTCCCCGGTACCCGCAGCCGGATCCAGGGCCGGGTCCTGGACGTCACCGAAACCGAGGCCATCGAGGCTCTGGCCGGCGAGCTCCAGAGCCAGTACGGCGGCGTCGACGTCGTGATCTCCAATGCGGTGGCACGGGTGCTGCCCGAGGAATCACAATCCGTCCGCGCCGACGAGTTCATCGACGTCTCCAACACGGCCACGCATACGATCCTGCGCTCCTTCGGCCCTCTCCTGCGCCCGGGTGGCCGGCTGCTGGTCGTGGCGAGCAGCCTCGGCACCCTCGGCCACCTCGATGCGCGACTGCACCACCTCTTCGACGGCGCGAGCCTGGACCAGGTCGAGTACGCCGTCGAGTCCTGGCGCAGCGCCATCCACCAGCGGACGGCGGAGGAAGCGGGCTGGCCGCGCTGGCTGAACGTGCCGTCCAAGGTGGCCCAGGTGGCCGCCGTCCGCGCGGTCGCCGCCGAACGCCGCGCACACGACCTCGCCACCGGCACCCTGATCGCCTCCGTGTGCCCCGGCATGGTCGACACCGCGACCTCCCGCCCCTGGTTCAGCGACTACAGCCAGGCCCAGTCACCCTCCGAGGCCGCCCAGGCAGTCCTGGACCTGGCCTTCGCCGAACACGTCGACCCGGCCCTCTACGGCGAGTTGATCCGCTTCGGCAACGCGCTGCCCTGGTACGACGGCACACCCCCGGTGGAGCAGGACCGGATCCTCACACCGTGACCGCCGGGGGCGTATGCGCTTCCGTGGAGCGTCGTACGCGCTTCCCCCGTCGCCGTTCGCGCTCTTGTGCCTGAGACAGGGCGGGGATGGTGGGCCAATCAGGGATGATGTGCCCGGCGGCCGTGATCCGACACCCCCGCACCGGAAGGTGGTCCATCGATGCCGATGCCGATGTCAACGTCGATGTCCGTACCGAGCCTGCTCGGGGTCTTTGCCCATCCTGACGACGAATCGTTGTCGGCGGGCGGAGTGCTCGCCGGGCATGCGGCGGCGGGAGCGCGTACCGGAGTCGTCACGGCGACCTGGGCCGCGGGCACCCGGCGTGCCGCGGAGTTGGCCGAGGCGCTGCGCATCCTTGGTGCCGGTGAGCCGCGGATGCTCGGCTTCGCCGATGCGCGCGTACCGCAGTCGGCGCCGGGCAGCGTGCCCTTCATCGAGGCGCCGCTCGACGAAGCCGTGCGGCGGTTGGTGGCGCACATCCGGGACTTCCGCCCGGAGGTGGTGGTCACCCATGACGCCTACGGTGGGCTGCCCGGTCACCCGGACCATGTACACACCCACCGGGTGACCGTCCTCGCGGTCCAGGCGGCCGGGCTCGACCAGCTCTACCCGGACGCCGGCGAACCCTGGCAGCCGAGCGCGCTCTACCTGGCCACCCACCCGCGTTCCGTGGTGCCGGCGCTGACGGAGGTGGTCGGGGTGCGCAAGGCGGTGTACAGCGTTCCGGACGAACAGATCACCGCGGCCGTCGATGTCCGCCCGTGGCTGGAGCAGAAGGTCGCTGCCGTCCTGGCCCATCGCAGCGAGGTGGAACGGGGTGCCATGCCGGGTGTGATCGCCGGCCTCCCGGCGGACGGCAAGGAGCGGCTCTTGTCCACCGAGTGGTACCTCCGCCACAGCCCTGCGCCTGCAGTGGCAGCTCAGGAAATGGACGGCCCGGGCCCGGCGCAGTGGACGTTCTTGGCCGGTACGGGGCCGACCACGAGCAGGGGCGCGTGTCAGTAGCGCATCGCGTAAGCATGTGCTGCGCCGTACGTAGCGAAAAAGCAGGTGAAGGGACCGACTGTCACTGGTTACCGTTGGCCGCCGTGCAATTCCCGGCCCGGTGAAGACATCGGTGAAGGCATCGGTGGAGGCGTCGGTTGAAGGCGTTGGTGAGGACTCCGGAGAAGAACTGGTGACGGCACCGGAGATGACACTGGTGAAGGCACCGGAGATGACAACAGAGAAGGCTTGAGGCGATGAGGACGCGCACCCTGAGGTTCGGCTTGTACGCGGATGAGCAGGGGCTGGCCTGGGTGAGGGGAATCATCGGCGAAGCTGTCGGTTCCCGGAGCGCCCGGATCCTCGGCGAGGCCGTCCACCACACGCTTCCCGGGAGCGATATCACGGCCGCCGACATGTACGACCTGCTGGCGGACCAGTGGGCCTGGGAACACCCCGGTCAGAACAGCGGAACGCGCGAACTGGTCGAGCTGCGCGTCCAGTTGGCTTGCTCCCTGCGGAGCTGGCGCGCGATCCGCAGGACGGTACTCCAGACCATGTGCCCGGAAGGCATGGCACCGCACGCCTGCCGTGTTCCCTGGTTCGCCGCCTGAGCCATCTCACGGTGTCCGAGGTGTGGGTCAGCCTCCCCAGCGCCTCAGCGAGGCACTGATCAATTAACATTGCCTCGGAATTGTGGCAGTAATCGGAACGCTAAATGCCGGCTCACGCTCGCATGGGATGACTTTGCACTCGGCACTCGGTACTCGGCGCTCAGAAATCTGCGCTCTGCGCTCTCCGCTCCGCATCCGCGGGGCTGACAGCCCGCTGTGCCCCGAGTGCGCTCAGCCTGCCGGAATTTCCTCCACCCAGGCGACCGGCTCGGCTGCCTCGGGACGATCGATATCGCCGAAGCGGACTTCCACACGGTGCTCCGAACGCGGCATGGTGAACAGCACAGCACGCCAGTCGGACGGCACCTCTGGGCCGTTGTGGGGAATGCTCTGGACGGCCGCCGTGGCCGGCACGTACAGGAAGTAACTGCCTTCCCCAGTACGTGCCGCGGCCGAGGTCAGGCGGAACAGTGCGCGCCCGTCCCACGTGTCGGAGAAGTTGCGTTCGACGTTGCACAGCAGGAACGAACCCGCCGTCGACGGTGCGCAGGTGAGGGGCTGACGAACCGGGTCGGCGGCCACCGCGGGTTCGACAGCCGCTGACACGGTCAGCAGGGCGGTAAACCCGGCCACCAACAGGGACGCGCTGCGGCGAAATGCACTCATGGACCTCTCCTCCTCGGGATGCGAACATAAGCATGCGGATATAAGCATGCGGCCGTAAGCATGCATACATAGGCCTGCTGGCATAGCATGCGGGCCTCAGCCTAGGCGAGCTCCTTAAAGCGGCGGCTGATTCGGGCCAGCGTTCCCTCGTGTGCCGCCGCGAGAATGGCCGACGTGTTATCACGATCCAGCCCAGCCGTTGATGTCACGTTAAATTCTCCGGCATAGAGTCGCGTTGCGTGCGTAGGGCGCGCTAGGGACTGGTGGGTCCCTAAGGCCGTTCTGGGTGGGGCCCGTGCTCCCGCCCAGAACGGTTCCGGCGCGCGGAACCAAGCGGCATGGCCGGCCTGGGCCGGGCGCCCATTCCTCAGCCCGTGCGACGGGCCACACACGCTCCCCGGCAATTCGGCCTCATCAACGGTGCCCACGGCGTCCCCGCACGACGTGCCTCCACGGATCACCAGCGTCGCGCTTCGCGCCTGCGAGGTCCGCTAACCGGTATGCCGGAACCGATTGCGGTACTCCGTCGGTGTCGTGTTGAGCTTGCGGCGGAATGCGCGGATGAGGGTGTCGGTCGTATGGAAGCCGCATGCGGATGCGATGCGTTCGAGGGTGTCATCCGTGGACTCGAGTCGGTTTCGGGCCACTTCGACGCGGGCTGATTCGAGGTAGGAAGCCGGCGTCATGCCGAGTTCGGTCTTGAAGATCCGGGTCAGCTGGCGCTCGCTCACGTGGGCGTGTTCGGCGAGATCGGCGACGGTGAGGGGTTCGGCGAGGTTCTGTGTGATGTGGTGGCGGAGATCGTCCATGCGTCGCGTGGTGGAGACGGGTTCGATCGGGACGCTGAACTGGCTCTGACCGCTCGGGCGTTTCAGGTACATCACGAGCTGCCGGGCGACGCGAAGGGCGATGGCCTCGCCGAAATCCTCGGCGACAAGGGCGAGTGAGAGATCAAGGCAGGCGGTGATGCCCGCTCCGGTCCACACGTTCTGATCGCGGATGAAGATCGGGTCGGCGTCGACCTCGATCGACGGGTGGTCGGCGGCGAGTTGCTGCGCGGTCGACCAGTGGGTCGTGGCGCGTCTTCCGTCCAGCAGTCCGGCGGCTGCGAGGAGATGCGCTCCCACACAAACGGAGGCGATGCGCCGCGTCCGGCCGGCGAGCTTCTGCACCCACCGGACCACCGTGGGGTCGGTGAGGGCCTGAACACGGCGCTGGTCGTCGACCTCGACCGAGCCCGGGACCATCAGGGTGTCGATGCTCCTCGCCGACGCCTCCTGGAAGGTGATGTCCGGGAGGACGCGCACCCCGGCCGCGGTGGTGACGGGGTCCATCGTTTCGGCGGCCAGCACGACGTGGTAGCCCGCCGCATCGCCCGTCTCCCGTTGCAGCAGCGCGAAGACCTCCGGGGGACCGGTGACGTCCAGGAGGTCAACGCCGTCGAAGAGGAGGACGACGGTGAGCCGTTTGACGCTGCTGCTGCCGGTGTTACTGCTGTTGCTTGAGCTGCTCAAGGGGTCTCCGCCGGTCGGCAACAGTGATACGAGGCAATGCCAGGCGAGGCGCTGCCAGGCGATGCGAGGCGATGCAAGGGGATACGGGGTGAGGTGAGCCCATGTCCGTATCTGCAAGTTACATGACATTGCCGCCATCCGGGGCGGCTCCGTAGCGTGGGTTGTGCCCTCGCGCGGCGGCGCGAACCTTCAACACCCACCCCGAGAAAGTGCAGCAATGTCTACGACAACTCTGCGGGAACTCAGCGGATTCGATCAGACGCCGGCATCGCTGGCCACTGCATCGCTGATCCTGATCGACTACCAAAACACCTACACCCGTGGGGCGTTGGAGCTGACGGGTTGGCAGGAAGCTCTCGACGCCGGTGCCACCTTGCTGGCCCGAGCCCGTAACGCGGGGGCGAAGATCATCCACGTCATCAACGACGCCGGCGAGGGAACTCCGTACGACATCCGTGCGGAGATCGGCCAGATCCACCCAGGTGTGGCGCCCGTCGAGGGCGAGCCCGTCGTCGTCAAGCCCACGCCCAACGCGTTCCACGACACCGACCTGGGTGACCATGTCGATGCCGCCGGGAACAAGGACGTCATCATCGCCGGGTTCATGACCCACATGTGCGTGGTCTTCACCGCCGCCGGCGCGTTCCTGCGCGGCAACCGGCCCACCGTCGTCGCCGACGCCTGCGCGACGCGGCCGCTGCAAACGTCGGTGGCCGACGTGTCCGCCGCACAGCTCCACCACGGCGCGCTCGCGACGATCGCCGACCTGTACGGCGTCGTCGTCCCGTCCGGCTCGTCGCTGACCTGAGGAGGGAGGGGACGGGCCGGCGCCCCGCGCCCCTTCGGGAGGCCCGTCGCCTTCATGGGTGGCGGGCATCCCCGCCTACGTACACATACGGTCAGCAGCGTCAGGTGCCGGTGCCGGTGCCGGTGCCGGTGCACGTGCAGGTGCTCGGTGAGGGCGAAGGGTGGATCTGCAGGCGCCAGATGACATCGATGCCCGTCTCGTGCGGGGTCTCGGGCCCGTCGGGCAGTGGGACGCGCTCGATTTCGGTGAAGCCCAGGCGTCGGGCGACGGCCCCGCTGGCGGGGTTGGCCTCGTCGTGATGGATCTCGATGCGGTCGATGCCGGGCAGTCGACGTCCCGCGGCGACCAGGGCACCAGCGGCCATGGTGGCCAATCCCTTCCCCGTCCAACCAGGGTGGAGCCAGTAACCGATCTCCAGCCCGCCCGGTCCGATCCGGCGCATCAGACTGCAGCTGCCGACCTCCACACCGCCCGAGGTGATCGCGTAGCAGTACGTCTGTCCCGCCGCCCACTCCTCCTCGCACCGGGCCAGGAACTCTTCGCCCTGCTTCCGGTGGTGACTGGCCGCGAAGGGCATCCAGGGCAGCAAGTGGTCACGTGACTCGTTGACCAACCGGTCCAGGATCTCGATGTCGTGTGTGCGCCAACGGCGCAGCTCGACCTGGTCCGAGCGGAGGATGGCAGACGGGCGTTCCATGGTCCGAGATCCTGGCCGAGCCACGTCACATCGACAACGCAATTACCGGTGGTCGAGGAACTGGCGACTTCACTAGGTCGGGGCCGCTGGGGCGGGCACGCCGGCGGAGCGAGACGGGCGGGCGAGGCGGGTGGGCGAGGCGGGCGCGTCGCTCATGTGCTGGTGAGGGAGGATGGTCACGACGTACCGACCCGACGAGCAGGGGGGATACCGCGTGGAGACCAAGGGGCGCACGGAGGAGACCCGTGAGCGCATCCTGTCCGCCGCGTGCCAGGCCATCGCCGAGATCGGCTTCGAGAAGATCAGGATGCGGATGGTGGCGGAACGCGCCGGGGTGTCCACGGCGCTGCTGCACTACCACTTCGACACCCGCGAGAAGCTCTTCACCGAGGCGATGACCCATTCCTTCGCCCACTCCGCCGTCGATCTGGAGCACGACGCGGAGACCGTTTCCGCCGCGGTCATCCTCGCCCGCATCGTCCGCAGCCTGCTGCCGACCGACCCGGAACTGCAGCAGGACTGGCGGCTGTGGCAGGAACTGTGGGTGCGGGCACTACGCGACGAGCCGACCCGCACCTTCGCCGTCGACCTGTACGCCCAGCTCCACCAGTGGGTCGCGGGAGCAGCTCAACGGGGCATCGACTCCGGCGAGTTCACCCCGACCGACGTGGACGAGCTCAGCACACTCGTACTCGCCCTGAGCGACGGCTACGGCATCCGCCTGATGATGGCCGACCCCACCGTCTCCCTGAACGCCGCCCTGACCGCTATCTGGCGCCAGGTCGCCGCCGCCCTCGGCCTGCCACCGGAATTCCCCCTCACCTGAGCCACTTCGCCCAGAGCCAGAGGGTCCTGCCGTTCAGCGAGCGCCCACCGTTCAGAGGGTGCCTGCCGTTCAGAGAGTGTCCACCGCTCAAGAGTGCCCGCCGTTCAGAGCGTGTCCAGCCACGCGATCAAGCGGTCGCCTTCCTTGACCATGATCTGCGGGTCCCTCAGTGCGTTGGCCAGCAGGGACATCCCTTGGTACGCGCCCACCAGGGTCAGCGCGAGTCCGTCGGGATCGGGCAGGCCCAGCTCCCGGAACTGGCTCGCCACCCAGTCCAGCAGCAGCCGGATGACCTTGCCCGCCTCCTTGTCCAGCCCGCCCTCCGCGCGCTTGTCCAGCTCGGTGGCGAGCGTCCCGGTGGGGCAGCCATAGCGTGCCGCGAGGTCACGCTGTCCGACCCAGCCCCGTACGAGGGACTTGAGCCGCTCACGCGGATCGGGCAGCCGGTCCAGCTCGCCGGTGAGGGTCTCCAGCTGACGGGTGTGTTCGGTGAGCGCCGCGGCGACCAGTTCGTCCTTGGTCTTGAAGTAGTAGTAGACATTGCCCACTTGGACGTCGGCGGCGCGCGCGATGTCGGCGATGGTGGTGCGTTCGGCGCCCTGCTGGTGCACCACTTGGGCGGCGGCGGCCATCAGGCGCTGCCGCTTGGCACCGGCGTTCTTCGCCCTCGCACTCTGTGAGTTGGTCACCCGACTAACTATAGGCCGGGAGATGTGCTACGTTCCCCTCAGTGAGTCAGTCAACTAACTAACTAACTAACTTTTTCACCTATGGGGGGTCATCGTGATCGTCGTTACGGGCGCTACGGGCAATGTGGGACGGACGCTGGTACGGATGCTGGTCGAGGCGGGTGAACGGGTCACGGCTGTGGCCCGCCGCATCACCGAGGCTGACGTTCCTCAGGGTGTGCGCGTGGTCGCCGCGGACCTGGGAGACGTCGAGAGCTTGCGGCCCGCGCTTGACGGGGCGGAGGCGGTGTTTCTCCTGGTGGCCGGGGAGGATCCGCAGGGGATCGTGGCGGCGGCCAAGTCTGCGGGGGTCCGCAGGCTCGTTCTGCTGTCCAGTCAGGGCGCGGGGACCCGGCCGGAGGTCTACGCGCATGCGGGCAGGTTCGAGGCGGCGGTGCGCGGATCGGGGCTGGAATGGACCGTTCTGCGCTCCGGCGGTATGGCGTCGAACGCCCTCGCCTGGGCGGAGCCGGTCCGGCTCCAACGCACCGCCGCAGCTCCGTTCGGTGATGTCGGCCTGCCCTTCATCGACCCGGACGACGTCGCCGCGGTCGGCGCCGCCGCTCTGCGTGAGCAGGGGCATGACGGCGCGACGTACAACCTCACCGGGCCGGCGCCGGTCACCCCACGCGAACGCGCGGCGGCGCTCGCCGAGGTGCTGGGGGAACCGGTCCGCTTCGTGGAACAGACCCGCCAGGAGGCCCATGCGCAGATGGCGCAGTTCATGCCGCTGCCGGTCGTCGAGGGAACGCTGGCGATTCTGGGCGAGCCGACCCCGGAGGAACGGCGGGTCAGTCCCGACGTCGAGCGGACGCTCGGGCGGCCCCCGCACACCTTCCATGAGTGGGCCGCGCGGAACGCCGCCGCCTTCCGGTAGATCGGTCCACGCCGGCTACGTCGCTCCCTGCTGTGCGTCGTGGCGTTCCTGCCCGGGACGGGGACGCCACTACGCGGCCACCGGCCCACCGTGCGCCACATGGCGCGGGGCGTCATCAGGGGGCATGACCCAGATACGCCAGAAACCCGCCCCGGGATGATCTTGGAGTGTGGAGAGCCTCGCCCCTCACCCGTACGGCCCAGTGTCGTTGGTGGTGACGTTGGGTTTCGTCTGGGGCAGGGTGGGTTGTGACCTCGATCGAGAGGACCGCGTATCCGCGGTTCAAGCGGCTGATCACCGCGCATGAGCTGCATCTGTTCTTCGCGTCGAGCCGTGACGAGGTCGAGTGGGCTGCGGCCCGTACCGACTGTGACGAGCACTTGCTGGCCCAGCTGCTCGCGCTGAAGGCGTATCAGCGCATGGGGTGCTTCCCGAAGCTGGACGAGATCCCGGACCCGGTCGTTGATTTCGTGCGCCGCGCGGTGGACCTGCCGGAGGGCACGGCGCCGAGGGCTTCGAACCGTACGGCGGAACGGCAGCGAACCGCCGTGCGCCAGCGGACGGGCCTTTCGTACGACAAGGCGAGGGCCCGGAAGATCGCCGAGGCGGTGATGCGGAGCGAGGCCGTCTCGAAGAACCGGCCGGCTGATCTCATCAACATCGCGCTGGAGAAGGTTGTCGAGGCCGGGCTGGAGCTGCCGGGCTTCACCACGCTGGACGCGCTCGCGGCGAAGGTCCGCACCGAGGTGAACGCCGCGATCTGCATGGGCATCTACGACCAGCTCAGCGAGGCCCACCGTGAGCGGCCGCTCGCTCTGCTGTCGGAGAAGGACACCTCCGGCACCACGAAGTACAACCGGCTGAAGCAGTCGGCCAAGCCTCGACATGGTCGCACTTTCGCGCCCAGGCCGAGCACCTGGGGTGGGTGGCAGTCTCCGTACGCGAGGGCGCCATCTCCTCCACCCTGCTGCTGCGACGCCTACGCGCCGGCTCGCGCAAGAACGCCACCTACACCGCCTTCCAAGAGGTCGGCCGCGTGATGCGCACCGTCCAGCTGCTGCGCTACCTCTCGGACGCCCCACTGCGCCGGCGGGTGACCGCCGCGACGAACAAGGTCGAGGCGTTCAACGGCTTCTCCCAGTGGATCGGCTTCGGCAACGGCGGCGTCATCACCGACAACGACGCCGTCGAGCAGGAGAAGACCGCGAAATTCAACGCCCTGCTCACGAACGCGGTGATCTTCCACAATGCCCTGGACATCGCCGAGATCGTGCGCCAGCTCCAGGAGGAGGGCCACGTCATCGACCCCGGGGACCTGGCCCACATCTCGCCGTACCTGACCGAGCACGTCCGCCGCTTCGGCGAGTACTCCACCCAGGAGCTCGGCCTCGTGCCCGAAGCGTACGACCCACACCTGGACGTCGACTTCAGCCCGCTGCGCGGCGACGGCTCGCCGGGGCCGACGGCTACAAGCAGGCGGCATGACGAGGTGCTCACCACACCGCACCGCACCGTCGACGACGCCCAGCGATCATGGTGGGCTCTGTACGGGCCTTCGCCGCCCGCTTCCGCACTGCCTTCGGCAGACGGCGAGCGGTGTCACGTGCAGCGGTGTTGGTGTTTCCACCTGCTTCCGCTCACGGGGTGTGCAGCACCCTTGCGCCTCAGGAGGGGCTGTTTCCGGTCTGCAGGCCGAGGTTGCGGTAGATCTCCGAGGTGACCTGGGAGAAGTTCATCGTCATGAAGTGGAGGCCGGGGGCTTCCTCCTCGATCAGACGCTGGCACATCCTTGTGGCGTGGGCGATGCCAAGTGCCCTGACGGCCTTGGGGTCGTCCTCGACAGCGAGCATCTGCTGGGCGAGATGCGGTGGGAACGCGGCGGTGCTGAGGGTGGGGATGCGGCGCAGGGACCGGATCGAGGTGACCGGCATGATTTCCGGGATGATCGGCGTCGTGCATCCTGCGCGCGCCACCCGGTCGCGGAAGCGCAGGTAGGTGTCGACGTCGAAGAACATCTGGGTGATCGCATAGTCCGCTCCGGCCCGGCACTTGTCCACGAAGTTGCGGATGTCGTCTTCCCGGTCGGAGGAGCGCGGGTGCATCTCGGGGAAGGCTGCGACCCCGACACAGAAGTCGCCGGACTCCTTGATCAGCTGTACCAGTTCGGCCGCGTACTGGACCCCTTCCGGGTGCCGCGGCCAGGGACCGAGCGGGTCGCCGGGCGGGTCACCGCGCAGCGCCAGGATGTTGCGGACGCCCTGGTCGGCGTAGTGGCCGAGGATGTTGCGCAGCTCGGAGATGCTGTGGTCAACGGCCGTGAGGTGAGCGACGGGTGTGAGGGTGGTTTCCTGGGCGATACGGCCGGTGATGTTGATGGTGCGGCCGCGCGTCGAGCCGCCGGCGCCGTAGGTCACCGAGACGAAGGTCGGTGAGAGGGCCTCCAGCTTTCGGACTGCCTTCCACAGGTGTGTCTCGGCGTCGGCGCTGCGCGGGGGCATGAACTCAAAGGAGTAGGAGCGGGCTCCCGAGGCCAGGAGGTCGCGGATGGACGCCGCGCGGTCCGTACGGGTAGTGGGCACACCAAGAGCCATGGAAGCAGGTTAACGCCCGGCAGATGTGTCCTGATCTTGTGTCCACGTGCTGATATTCGCTGGATCGGCGGTGCGGTTCGTCGCCCGCGTGGCACCGGGTACCGGGCGTGGCTGGGCCATGCGTGCGCGCAGTGTGTCGCCATCACGCGGTCGGCCCGTCGTGGTTGGCGAGCAGCGGGCTCGTGCTGACCCTGTAGTCCGAGGCCGACGGTCCTTTGGTCCCTCCTGTCCGATCGGCTCGTCATCGGTTTTTTCTCAACGAGGGAGGTCGACGCCCCGCCGTCCCGGTCGACAAGACCGACGCCGTGCGCACGGCGTATCTGGAGGGCCGCTCCATCGCCGCCCTCGCCCGCGACCACCACGTCAGCCGCGGCGCCATCCGCACCACCGTCGCCGACCTCCTGCCCGAGCACACGGCCGTCGACCCGTGCGCTCCGGCCCGGAGCTGCCGGTCGTCTTCGACATGCCCGGGCAAGGTCGCCGACTTCCTCCGCGCCGCCGACCTGGCCGACGCCGACCGGGCCGCGCTCGACCAGGGCGTCATCGTACGGCGCGGCCAGGGCTATACCCTGCGCGTGAGCGCCGTGCCTGCGGTCCATCGCGCTTTCCTCAACCTCTGCCGGCCCCTCGACGTCGCCCAGGGTGCCCCGGCGGTCCCGGCACAGCGCAAGGCCCGCCGCGAGTACGAGAATCGCGTCAACGCCCTCACCACCGACACCCGCCGCTGATCCCGTCAGACGTTCAAGATCATCCCGTGGCGGGTGTCTGGCGTTTCTGGGTCATGCCCATCAGCTGCCGGCAGCTGCGCGGCCGCTCTCGCCCAGTGCCTGCATCTCCACGTAGTGCGGGTTGTGCATCACGCCGAGGATGTTGCCGAACGGGTCGAGTACCGCGCCGGCCCGGAAGTCGCCGTAGTCGCGCAACGGCTCATGTTCCTTTGCGCCGAGCTTCAGCAGGCGCGCCATCACCGCGTCGACATCGTCCAGATGCCAGTACGCGACCACGCCGGCAGGCGCAGACGGAGTACGCGAGATGCCGAACTCCTGCAGGTGGTCACCGAGCCGGAACTCGATGTATTCCTCGCGCACGAAGTACGGCTCCACGCCGAGGACTTCGGTGTACCAGTCACGGGCGGCGTCCAGGCGGTCGGCGTGATAGCGGATGGTGGCAAGGCCACGGAATGTCGTCATGCAGCTCAGTCTGGTGGGGATCCAGGACGGTTACTGTCCTAGATTGGATACGGTCCTGGCTCCTGGATCCTGATCCTGGTCCGGGTCCCGGGTCCTGATTGGCCTGGCTGCGCTGCTCTCCTCCGCTTCCTGCAGGAGGGGATGAGCGCACCCGCTGTCGGAACGCGTGAGCAGCACCAAGCAGCAAACCCCAAGTACCAAGCACCAAGCACCAGGCACCAGGCAGCGGGGAGGGTCTGGACAGCCCTTAAGGTGAGCGCATGGTCGAACGTGATGTGAGGGGCGTGCAGGCAGCGCTGCCTGCCTATGCGATTGAGGTGGGAACCGAGCCGCTGGACCGGCCGATGCGGAACTCCGTGGGTGGCTGGGCCTTCCTCGCCGACGGCCAGGAGTGGCCCGAGTGTTTTTGCGGTGAGCGGATGGCCCTGTTTTTCCAGTTCGACATCCCCTTCCAGGTAGAGCATTTCGGCGGAGACCATCTGCTGGTTTTCCACTGCCGGGCGCACAATGACGCGTCCGACCCCCAGCTGTCCGACGGCCGGCTCGTACCCAGGTACTGGGACGCTCCGCAGCCGCCGTTCCCGCGTCCGTTCTGGCGCGTGCTGCTGCAGAGGCATGCTGTCCTGCCGGCCGCGGAAGCCGAACCATCCGTGCGTGCTCTCCCGTTGATGCTCCAGCCGTTCACAGACACTCCCGAAGCGGAGGGACCTGGAGCCGGGTTCTTCAAGGTGGGTGGTACGCCCTCCTGGGCCCAGTACCCCGAGTACTACACGTGCGCGTGCGGAGCGGACCTGGTGTATGTCTGCCAGGTACCGGAAGGAATGGAATTCGCCGTCCATCCCGGGCTACCGGAGCAGCCCTACAGCGTGGGAGCCGACACCTACAACCTCTTCCTCGCGAACGAGGTCTATCTGCTGGCCTGCCCGGCCCACTGCGACCCGGCGGCGGTCTGGCCGGTGAACCAGCACTGAATCCCGGGCGGACGATTGCCCTGGTGCCCTGGTGCCCTGGTGCCCTGGTGCCCTGGTGCCCTGGTGCCCTGGTTGCCTGGGGCCGTGGTGCCCTGGTGTTCTTGGCTGCCTTGATGGCCTATGGCCTTGGCTGGGCTTGACCAGACTGGGCGCGCTTTCCGCCGCCGGTCAGGTGGGATTCCGCAGTGTCTGCCGAAGCCTCTCGAAAGCGGTGGGCCGCAGTCGCCCTGGAACGAAGTCACGGATGCGACGGGCGCATTCCTCGGGGGAGAGGAGGCCACTGTCCACGTCGAGGTCGTGCAGTTCGTGGGAGTGCACCTGGTCGAACTGCATGGCGGCCAGTCCCAGTTGTCGGTCGCCGCGGTCGCGCTCGCGGCGCTCCAACTCAGGCAGCGGACAGCGCACCGCGATCAGGATGGTGTCTTCGGGCACCAGCACATCGAGGAGGTCCAGCAGCCGCCAGCGGCGGCTGAGCGGATAGTCGACGACGAGGTTGTTGCCGCCGGCAGCCATGCCGGCGACCGCACGGTGAAAGCCCTTACAGGTGCGGTCGATCTCGGCCTGGAGGTCCTCGTCAGATATCGGGCCCTTGCAGCGCATCGCGTGAAAGGTGTCAACGGGCATGTGGAACCACGTGCCGTCGAGCATGTCCAGAAGTGCCTGGGCGATGCTTGACTTGCCTGAGCTGGACGTCCCGTTGAGCAGGATGACTTTGCCGCCGGCCGGGGTGTCGGGAATGCGTGCATGGGCCGGGTCGACCGTGGCTGCAGTAGCTGCAGTAGCTGCCGTTGCGGCCTCGCGAGCGGCGGTTGCCACATTGTCGTTGTTGTGGTCTCCCATGTCGTCGTCCCCTCGTGTGGAGTTGACCTCAGCTGGTTTGCGCCTGTACGTGCCGTGGAGCGTGTGGTGTGCCTGAGTGCGATCATGGCATGTGCCTCATGCCGCCGACGCGGGTAGCGCATCTCCGTCGGCCCGTGGCCCCCGACCAGGCCCACCCAGCCATTTCCGTTACTGGTCCACTCGGGCGGTGCTCTCTCGTGCACGTGTTCCCAGGCGAATCGCCAACGCGCCGTGGCTGGATTCGGTGGGCGCTCTGGCATATCTGCGGCCGACCCGGGATCGTTATGACATGAACGATGAATGCCCCGATACGGGCGAACTGCGGGACGCGGTCCGCGAACTGGCCGAGGCATTGGAGACGATGCTGAATCTCCTCAAGGCCGACGCGGTACCCAGGACTCCCGAGGCGCAGCGTCTGATCAGGCAGGCTCTCCCCACGCTCGAATCCGACGACCTGCTCGCGAATCCGCCCCCTGCCGGTGAGCTTCTTGCCCAGGCCATTGCCCTCAACAAGATGACCACCGCTGCGCGGGAGCAGATCCTTGACGATGAGGTCGCTGCCTCCCCCGTGCCGGATCACCCTCCGTTCTAGCGGAGGCGGGGCTGTAACGCAGGTGGGGCTTGGCGGACGTAACGGACGTGGTGCGTGCCGGTGCCGGTGCCCGTTCCCCTGCCCAACCACCATTCGTGAACGACGAGCGCCAGGCCCCCCGGTTGTCACCAGGGGCATGTCCTCACCGCAGCCTGTTCTCCCTCTGGCCTGTCATCCCTCTGGCCTGTCCTCATTTCAGAATGACCTCGACACCACGCTCTTCGAAGAGGTCCAAGAGAAGTGCGAACAGGGTGGCGCCGCCCTCGGGAGCGTCCTCCGCGGCATCCTCGGCGGTGTCCTCCGCGGTGTCCTCCTGAACCGCGGGATGGTTCACCAGGCAGGTCCGGGCGACGGTGGAGTGCTGCCATTCCAGGGTGAACGGAGGAGTGGCGCCCCAACGGCCTCTGAGGCAGTCGTCCACGGCGTCGAGGTTCCACCCGAAATAGCCGCCCGGGCCGTTGATCGCCTCACCGAGCGCGCAATAGAAACTGTCTACGTCCACGATGTGCCGGCCGTCCATCGTGAATACCGTCCCCGCCGGGGCATCCGGATTTCCGCGGCGTTGGTAGCGGTGCGACCACAGAGCAACTGACAGCCATGCGCGTCGACCAGCAGCATCGAGTTCGTGCCACAGGCCGGCACGGGTCAGCCGACCTGCACGGATCAACTCCCAGACCCAGCCCGAACCGGGCATGGCCTGGTCGCACCACATGCGCATCGTGACATCGACCAGATCCGTATCCGAAGGTGAAGGCCGGACGGAGATCACGGTGACATCGTTCACGAAGTAGGACCCCATGCTGACGCCTTCGGCATCGAGCACATCCAGATATGCGTTTCCCGCCACCGCGCGACGCCCGCCGACATGATCCAGCGAGGCCAATAGCCCACCCTGCGGCGCGCTCCCCATGAATTCCACCTGGCGCCAGCCCTCCTCCTCCAAGGGAGAAAAGAACCCCCTGGCGTCCTGCGCGAAGCCCCAGAAGTCGTTCTCGTCTTCCTCGTTGGTGAGGGCGTAATTCTTCCCTTGGGTCAACTGGCCCGCTCCCCACCCTGAGTTCCTCACAATTGACCGATCCTACAAGCTCGTCGAGACACGACCGGCGAGCTGACCAACTGCCGTAGAGCGGGGCAGCCCTATGCGTCGTCGGTGCGCCCGGCGTTTGCGGAGGTGTGGTGTTCGTTCGCGCAGGCGTGGCGTTCGTTCGCGCAGGCGTGGCGTTCGTCGCGGTGCTTGTGCTGCCCGGAGCCGGTCGTGGTGGGGGAAGAGGAGGACGGGGTGACCAGCGCGCCGAGGGCATGGGGGGCGTCACGCCGGGCAACGGCGATGAGGACGGTGTGGTCACCGTCCCCGCATTCGATGACGGCTGCGTCGTACTTGAAGGCCTGCTTCCAGAACTGGGGGTCCTCGGGCTGAAGCGCTCGGACCTGCTGCACGACCAACGTCTCCGGAAGCGTTCTGCGGGCGACGCGCCCATCGGGATCCGGTGTGGTCGCCGGCCGGCCGTCTCCCACCACCAGGTGGTCGAAGCCGTCCACGCTGTAGGGAACGTCTCCGAGCACGGCCGCGCGCATGCACCGCTTGTCCGTCGGCGGCACCGGAACGATGCCGCTGACGGTCGCGGCAGCGCGGTTCGTACGTCGCTGCTGGCACCAGGCGCACAACGCCCCCAGGCCCGCGGCCGGCAGCACAGCGGCCGCCGTGATCAGGAGGGCATCCGGTACGTCGCGGCCGACCATGCTCGCAAAAATGCCCACGCAACCCACGACGACCCCTGTCACCGTAGCCACGGTGAGCTGCCAAAGCCTGTGGTGCGTTGTGGAGGCGTAACGGCAGCGGTGCCACCAGACGAGCCACCACACCATCAGCGCGAACGGCAGCAGAAAGAGGCCGGCGCCCAGCGGGAAGCGCCAGTCGCCCTCCGGAGACTCCCAGGTCTCCTGAGCGGCGGTACGGAATCGCACGGTGCGGATCTCACCCCGCCAGTACGTCAGCTTCACTTCGTCGCCGGCGCGCACGGAGTCGTAGACCGGTTCCGACCCGGCCATCCGTACTCGCCGCACACGCCGGTCGGTGTCTGTGCCTCGTTCGGTAACGAGGAGCCAGCGGTGGACGGTCTTGCCGCTGGGCTCGTCCTCCTTGCCCTTGACGGTCGCCGGAACCGTCGTCGTGCACGCATCCGACCGGGAGCCAGCCGGGCAGGGTGGCGCCGCGGCATACGCGTCCCTCTTCGCCAACTCGACCGGCACGGTGGCGAACATCCCTGCAGACAACAGGAGGAGCACCAGACCGAAGCCGACAGGCAGCAGGACCCGCCACCCGCGCCGGGCCCCTGCCTCCCCTGCCTCCCCTGACTCCCGTGACGCGCGTGACTCCCGAGATATCCGGCTTCCCATCCCCACCGCCCCCTTCGTACCGCCCCCACGCGCCCTCAACGGTCGCCTTGCCCACATTGTGCGCCTGCGGACTTCACCTGGAGGTTCCGGGTGGCGCCTGTCGACTGCCAGGCTCCTTGCCTTTGACTGTCCGGCGCCAGAGTGTGCTTGCGACATGGGGGAGTACTCGCCGGAACGCTGCCGCCGGTGTTCGCAAGACACCGTCGCGGTCGCTCACCGCTGTGACGGGTCTGCGCTGGGGCTCCCCCGAGGAGGCGTAGGGGCTGCCTGACGACGATGGGACGACGACCCTATGGCGTGTCTCGCCATACGAGCATTTGCATCTCGGATCGGGGACCAGTCGATCCGATCCGTGCAGGGACGCCGCGCGCCACACCGGCAGCAGACCAGCGTGGCGGCTGCCGAGGGGATTACGGAGGGCACGCAACCCGAAGAAGGCAGGGTGCAGAATGGCGGGCGTCCAGCTCGCACTACCGGCGGCAAGCAGCCGGCCAGCGTGCACTGCCTTGCCGTGAGTCGGCTTATGAGACGAGCGCGGCCAGTCGGTGCAGGCGACCGTAATACTCGTGGTCGTCTTCACCGGTGAGCAGAGGCAGGACCGTGTTCAGGTCCGCGAGGCACAGGCGCAGGATCCGGTGCCGCTCCGCATCGAGAGAACCCTCGCCGTTGCGCCAGGCGGACACGCATCCCGCGATGTTCGCGTCGAGCAACACCATGTCGATTCCCGCCAGTTCCACACCGCGCAGTCGGGCGGGGAAATCCGCGCCCAGATGCTCCTGCCACAAACGGGCCACGGCAGCTTCACGCTCGGTTTCTCTCCTCATGCAGATCATCATCCTCCCCAGACGTTCACTTCCTACGGGTCGGGCTCCACTCGTAGGACATGGGAGCCGTCTCGACGACCTCGCTCGGCCAGACCTGCCGCACGCGGTCCAGTCGGGCTCGGTGGTCCTGGAGCCAGTCATCCTGCGGCCGGATCCAGAAGAACGTGGAGAGCCGGTCGGGGTCGTCGAGGGTTACCCCGACGGACTGGTCCTCGTTGAGTTGAAAGCCAAGCTCAAGGCCTCGCCCGCCGCCCAGTCCCGCGTTGCCACGTGGTACCAGCCGTTGGAGCTGCTCTTCCCAAGTGGAGAGATCCTGCTGCAAGAGGCAAAGTTCAAGACGTGCGTCGAGGAAGCTGGTGGACACCAGGACGTCGGCGCGCAAGGTGTCGTGACCAGTCAGGACGCCGGGCTGGGAACGTCCAGTGATACGAACGATGCACTGGTCGCCGTCGGCGTCTGCCAGGTGAATCAGGTCAACCGGTTCCGGCTCTCCCACAGTGCGCCTCCGCAGGGTCTTGGTTGGTGCGAGTAGCCTGCATCCTCTCCCACAGGGCACGTACGAGCGGATGCGCCCCCCACGACCCGTTCGCTGCCCCGCCCCGCACTGCCTCGCCCTGCCCTGCACTCAGGGACGGGACCCGGGCGTGGCGCCGACTCGACGCGCCACCTGCTGACCGCGTGATGCCTGGCCTGAAGGAAGGTGGTGCGCCCGGTAATGGGATGAAGCCTGGTCTGGTTGCGGTTCGTCGGCCCTTTCACGATGGCGTGGTGCCACGTCGGGTGGCTTCTTCAAGGGTGAGAGGGAAGCGAGGCCGTCAAAGAAATGCGAGCCGCAGTTCTGAAGGAGTTCGGGTCGTCGTTGGTGAGCGAAACCGTGCCTGACCCTGTGAGGGGGACTGGCGAGATCGTGGTTGATGTCGTGGCGGCGGGTGTGTTGCCCTACGCCGCGGAGGTGTTCCGCGGGGAGCGCAAGTATCTGCTCACGTTGCCGGTGATACCCGGAACCGGGGCGGTGGGCCGGGTGCGCACCGTGGGCCCGGACTCGACGCGGCTGCGCGTGGGTGACTGGGTGCTGTGTGATCCGACCATTCGCGCGCGGGACGACGCGTTGACCCCAGACATCACACTCCAGGGCCTGAGTGCCCGCGGGGAGGGCGGCCTGCGCTTGCAGGAACACTACGGGCACGGCTCGTTCGCCGAGCAACTGCTGGTCCCCACCGAGAACGTCTTTCCCCTCGGTGCGATCGATGCGGCGGACGCGGGCCGGTGGTGTGCACTCCCGGTCCTCCTCGTGCCGTACGGCGGGCTGCTCGCCGCCGGGCTGCAGGCCGGCCAGACCGTACTGATCAGCGGTGCCACCGGCAATTTTGGGAGCGCCGCTGTTGCGGTCGCGCTGGCCATGGGCGCGGGCAGCGTCGTCGCGCCGGGGCGGAACGAGAAGATGCTCGACGAGCTGGAGCGCCGCTTCGGGCCCCGTATCAGGACGGTGCGCTTGTCGGGCGATGAGGAGGCGGACCGCGAGCGGATGCGCGCGGCGGCGCCCGGGCCGATCGACGTCGTCCTGGATCTGCTGCCGCCCTCGGCCCCGACGACCGCGGTACGGGCGGCGGTGATGACGGTCCGCGAGCACGGGACGGTGGTGCTCATGGGAGGCGTCGGCATGCTGGGAGGTGACGACCTCGCACTGCCGTACCCGTGGCTCATGAGGAACAACATCACCCTCCGCGGCCAATGGCTGTGCCCCCGCCACGCCAACCCCCAACTCATCCAACTGGCGAGGTCCGGGCAACTGGACCTGCGACAGTTCGATGTCACCGCCTTCGACCTTGCCGATGCCAACGCGGCCTTGCAACACGCCGCCGCTGAGGGTGGACGCTTCAGCCTGACGGTCATTCGACCGGGTGGGGGAGGGTGAGTGCGGTCGGATCACCTTCGCCAAGGAACTGGACCGGCTCTGGCTCTGGACTGGCTCTGGACCGGCTTTCGTCATGGCGGGCTGCCACACGACTTCTGCGAGCCTTCGCAGTAGTCCGGCAGTGTGTCCGGAGGGTTGTGTTGCCTACGCGACCGGTCCATCTCGCGCCATTCCGGTCGTAGTGCGGTGAGCGTCGTCGTCAGGAAGTACGCTACGCCGCCGATCAGCAGCGCCGGTACCAGACCGATGGAGGTTGCTGCTGCCCCGGCGATGAGTCCACCGAAGGGGATGCCGGCCCAGGCAAGAGCGTCGCCCAGTGCGCTGACCCGGCCGAGGAGGTGGCGGGGGACCCGTTCGAAGGAGATGGCGCCCAGTATCGGGTTGAGGAAGCCCGCCCCGAACCCGCCGACGGCGAAGACGGTCAGCACTACCCACGTCGGTGCGTGGGAGGCCAGGACGAGGAAGCGCGGCGGCCCGGCGAGCAGGAATCCGGCGAAGAAGACGATTCGGCGCCGCATTCTGTGCGCGATCGTCGCGGCCACCAGGCTCCCGACGATGGCGGCGGCTCCTCCGACGCTGCTGTTCAGACCGATGACCGCCGGGCCGTTGCCGGACTCCCTTGCCCACACCGGCAGGAGAACTGTGGTGAACGCCGAGTCCAGGAGGTTGGTGATCGAGACCATGACGATGATGGTCAGGAGCAGCGGTTGGCTGCGTAGGAAGGCGAAGCCTTCACCGAACCGCCGCCAGTAGCCGGGCCGAGAGTCCTCGGTTTGCGGTTCCTCCGCTTGCAAGTCTCTGGCCTGCGAACCCTGAGCTTGCGGGAATCCGGCTTGCGAGGCGCCGGCCTGCGAGTTCTCGTGAGTCGGCGGGGCGTTGTCGACAGCGAGCCCAATTCCGCGGGGCAGCGCGAGGGCGATGATCAGTGAGCCGAGCGTGAAGCAGGCGGCGTTGAGGGCGAGACCCATCAGGGGGCTGAACAGTGCGACCAGGGAACCGCCGGCGGCGGGACCTATGGTGGCGGCGAGCCGCTCGGTCACGCCGGTGAGGCCAGTGGCCCGTTCCAACGGTATCCGGCTGTGTTCGGCCGCCTGCGGAACCATGACCTCCTTGGCCAGGTCACCCGGTCCACGCGCGGAGCCGATCAGCGCGACGAGGCCGAGGAGCAAGGGGAGGGAGAGGAGATCCAGGGCGTGCAGAAGTGGTACCGCAGCGGCGGCGGTCGCGCTGGCCAGGTCGGTGGTCCAGGAGACGGTCCGTGGCCCGGCCCGGTCGATCAGCGGCCCGGCCAGTGCCTTGACCAGGACGTAGGGCGTCATCTCGCAGAAGGCCACCAGTCCGGTCTGGGTGGCGCTGCCGGTGGTGACGAGTACGAACCAGGGGAGCGCGATGGCCGAGATCCGGGTGCCGGTCAACGACACCGCCATCGCCGCGAGTAGCCCGCCCAGCGGCCGTAAGTTCCGTTTGCTGGATGTGTGGCCTGGCCCGCTGGATGCGTCGCCATGTCTGCCCGACATCTCCTGGGCACCCACGAGTTCTTCGGTCACGGCGTCTCGGCTCCCGTCGGCCCCTCGGAACCGGGATTACCTGTCGGGGCGGCGGGTGAGTCCAGCTCGGGGAGGAGGTGCAGGATGACGGAGACCCGCTCGGCGCCCTCGGGAGCGCGGGCCGCTTCCTGCGGCGTATCCCGTCGATAGCGGGTGACCACCGCCCGCAGCTCCTCGTGCAGGGCCGCAGCTTCCGCGGGAGTGAGCCGCAGGGGCCAGTCGCTCATGTCGAACGTCTCGCGCCAGGTACGGGGCATGGTCTGCAGCTCGTTGAGCACTCGCTGGGCACGCAACGCGTACGTGCCCGCCACCGACTGCAGATAGGTCATCGCCGCCTCAGGCTCCCGGGCGGCCAGGTCAGGGTCGTTGAACCAGGTCGACTGATGGACCGAACGCCACCACCGTTCCCGTGCGTTCCCGCGCTCTTCCTCTTCCTCGACGAACCCTGCCGCGGCGAGCTGACGCAGGTGATAGCTGGCCGTACCGGAGTTGACGCCCAGCCGCTCGGCGAGCCGAGTGGCCGTCGACGGTCCGTTCTTGCGCAACAGCCCCACCAACTGCACACGCACCGGATGCGCCAATGCGCGTAGCCCCTTCGCGTCCAGAACCGCAGCGTCTGCTTCAGCCTCTGGAGGGAGGCCGTACGGGCCCTGGACCGAGCTCGAACCTGAACTTGCGCCTGAGTCAGACATGTTGAGCACCGTAGACCGCCAACAACTATTTGCAAAGACTTCTTCGCGAAGAGACGTTGGCGATGTTGGTGGAGGGTGAGCCTCGGGGTTCAGCCGAGCCGAGCGAAGGCATCGTGCGGCGCTATGGAAGTGATGGCGGCAGTGGAAGCAATGCCTTACGGGGCGCGGAGGCAACGCCTTGCGGTACGGAGGTGAGCCCTGGCTGGCTCCTTCTGCCCCGCGGTCCGTTGGTCGTGCGGTTTCCTACCAGCGGACGGCGGTGAAGTCGATCGGCTGGGGGCTGAGTAGGCGGGTGCGTTCCGTGAGTGCTTGTAGGCGCTGGGACATTTCGTCGGCGGGGAGGTGGTGGCGGTCTCCGTGGCCGGGGAGGACCCATTCGAATCGCAGCTGTGGGGTCGTCCTGGCAAGGGAGTTGGCCAATTCCTCGATGGAGTACCAGGTCACGCTCTCGGCCACCTCCAGATCGCCGGTGGTGCGGGACCAGTAGAAGCTGTCTCCGCTGAAGCAGTACCGGTCGTCGGCGAGGTAGAGCACGCTGCCTCGGGTGTGGCCGGGCAGGGGGTGGGCGGTGACCCCCTCGCCGATTTCGACGGGTTCGAGGCCGCGGATCACCTGGTCGGCGTCCGGTGCCGCGTCGAGGTCGCCCTCGTGGATCCACAGCCGGGCGCCGAAGTGGTCCGCGTAGCGGCGACCGTGGGCGACGTGGTCGCGGTGGGTGAGCAGTACGTCGGTGAGGGGGCCCAACGCCGCGTAGCGAGCCGCGAGTTCACGGCTCCAGCGAGGGGTGTCGATCATCATGACCGAGCCGGAGGGCCGCAGGAGGAGGTAGGAGTTGGCGCCGGCGGTGTGCTGGGAGTTGTGGCCGCAGATCAGGACGCCGTCGTCCAGGGCCATCGGGAACGGGTCGAGGGACTGGTCGGCCCGCCCGGACCTCGGGCGGATCGAGCGGGTGGGGCAGGCGAAGACGGCGGCGTGTAAGCGTCGGGTCTCTGCCTCGTCGCGGGGCTGGCGGATGATCTGCGACGTGCCGTCGGCTTCGGTGATCAGGTCGGGCGCGAACTGTCGGGCGACGTCGCAGTTGGTGCAGCGGTCGTCGACGTACCAGCCATCCATGGCAAGGCTCCTTTTGGGGAACGGGAAACGGGAAGCGGACTCGAACCGGGCCGCCTTTTCAGGATGACCGTGTGCAGCCGATATCGGTAGGTCCCGCCGATCTTGTACTTCTGGATCCGAACCGCTCTCACGACTCGGTCAGGGTGGGCGGTTTGGTATTGTTTGTGTTGTTTGTGGAGTTTAGTGTTTATGTTGATCTTTGGCGGCTTCCCGGCCTTCGGGGTGGTGGCTGCGGTGGGTGTGGTGGGGCGGATCCTTTCGGTCGGGCACCCATGTCAGTGAATTTCCGGGGGTTGGCGGGGGTTGCGGGAACCCTGTCCCGCCGGGGCGCCTCCTCTTCCTCAGAGACGCATAGCTGATGCGTCCGCGTTCGATGTGGGGGCGAGATATGACACGTGCAGCGCAACGGGCCGTGGGGGCGCGGCGGGCGGCAGTAGGTACGACGGTGGCGGCTGCGGCCGGACTGGCCCTGGTGGTGGGGGTAGCGGCTCCCGGGCAGGCCGCGCCCGTTCAGGTGGCCGGCGGAGCACGGTCCGCGTCCGTGGCGAGCTGCGGCGCTGCGGTGACAGCGTCCAAGAGCGCCCCTGCGGCCGGGACGACGTCCGCAGTCGGGACGACGTCCGCAGCGCGGAGTGCGTCCGCAGAACGGATGACGTCCGCAGTGCGGAGTGTGTCCGCAGAACGGATGGTGTCCGCGGGGCGGGCGGAAGCGGCTGCCCCGGTTGCCGGCGCCACCACCGGTAGAGCGGGGGAGAAGATCTCGTACAGCCTCGCCTCGGAGGCGCCGGTCGGGTTGTGGACGTCTTCCGGGGTGACGCTGCGTACGCCGATCTCGAAGGGCACCGTCCGTCTGGACGTCACCACGCACGGCTTCAGCGCCGCCTCTCTCATGATCCAGCGTTACGTTCCCAAGACCCACCGCTGGGTCGATCTGGACCAACGGCCGGTCGGTAGCGACCATCCGGAGAAGGGGACGTTCACCTTCCCCGTTTCGGTGGCGGCGAGTGCCGGCCGCCCCGCCACGGTGGCCCTGCGCGTACAGGACATCGACCGGCCCGGCCGCCTGACCGTGGCCGCCTCGGTCAACGACGGGCACGGCCACACCTACCGTGCGCCGGCCAGGAGCGCCGTTGTCGACCGGCCGACGACCACGATCACGGGCTGGCCGGGCGGCGCCGCACTGGCCCGTGGTGGTGCGGCGAAGGAGTTCACCCTCGCGGTCAAGAACACCACCAAGCGGGCCTACCCGGCACTGAACGCCGGCTACTTCGCCTACGGCCAGGGCAGCGAGCGTGCCGTGGAGCCGAAGGACCTGGTGCTCCAGCAGTACGTGCCCGGTCACGGCTGGCAGCGTGTCTCGCTGCTGCCCGGTGGCTGCGACCCCGGTATGGGCGCCCAGCTCATCCCGACCGCCAAGACGCCGCTGGCGCCGGGTGCCACCGCCGTCTACCGGCTGCGCCTGGCGGTCGCGGACTCCGCCCCGGTGGTCAAGGTTGATGCGGGTGTGTCGGTGGGCACCGGTGACACGTCGTTCTTCTACCGGACGCTGCCGTTCGAGATTCGCGCCAAGTAGCGTCCGGCGCACGTAACTTCCGTGCGTCAGCTCGGCCCGGTGGCCGTCGGCAGTGTGCCGGCGGCCTGCCGGGCGAGGGCGGTGCGCATCAGGGCGGTGCGATCAGGGCTTGGCGAACAGGGTGGTGCGGAGCAGGGCGTTGACGAGGGCAGGCTGCTCCTGATGCGGCATGTGGCCCGCCTGCTCGATCGCGTCGAACTCGCCGTGCGGGGCCAGCGCGGCCAGGTCCCGGGACACTTCCGGCGGGATCTCGGTATCGAGTCGGCCGTGTACGAAGACCGCCGGGACGCTCAGTCGGCCGATGGCCGCGCGCGGGTCTTGGAGGTTGCTCTCCGCGAACAACTCGTCAATGAACGCGCCGGATTGCAGGATCTGCCGCACGGTCTGCTCCGCCAGGGCCGGGTCGGCCGCCGGGGCGAACCAGCGCGGGACCCACTCGGCCAGGGCAGCGGGGCGATCGGCGGCCAGTGCCGCGCACAGCGAGTGGAGCGCGCCCGCCATGCCCTGGCTCGGCCAGTAGCCGGGGCCGTTGATCGACACCACGCCGGCCACCCGCTCGGGTGCCCTGAGTGCCGCCTCCAGGGCGAAGGTGGCACCTATCGAGCTGCCCACCAACAACGGGTGTTCCAGGGTCAGTTGGTCCATCAGGGCCAGGGTGTCTGTGACGTTGGTGGCGGTGGTGTTCCCGGTGGCCGGGTGGTCGCTTCGGCCGCAGCCGCGCCAGTCCACGGTCACCACCCGGTGATCGGCGGCCAGGTCGGCGACCTGGGCGTCCCACACCCGTCCGCTGGTTCCCCAGCCGTGGAGGAAAAGCACCGGTATGCCGGATCCGCTGTCCGTGTAGAACAGTCGGACTCCGTTCACTGTGGCGTACGGCATCGTCACGCTCCTTGTCGTCTCGTCTCGCCTTAACTCGGCTTGGTTCGGCTCGGCTCGGCTCGGCTCGGCACGGCTTGGCTCGTCGCCTGTCGTCTCGTCGAGTCGCGTCTCATCGCGTCACGGGTCGCGTCGTCGCGACGCGTGTCGGCTGGGTGCGTCGGCTGGGTGCGTCGTGTCGTGTCCGGTCCGCATCAGCCGCCCGTGGGCCGCGGCGATGAGCAGGACCAGTTCACCGTGGGAGGCGGGTGTGACCAAGGGGCACTTGGCTTCTGCACTCATCAAGCAACGTGATGAATCCGGCAGCGACGCCGGCCCGGCCCACTGCCTGGAGCGCGGGTGCTCCGTGACGTGACCGTGGCGGCTCGCCGTGAGCCGGGCCGTTGTCCGCATTGCTGGTGTCTGTCACTGCGGTAGCAGTCGGATAACTTCTGCGTTCAGCGGTGTACCGGGGCAGGAGGCCCAGGTAGGTTCAGCGCACATGACAGAGGACGTCGCGGACATCGACCGGCAGCAGCTGATGGTGGAGGCGCTCCAGGAATTCGCGGCGCGCAGTGACGAGCAGTTGGACTGGACCCTGGGTCTGGTCCGGCACCGGCTCGGGGCCGCCCGCCGATTGGGGGTTCCGGTGCCCGAGGACCTGGCCAGCAGGGTGGCGCGGCTGTGCGAGAAGCGGAACTGGCCGCTCGACGAGCAGGAGCAGCGGGAGCGGTAGGAGCGGTAGGAGCAATGGGACCGCGAGCGCCGCGGGAGCCGCGAGCGCCGCGGGAGCCGCGGGACTGAGCCCGGAGGCCGCCAGCCTTCGCCCCGAGCGAGGTGCAAAAGGGCGCTGCAGCCCTGGTGACCGGCCAGCGCTGCCGCCCCGTTGACCGCACAGCGCTGCCGCCAGTGCGAACAGACAGCGCTGCCGCCACCCCGACCGGACGACGCCGCTGCCGTGCCGACCGGCGGCTTTGCTGGTGTGTCCGCGGGCGGTTACGGCGATTTCGGCGTGGGGCGTGGTCAAGTGAAGGCTGGCCCCGGCCACGCCCCCGTGGCGCGTCCAGGGGCGCAGGCGGGGCTGTGACGTGCCGGAACGCGGTGCGTCTGCCCCTTGGCCGGCGAGAGCGAGACCGTGAGGAGGTGCGATGCGCCGTAGTGGCGGGACCGCACCCTGCGCCCCAGCCTGTGCTTCGCGGGCTGACGGCGGTGATGGTGACGATGACGGCGACGGTGAGGGCGGAGGCGGAGTCCGGTGAGGACGCTGCCAGGGCCCACCGATCATGTGGTGGTGGTCGGGGCCGGGCTTTCCGGATTGTCCGCCGCGCTGCATCTGCTCGGTGCGGGCCGCCGGGTGACCGTCGTCGAGCGGGCCGGGCTGCCGGGCGGGCGGGCCGGGCGGATCGAGCGTGGCGGCTACCGGATCGACACCGGACCCACCGTGCTGACCATGCCGGACCTGATCGAGGAGGCGTTCGCCGCCGTCGGTGAGCGGCTTTCGGACCGGCTGGTGCTGCAGCAGCTGCACCCGGCGTACCGCGCCCGGTTCGCCGACGGCAGCGAGCTGGACGTGCACACCGACCCTCGGGCCATGGAGGCCGAGGTGGAACGGTTCGCCGGCCCCCGCGCGGCGGACGGCTACCGGCGGCTGCGGCGCTGGCTGGAGCAGGTGTACCAGGCCCAGCACCGCCGCTTCATCGACAGCAACTTCGACTCGCCGCTGCAACTGCTGCACCCGGACCTGGCGCGGCTGGCCGCGCTCGGCGGGTTCGGCCGGCTCGACGACCGCATCGGCCGGTTCCTGACCGACCCGCGACTGCGCAGGGTCTTCTCGTTCCAGGCGCTGTACGCGGGGGTGCCGCCCGCCCGGGCCCTGGCCGCGTACGCCGTCATCGCCTACATGGACACGGTCGCCGGGGTGTACTTCCCGCGCGGCGGTATGCATGCGCTGCCGCGGGCGATGGCCGACGCCGCCGCTGCTGCCGGTGCCGCGTTCCGCTACGGCACACCGGTCACCCGGCTGGAACGCGCCGGCGGCCGGATCAGCGCGGTGGTCACCGCGGACGAGCGGATCACCTGCGACGCGGTGGTGCTCACCCCGGACCTCCCGATCGCCTACCGCCTGCTCGGCCGACGGCCCCGGCGTCCGGTCCGGCTGCGCCACGCGCCGTCCGCCGTGGTCCTGCACGCGGGCGGTGCGCGGACCTGGCCGGGCACCGCGCACCACACGCTCTCGTTCGGCGCGGCCTGGGAGCGCACCTTCGACGAACTCACCCGTCGCGGAGACCTGATGAGCGACCCCTCGCTGCTCGTGACCCGCCCCACCACCTCGGACCCGGCACTCGCACCGCCCGGTCGGCATCTGCACTACGTCCTGGCGCCGTGCCCCAACACCGAGACCGGACCGGGCGCGGAGGGCTGGTCGGCGCTCGCTCCCCGGTACCGGGACGGTCTGCTGTCGCTGCTGGAGCGCCGCGGGTTCACCGGGCTCGCCACCGCCGAGGACCTGGGCACGGTGACGCCGGCCGACTGGGCGGCGCAGGGACTGGCCGCCGGTACGCCGTTCTCGGCCGCGCACACCTTCGCGCAGACCGGCCCGTTCCGGCCGCGCAACCTCGTACGCGGTACCGAGAACGCCGTGCTGGCCGGATGCGGCACGACCCCCGGCGTCGGTGTCCCCACCGTGCTGATCTCGGGCAAGCTGGCCGCCGCGCGGGTGACCGGGCTCCGCCCGCCGCGTTCCCGCGCCGGCGCGCCCCGGACCGGGGAACGGACCGTACCGGCATGACGGAGCGCGAACTGACCGCGGCGGGCATCACCGACCCCCGGCTGCGCGCCGACTACGCCCACTGCCGCCGGCTCAACGCCCGGCACGGCAGAACGTACTTCCTGGCCACCCGGCTGCTGCCGGCCGACCGGCGGCCGGCCGTGCACGCGCTCTACGGATTCGCCCGGCACGCCGACGACCTCGTCGACGATCCGGCAACCGGCAGCAGCACCGCCGACCGCGCGCGGGCCCTCTCCGTGCTGCACCGGACCCTGCAAAACGGTCTGCGCGGCGAACCGAGCCCGGAGCCGGTCGTCCGGGCGGTGGCGCACACCGCCGCCGCGTACGGCATCGACCACGCCCACTTCGCCGACTTCCTGACGTCGATGCGGATGGACCTGGTCGTCACGGACTACCCGACCTACGCGGACCTGCGGTCCTACATGCACGGCTCGGCGGCGGTGATCGGCCTGCAGATACTGCCCGTGCTGGGCACCGTCGTCCCCCGCGAGGAAGCCGCCCCGCACGCCGCCGCGCTCGGCGTCGCCTTCCAGCTGACCAACTTCCTGCGGGACGTAGGGGAGGACCTCGATCGGGGGCGCGTCTATCTGCCTGCCGATCTGCTGGCGGCGCACGGGGTCGACCGCGCGCTGCTGCGGTGGAGCCGGGACACCGGCCGCCCGGACCCGCGTATCGCCGAGGCGCTGGCCGCCGCGGCCGAGCTCACCCGTGGCGTCTACCGGGAGGCGGCCCCCGGCCTCGCCATGCTCGACCCGGTGTCGCGCCCGTGCATGCGCACCGCCTTCGTGCTCTACGGAGCCATCCTCGACGCGGTGCGTGAGGACGGGTACGCCGTGCTGCACCGGCGTGCGGTGGTCTCCCGCCGGCGCCGCGCGGCCACCGCACTGGGCGGGCTGGCCCGGGCCGTCGCGGCCCGTCTGACCGCCCCGTCGCCCGCCGTGCCGCGGGAACGGATGCCGCAGCCGGCGCAGAAGGAGAGCGCATGAGCCCGCGCGCCCGTCACCGGCCACGAGTCCCGCTGCGGCTGCGGCGCAGGCCCGAGCGGTGGGAGCGGCAGCGGCCCACCTGGCGGGAGGCCCGGCCCGCGGTCATCGACGGGGCGCTGAAGAGGGCGCTCGCCCGGCCGTCGGGCAACTGGTTCGTGCTCGGCGCGGCCCGTGACATCGGGCCCCGGAAGCCGTTCGGCCGGACGGTGGCCGGCGTGGAGGTGGTCGCCTGGCGCGATGCCACCGGGCGTCTGGTGGCCGGGCCGGGGGCCTGCCCGCACCTCGGGGCGCCGCTCGCGGAGGGCGCCGTGCACTGCGGCACGCTCCGCTGCCGCTGGCACGGGCTGGCCCTGGACGGTGCCGCGTTCGCCGGCTGGGAACCGTTCCCCGCCCACGACGACGGAGTGCTCGCCTGGGTCCGGCTGGACGCGGCCGGCGGCGAACGGCCCCTGCCGCGGCCGGTGCTCCCGCCCCGGCCCGGACCGGCCGGCACGCTCGTCGCCGTGCACACGGCCGTGGGCGGGTGCGAACCGGAGGACGTGGTGGCCAACCGGCTGGACCCCTGGCACGGGGCGTGGTTCCACCCCTATTCGTTCGTGGACCTCAAGGTGGTCGGCGCACCGGCGGAGGCCGGTACCGAGGGCCCGGACGAGTTCCTGGTCGAGGTCTCCTTCAAGGTCGCCGGGCGCGCGGTGGTTCCGGTGACGGCACGTTTCACCGCGCCGGAGCCGCGCACGGTGGTGATGCACCTCGTCGACGGCGAGGGGGCGGGGTCGGTGGTCGAGACCCATGCCACGCCACTGGCCCCGGACGACCGCGGCCGGCCGCGCACCGCGGTGGTCGAAGCGGTGCTGGCCCGCTCCGACCGGCCCGGGTTCGCGCTGGCCCGCGCCGCGGCTCCGCTCGTGCGCCGGTTGATGCGGGCGGCCGCCGGCCGGCTGTGGCGGGACGACCTCGCGTACGCCGAGCGCCGTTGGCAGCTGCGCCACAGCGGCCGCCGGCCGGGCTGACGGCCGCTGTCCGGGCTGACCGGGCCGGGGCAGGAAGGGCGGGGCGGTCAGCGTCCGGCGCGTCCGGCCGCCCACCGCAGCGCCGCCACCCGGCCCTTGTCCGGCACGGTCCACAGCGGGTGACCGCGCACGCCCCAGCGGGCCAACAGGGCGTTGGCCGCCAGGAATCCGGTGGTCGCCGCGCGCTCCATCAGCGCCACCGGCAGCGCCGTGCGCACCAGGTCGCCGGCGATCACCACCCGGGGGTCGGGAGTGTGGACGGTGGGCCGGTCGGCGTAGCCGCCCACCGCGAACAGCGGACAGTCGGCCCGCCACTCGTGGCGCTGGTCGACGATCCGTACCCCGCGGGTCTCCGGGTAGACGGTGTGCAACTGCTCGACCAGACGGCGCTGTTCGTGTGTCCGGTCGGCGTCCGGCCGCACCGCGTAGGCGTGCAGTTCGAGGACGGAACCGCCGGTGCGGCCGGACCAGCGGGCGGCCTCGCCCTCCCAGCGTTCCAGCACGCTGATGTTGTCCAGCGAACCGAAGCCGCTGGTGCCCAGGAAACCGGGGCGGTCGGGGGACACCCGCCGTTCCAGCCACAGCCGGGACACCAGGAACGGCGGCGCGGTGCGCAGCCGCCCGATGCGCGCCCGCCAGGCGGCGTCCCCCAGTCCGTCGGATGCCGCCACGAGCCGCCGCAGACCGGCGGTGTCGAGCGCGAGCACCACGGCGTCGTACGGGTGCGCCCCGTTTCCCGTGGCCACGCGCACCCTGCCGCCCGCCCCCGGCTCGACGCGGTCCACCGGCGTGCCCGTCCGCAGCCGTACGCCGTGCCCTTCCAGGTACCGGGCGAGCGGAGCCCACAGCGCCTGCGGGTACGGCTCCGCGGGCACGTCGAACAGCAGCCCCTCGCTGGACCCGAGGAAGTAGATGTGGAACATCAACGCCATTTCCGCCGCGGACAGTTGGCGAGGATCGGCGAAGAAACTCCGGGAGAACACCTCGAACGCGAGGTGGCGCGCGGCCTGGGGGAAGCCGATGCGGGCCAGCAGGTCCCAGGCGCTGGTCCCGTCGAGCCGTTGGTAGATCTCCGGCACCCGGACGTCGAGCAGCGGCAGTGCCGCGCCGGGGCGCATCCGGGCCAGGTCCCGCCAGGCGAAGGTCGGGCTGAGGGCCATGAAGCCGAGGGCGCTCCAGGGCGGTGTGCGCGGTACGCGGGCGAAGCTGTCGCGGGTGCCCGAGCGGTGCAGCAGCGGATAGTCCGGGAGCCGTCGCAGTACTCGCAGCGCCGGGTCGATGCGCCGCAGCAGCCCCCGCAGGTTGTAGTACTGGGGGAAGAAGGCGTGGAATCCCCGGCTCATGGTCGCCGCCGAGCCGTCGGCGAGCCGCACCGGCCGGCCCGCCAGCCGGCCCCCGAGGACGCGTTCGCGCTCGTACAGCGTCACCCGCACCCCGCGCTCGGCCAGCGCCGTCGCGGCCGCCAGGCCGGCGATGCCGCCGCCGATCACCGCCACCGCGGGCGGTCCGTCGGCCGCCGCCCGTGCGGCACCCGGCGGCCCCGGCAGCATCCGCGCGCGGCGGTCGCGGCCCCGCCGGGCGGCGGTGGTGGACGACGGAACGTACCGAGCGTTCATGGTTCCTCCCGGTGACGGGCCGCCCCGGTCACCACGGGGCGGACTTTCGGGCCAGCAGCGGGAGTTCGGCGACGGTACGGAGCATGGGGAGCACGGGCGTGCGCAACCCGATGGTCAGGTCCTCCCAGAGCCGGGAACGACCGTCCAGGAACCGCAGCAGACGCTCGGTCGGCACCGAGCCGAACAGGTCGCTGAAGAACGCGGCTCCGTCCACCCGCCCGCTGTCCAGACCGCGCAGCAGCACGGCGTCCAGTGCGCGGGCCCAACGGCTGTGCACCGGCGGCGGCAGGGGCGCCCCGGGCCGCCGGAGCGCGGCGGCGAGGGCCGCGGTCTGACGCTGCACCGCGGCGAAGGTGTACCCGGTCGAGGGGCGGGTGGCGCCGCCGGCGGTCCCGATGCGGAACACCGAGCGCCCCGCCCGGTACGGAAACCGGCCGTCGGTCATCGGGATGACGCCCTGTTCCGCACCCGTGATCTCGAACTGCCCGAGCTTGCACACCTCTTCGGTGTAGTGGCGCAACGCCCTTTCGTAGTCGGCGACGGCCAGCGGCCGCCGGGAGAATTGGGTGTACTCCACCAGCGCCGTGTGCGGGTCCAGCGGAAGGACGTACCCGAAGGCCAGGCCGTGGGCCGGCTGCGGAACGCGGAAGTCCATCCAGTCCGCCACCTCCGGGTCGAACACCGCTCTGCGGGTACGGACGAACCAGCCGCGGAAGTGCTGCCGCAGTGTGGTGCGGGCGGGCGGAAGCAGTTGCCCGGGGCGGGAGTCGAAGGCCCAGCGGGCCCGCAGCGTCACCGGGCGCCCCGCAACATCACACCCCCGGACCTCGGCGCCGTCGGCGGTGTCGCGCACCGCCGCCACCGTCGCCTCGACGCGCCGCACGGCGGGGTTCCCGGCCAGCCGGGCCTCGACGGCGGCGGCGAAGTCGCCCGACCGCAGCATCTTGTAACGCAGCGGCGCGGGCCGCCCCACCCGCTCCGTACCGTCAGGTCCGTACACCCGCAGGGCGTCCCACCCGGCGGTCAGCGCCCGGTCGAACTCCCCGCCCGGCGCCTCCCAGAAACACCAGGTCCGTTCCGGCGGTCTACGCGGTCCCGGCGGCGCGTCCACCAACACCACGGTCGGCCGACCTGCCCCGGCACCCGGTGCGTCGCACAGCCGGTAGGCCAGCGACAGCCCCGCCGCTCCCGCCCCGACGATGACCACATCCGCGTCCCGCACACCCGTCCTTCCGCCGGCCGCCCCAGCACCCATGACGCCCGCCGGCGCCCACGACGATCCTTCCGCAGCCGGGGCGGGGACGACGGCCGCCACGCGCGGCGAGGCGGGGGAATGGCGGCGGACTGGCCCCTCGCCCGCTACCCGCCGCTGGGCGTCATGGCGGGCGCCCGCCACCGCCGCCCCAGCCGCGACCCGACCCGGCCCCCGCACGGCCCCGACCAGGCACTCACGCCCTGGAGGCCCTGCGGGGAATGACCGTCAACGCCGCCCGGGCCGCGGGCGAGGCGTACCAGGCCGGCCACCCCACCCACCGCGACACAAGCCTGTGAGGCCACAACCGTGCAGCGCGGCACTCGGGGACGGGTGGGTGGTCGGCACGTTGACCCGGCTTGAGCGCGAGGGCGATCAGGAGTCCGCGCGACCGCGCGGCCTTACGTCGATGCGGGTGTCAGGTCCGTCGGAGAATGTGGCCGGAGCAACCGCCACGAAAGGACCTCCGATGAGTCAGCCGGTTCCCGTCCCGCACGGTCTCCCCATGGAGCGCGATGCGGGTCCCTTCGACCCGCCCCGCGACATCACCCGGCTGCGCGCGGCCCGCCCGGTCAGTCCGCTGGTCTTCCCCGACGGTCACGAGGGCTGGCTCGTCACCGGCTACGACGCGGTCCGCCGGCTCATGGCCGACACCCGGTTCAGCTCCCGCCATGACCTCGACATCGTCCACGTGCCGTACGAGACCCCCGGCATGCCCACCCCCACCGAACCGTCCCCGGAGATACCGGGCCTGTTCATCGCCATGGACCCGCCGGACCAGACCCGGCTGCGGCGCAAGCTCACCGGCGCCTTCACCGTCAAGCGCATGAAGACGCTCGAAGAGCACATCATCGACATCGTCGAGCGGCAGCTGGACGAGATGGCGCGCCTCGCCCCGCCGGTCGACCTGGTCAAGGAGTTCGCGCTGCCGGTGCCCTCGCTGGTGATCTGCGAACTGCTCGGTGTCCCCTACGAGGACCGGGCGAGCTTCCAGGCCAACTCGGCGAAGTTCATGGAGAAGGAGGTGGCGCTCGACGAGAAAATGGCCGCGTACACCGGTCTGACCACATACCTCGCCGAACTGGTCACCCGCAAACGCGCCGAGCCCGGCGACGACATCCTGTCCGACCTGGCCCGCGACGACGACCTCACCATCGAGGAGCTGACCGGCATCGCCTTCCTGCTGCTGCTCGCGGGCCACGAGACCACCGCCAACATGCTGGCACTGGGCACCTTCGCGCTCCTGGAGCACCCCGAGCAGCAGGCCGAACTGCGCGCCGACCCGGGCCGGATCCCCGATGCCGTCGAGGAACTCCTGCGGTACCTGTCCGTCGCCGACATCTTCTACCGTTACGCCACGGAGGACATCGAGCTCGGCGGGGAAACCATCGGCAAGGGCTCGACCGTCGTTGTCTCGCTGCTGGCCGCCAACCGCGACCCCCGGCGCTTCGACGACCCCGACACCCTGGACGTCCACCGCAAGGCCCGCGGTCACCTGTCCTTCGGCCACGGCGTCCACCAGTGCCTCGGCCAGCAACTGGCCCGCATCGAGATGCGCGCCGGTTTCGACGGACTGCTGCGTCGCTTCCCGACCCTCGAACTCGCCGTTCCCGCGGGCGAGGTGAAACTCCGGACCGACATGAACATCTACGGCGTCCACGAACTGCCCGTCAGCTGGACGGAAACGGCCCGGTAGAAGGCAGCCTCACCCGCCACGACAGCCGCGCACCCCAGTCATTCCGTTTCGGTCACCGTCCAGTGCGCTTGGTGGCGTGCGTCAGGGTGCGGGTGCCGGCGCAGGGAGCGCAGGAGTGACCGTCACTCCTCGGGCCAGCCGAGGCTTCGGCCGGTTCCGGTTGCCAGTTCGGCGGCCAGCAGGCCGGTGACAGCGTCGCCGTCGTGTGCCAGCTCGGTGGCCGCGGCCAGCAGGGCGCCGGTGCGCTGCGGGGACGCGCCGGCTGCCCGGGGGTGTGGAGCCGTCCCGCTTTGTGCAGGGTGACGGTCACTCCGGCGTCCTGAAGGGCCTCCGCCAGGTCCCGCAGGCGGGGGAGCAGTGCGGCCGGCTCGGCGGTGCGGTCGACCAGTCTGCGCAGCAGATCGGCGCGTTCGGCCACGAGCAAGGGTTCCGCCGCCAGTTGACCGGCGAGCGCCGCGAGCAGCTCGGGCCGCTCGGTCTGGTTCGAGCTCGGGGTCACCAGGGTGCGCAGCCGCTGCAGGGCCGGCAGGTCGTGGTCCGGCAGGGTATCGCAGCCGCCGTCCGGCGTGCCCATCGCGGCGAGCAACTCCGCCACCGCGCCGTGGAGCACGCTGCCCGGCTCCGCACCGCCCACGGGGTGCGGGAGTTCCGACGCCGCCAGCTCGCGCAGGAACCAGGCCGCGTACTGCCAGCCGGGTAAGGGCCCGCCTCCCGGCCGATCGCTCTGCGTCTCAGCCCGGTCATGCGTACCGTTCGTGCCGGTGGGAACCGAACGAACCGGGCCAGGTGGCGATCGATGAACGAGCGGGACAGTCAGGCGGACGGCCTGCGCGTACGCACAGGTGCCGAACGTCACGACGCCGTGGAAGCGGGGGAGACCGGTGCGCGGGCGGCCGAACTGCGCGTGGCGCTCGACGGCATCCGGAGCATCCGCGGTCTGACCAACTCCGGCCCCGAGCCGCAGGCGCGTCCCGCCGAGTGGGAGCGGCGCCGGCTGCTGCGCACGGTGAGCCTGCTCCTGGAGGCCGCGGGCATGGCGCCGTCGGCCGTCGGCGAGGACGGCGAACCGGCACGGACCGGCTACCGCACGGATGACGGGGAGCGGGCGGGGCTGGTGGTGGTGCGGTGGGTCGGGCCGCGGGGCAGTGGCGCCCGCTACCAGGAGCGGGAGAGCCTGCTGCGGTGCCGGCAGGTACTGCGTGACTGGGGCTTCGAGGCCCTGGAAGTCCGCGGTCCGGGCGGCCGCCGCCACCTGGAGGTGGAGGCCGGCCCCGGGTGAGGCCGGACGCGGGTCGGGCGCCCCTCACCCACGAGCAACCGCCCGGCCCCAGGCATCAATCGGCGCTGACCGGCCGTTCGAAGAAGGTCTCCAGCACGACCGTCGCCTGAGTCCCGCTCACGCCCTCGATCGCGTAGAGCCGCCGCAGCACGTGCTGCAACTGCTCCGTGGTGGCCGTGCGCACCTTGACCAGGACGGAGGCGGCGCCCGCGATGATGTGCGCTTCCTGAATCTCGGGAATGGCCGCGAAGGATGCGGCCGCGTCCCCCATCCAGGCCGACGAGTCGACCATGACGAAGGCGAGCACGCCCCGCCCGAGGGCGGCCGGGTCGACGTCCACGGTGGTGTGGCGGATGACGCCCCGCTCGCGAAGCTTGCGTACGCGCTCGTGAGCCGCACCGGCCGACAGTCCGACCGCCTTGCCGAGCGCGGCGTAGGCCTGGCCGGCATCGCGCTGAAGCTCCCCGATCAGCGCCCGGTCGATGTCGTCCACGATCCCCTGCTGAACCATTCCCATGTCGCCACCATATCTGGTTCGGAGGTACTACTATCACTCCGAATGTGATTCGGCTGTATGCATCGAGGGGACGACCATGTCTGGTGAATTGTTCACCACTCCGTATGAGATTCTGGACGAGCGCTTTCGTGCCGGGAGGTGCGCCAACGGCGACGCACGGCTTGAGCAGTTGCACGCGGACTGCCGCTGGGCCGAGGGACCGCTCTATCTGCCTGCCTGGCGGCAGTTGATCTGGAGCGACATTCCCAACGACCGGCTGCTGCGCTGGGACGAGTCGACCGGTGCGATCGGGGTCTTCCGCTCCCCGGCCGGACACATCAACGGCAACACCCTCGACCGCGAGGGCCGGCTGGTGAGCTGCGAGCAGGGCAACCGCCGGGTCACCCGCACCGAACCCGACGGCCGCGTCACCGTGCTCGCCGACCGCTTCGAGGGCAAGCGCCTCAACAGCCCGAACGACGCCGTCGTACGCTCCGACGGCTCGGTCTGGTTCAGCGACCCGGACTTCGGGATCACCAGTGACTACGAGGGGCACCGCGCCGAGAGCGAGCTCGGCAGCTGCGACGTCTACCGGATCGACCCCGTCACGGGCGGGGTCCGCCGGGTCGCGGACGGTTTCGGCGGACCGAACGGCCTGGTCTTCTCGCCGGACGAGCGGCAGCTGTACGTCGCCGACACGCTGGCCCGGCACATCCGCGTCTTCGACGTCCGCGAGGACGGCACCCTCTCGGACGGCAAGGTCTTCGCGGAGCGCACCGACGGCGGCTTCGACAACATCCGCTTCGACGACCAGGGGCGGCTGTGGGCCGCCGCGCTCGACGACGGCGTGCACTGCTACGACCCCGACGGCACCCTCATCGGAAGGCTCCGCGTACCCGAACCGGTCTCCAACATCGCCTTCGGCGGCCCCAAGAACAACCGGCTGTTCATCACGGCCACCACCTCGCTGTACTCGCTCGTGATGGCGGTGACGGGCCTGCCCCGGGTGCTGTGACGGCCCTACGGCCCGGCGTACGGGGGGTTGCGCGTCTCCCAGGACCAGGCCGCGATGCCCACGCGGTTCCGTACCTTCAACTTGGCATGGATATTGGCGATATGCGTCTTCGCCGTGCCCGCGGAGATGAAGAGGCGCGCGGCGATCTCGGCGTTCGTCAGCCCCTCCGCCACAAGGCGGGCGATCTCCGCCTCGCGCGAGGTGAGGGGCGAGGGCCCGCGCGCCGGGGGAGGGGCGGGGGTGGCCAGGGACTGGAGGAGGCGGACGGTGAGTTGCGGGCTGATGAGGAGGTCACCGGCCATGGCGGCTCGTACGCCCTCGATCAGTAGGCCGGGGCCCGAGCGTTTGAGGAGGAAGCCGCAGGCGCCGTCGCGCAGAGCCGTACGGACGTAGTCGTCGTGGTCGAAAGTGGTGACCACCAGGACGCGGGGCGGATCGGGCGTGGCCGGGCCGGTCAGGCGGCGGGTTACCTCCAAGCCGTCCAGGACCGGCATGCGGATGTCGGCGATGACCAGGTCGGGCCGGAGCTCGTGGGCCAGGTCGACGGCCGTGGCACCGTCCGCCGCCTCGCCGACGACGGTCATGTCCGGCTGCGAGTCGAGGATCAGCCGGAATCCGCTGCGTACGTCGGCCTGATCGTCGGCGAGGAGAATGCGGGCGATGCCGGGGGTGCGGCCGGGGGCGGGTGCGTTGGTGGGCGGGGTGGTCACTTCGGCTCCTTCGATTCCTCGGGCACCTTCGGCCCCTTGGGCTCCTTCGGCTCCCTGGACTCCTTCGCGGGGGCGGACATGCCGGCCGGCAGCGGCAGGACAGCCGTGAGGCACCAGCCGCCCTCGTCGAGCGGTCCGGCGGTGAGGCTGCCGCCGCGTGCCCGGACGTCTTCGGTGAGGGCAGCGATCCCGCGTCCGCCGCGCCGGCGCAAGCCGGTGGGGCGGTGACTGGAGGGCGTGCCCGACGGCTCGTTGGTCACGCACAGTTCCACACCTGTGGGGGTGGGTGATAACCGGACCTCCGCGCGGGGCGTCCGGGGGGCGTGCCGGTGGATGTTGGTGAGCGCCTCGGCCACGATGCGGTAGGCCAACGCCCCCGCCTCCGGGGCGGCGAGAGCGAGGTCGTCCGCTGCGCTCGGCGGCAGCTGGAGGCGGACTTCCGTACCGCTCAGCGCAGTGAAGTCGTCCAGCAGGGTGGTGAGTTGCGCGATTCCCGGTGGTTGGTACGACGTACTCGCCGGTTCCTGGTCGCCGTCCAGCAAATGCATCGTGCGGTCCATCGCCTCCAGGGCGTTCAGACCCGCCTTCTCGATCCGCTCCAGGGCCAGCACGGCCTGGCCGGGATCGGTCGGGGCCAGGAAACGGGCCGCCTGGGCCTGTACGACGATGCCGCTGACGTCGTGCGCCACGAAGTCGTGGAGGTCACGGGAGAGCTGTAGCCGCTGGGCGCGCCGGGCCGCAGCGACCGCGGTACGCCGGCGCTGCTCCACATGGCGCGGATAGGCGCCGAGGGCTGCCGCGGCGAGCGCCGGGAGCAGCCAGAACGACGCCGCGCCGGCACGTTCGAGGAAACCGGCATGGACCAGCGGTACCGGCCAGGCGGCTACCGCGAGGGCTGCGAGGGGAATCGCGATGCGCAGTTCCCGTCGGGGCGACCAGCGGGCGACCGCCGCGATGAGGGGCAGCAGCAGGACCGCGTCCACGAGCTTCAGGGCCGAGCCGGTATGCGTGGTGGCAGCCGCGGTGCTCCCCAGGGACAGCAGCGCGCAGACCACCGTGGGGCGGGCCAGTCGAGTGTGCGCGGCGGTGTGACGGCGGGCCAGGGTCCAGGTCACGGTGGCTGCTGCCGCGAGTGCCGGCAGGCAGCCAAGTAGCAGCTGCGGCACGGCTGGTGTCGTCTCCCCCATGGTGATCAGCCTACGAGGCGTGATCATCCGGCCCGCGTTCGGCAGGTGTTCCAGCAGCGTGCTGTCCGCGCGTTCGTACTGTCCGTGACCGTGCTGTTCGCGTTCTGCCTGGCATCTCTGCCGAACGGCAGAGCCACGCCACGGGAGGTCCGCATTTATCTGCCGGTCGGCCGATGGGCGGGGGTGGTGGGTGCGGGCGAGGCTGGTTCTCGTTCGGTCCAGGCCGACCAGTAGTCCACCAACTCGCTTAATCATCAAGGGGAGTTCGCTATGCGTTGTGTCTCGCTCGGTGCCGTGGGCGCCGCCGCAGTGCTCGCCGGGATCACCGCGGCGGGGCCCGCGACCGGCGATGCGTCCGTCGCCCCGACACCCGCGAAGGAGTCCAGCAAGGTCGCGAGCGTCCACGGAGCAGGACGCATCGCGTACGTCTACTCGCCCCACGACGACATCCGCTTCACCATCGACGCCGAGGCAGCGCCCTTCACCCGTCGCATGCCGGGACTGCCGCTGCCCGGACTGCCCACCGACGCCAAGGGCACCGTGACCATCAGGCACTACTCACCGGCCCACCACGTCACCGGCTGGTCGAAGGCGAAGGTCGACTGCCTGGTCACCGGGGGCGGTACGGCGACGCTCACCGCGGTCGTGGAGGAGTCGAACGTCGGGACGAAAGGCAAGCGGATCGGTCTCAGCATCCAGCAGGGGCGCGGCGCCGGACCGGATCGCCTCGGCTTCGGCTGGGACCTCGTGAACTTCGAACCCCGTGCCAAGGACAAGAAGGACCTGGAGTCCCCTACCGGCACCTGCATGGCTCCCGCTCCCTTCGCACCGGTCGTCAAGGGCGCCTTCACCGTGCAGCACCGGGAACTGCCGCCGTTGCCTTCGAAGCGAGGGTGACTGGGGTGCGGACGCCGGGGCGCACACCGCATGTCGCGGTGTGCGCCCCGGCGGGCGGGCTCGGTGGACTCAGGCCGCGGCGGGCGTGTAGTGGGTGGCGTCGTCGCCTTCGAGCGTGTGGCTGAGCGTGCCGTCGATGCCGGCCGGGACATCACCGGCGACGGTCACCCGGTGCAGCAGACGCGGCAGGTCGCCGTAGTCGTCGGGGGCGTAGTGCTGGGTGATGCGGTTGTCGAAGAGGACGAGGTCGCCGGGGGTCCAGGCCACCCGCACGATGTTCTCGGGGCGGGTGACGTAGGACTGGAACAGGCGCAGCAGGTCGCGGGAATCGGACGGGCCGAGGCCCACGATGCTCTGCGCGAAGCCGCCGATGAACAGGCCCCGCTCCCCGGACTCGGGGTGCACACGCACCAGGGGATGTGCGGTGCGGTACTTCCGTGAGACGAACTGCCGGCGGTGCTCGGCGGCCTGGTCGTTCTTCGGGGCGGCGTAGTCGTAGTCGTTGGTGTGGACCGCCCACAGCTTGTCGGCCAGCTCGCGCAGCGGCTCGGGCAGATCTTGGTACGCGGCCGCCGTGTTGGCGATGAGCGTGTTGCCGCCGTAGGGCGGGACCACGATGCTGCGCAGCGTGGACGCCTTCGGGGGCGTACGGACGAAGGTGACATCGGTGTGCCACCGGTTGGCGCGGATGCCCTCGTCGCCGTTGACGGGGAGGATGTTCGGCTGCCCGTCGACGGAGGGAACGGTGGGGTGCGCGGTGGTGAGCTCGCCGAAGAGGGCGGCGAAGCGGAGCTGACCGGCGTCGTCGAGCCGCTGATCGCGGAAGACCAGCGCCTTGTGTTCCAGGAGCGCGGAGTTGATCTCGGTGACGAGGGCGGGTTCAAGGTCGGCGGCGAGGTCCACACCGGTGATCTCGGCGCCGATGCGTCCCCCGATCCGGCGGATGTCGAAGCCTGTGCTGTTGCCGTTGCTCTTGCCGTTGGGGTTTGTGTTGGTGGTCATGTTTGGCGGTTCTCCGTCCAGGAGGTGATGGGTTGGGTGGGGAGATTGCTGGAACTCACCTGGGTCGTAGGGGAGTTGACGGGCTGGTTCACGGCGCGTGGCGCGTCGGGGTTGCCGCGGTGGACGGGCGGTGGGCGGTCCGGTTGGCGGGGCGGGGCAGGCCGTAGTGGTCGCGCAGGGTGCGTCCGGTGTATTCGGTACGGAACAGACCGCGCCGCTGGAGGATGGGCACGACGTGGTCGACGAAGTCCGCCAGGCCGTCCGGCAGATGGGGCGGCATGATGTTGAAGCCGTCGGCAGCGCCTTGGGTGAACCATTCCTGGAGCTGGTCGGTGATCTGCTCGGGCGTGCCGACGACGACCCGGTGGCCGCGTCCGCCGCCGAGGCGGGCGATGAGTTCGCGGAGGGTGAGGCCGTCGCGGCGGGCGAGTTCGGCGACGAGCGTGAAACGGCTCTTGTTCCCGTTGATGTCCCGTTCCGCGGGCAGTTCGGGCAGCGGCCCGTCCAGCGGCAGTCCGGTCAGATCGGTGCCGAGCATCCCGGACAGCTGGGCGAGCCCGTACTCGGGCATCTGAAGCTCCGTCAGCTCGCGGTCCAGCGCCTGCGCCTCGGCCTCGGTCGATCCGATGACCGGGCAGATGCCGGGCAGGACCTTCAGCTCGTTCTCGGACCGGCCGTGACGCGCCAGCCGGGACTTGAGGTCCTTGTAGAACGACTGGGCATCGGCGAGGGTCTGCTGGGCCGTGAACACGGCCTCCGCGTACTCGGCCGCGAACTCCCTCCCGTCCTCCGACGAACCGGCCTGCACCAGCAGTGGGTGGCCCTGCGGACTGCGCGGTACGTTCAGCGGGCCCTGCACCCCGAAGTACGCCCCACGGTGGTTGATCTCCCGCACCCGGTCGGTGTCGGCGTAGACGCCGCGCTCACGGTCGAGCAGGATCGCGTCGTCCTCCCAGCTGTCCCACAGCTTGGTCGCGACCTCGACGAACTCCCGCGCCCGCGCGTAGCGCAGCCGGTGTTCCAGGTGCTCGTCCTGTCCGAAGTTGCGGGCCTCGTTGACGGTGCCGGAGGTGACGATGTTCCAGCCGGCCCGGCCGCCGCTGATGTGGTCCAGGGAGGCGAACTTGCGGGCGGTGTGGAACGGCTCGTTGAAGGTGGTCGACACCGTGGCGATCAACCCGATGTGCTCGGTGACCGCGGCCAGTGCGGACAGCAGGGTGAGCGGTTCGAAGCCGCCGAGGGCGTTGTGGCGGACCTTTCCCCACAGGGCCAGGCCGTCGGCGAAGAAGATCGAGTCGAGCCGGCCGCGCTCGGCGGTCTGCGCGAGCTGTTGGAAGTAGCGCAGGTCCGTGACGCGTTCCGGCTGCGTACGCGGGTGCCGCCAGGCGGCGTCGTGGTGGCCGGCGTTCATCAGGAACGCGTTGAGGTGCAGCCGGCGGTGAGTGGTGGAATGGGCGACGGGGGGCATAGGGGCTCCTCGGAGCGGGATGGGTGCCGGAGTACGGCCGGGTCAGCCGGCGGCGGGGACGCGCCAGGAGCTGAGCCGCCGCTCCACGGTCACCAGGACCTGGTTGAAGGCCACGCCGATGGCGGAGATGGTGAGGATCCCGGCGTACATCTGCGGGATCGCGAAGTTGTACTGCGACGAGTTGATCAGATAGCCCAGACCCGCCTTGGCGCCGATCATCTCGGCGGCGACCAGCACCAGGATCGATGCCGCTCCGGCCAGCCGGATGCCGGTGAACATGACCGGCACCGAGGACGGCAGGATGACCTTCTGGAACAGGCGCGGCGCGGACAGGTCCATCGACCTGGCCAGCCGGAGCAGGGTCGGGTCGACGTTGCGTACGGCGCTGATGGTGTTGAGCAGGACCGGCCAGGTGCACGCGTACACCACGATGGAGATCTTCGAGGTCTCGCCGATCCCCAGCAGCAGGACGAAGACCGGCAGCAGGGCCAGCGCGGCCGTGTTGCGGAAGACCTCCAGCAGCGGACCGAGCAGGTCGGCGACCGGCCGGTACCAGCCGATCAGCAGACCCAGGGGCACGGCGACGGCCACCGCCAGCCCGAATCCGCTGAACGACCGCGCCAGGCTGGCGCCCGTGTGGTCGGCCAGCTGACCGTCGGCCGCCAGCTCCCACCAGGCGCCGGCGACCTCGCTGAACGGCGGCAGGAACGTCCGGTCGACCAGACCGAGCCGAGGCGCGACCTCCCACAGAAGCAGCAGGGCGACGACCGCCGCGGATTTGGTGGCGCCCTTCAGCAGGAGGGACGGCAGTCGGCCCACCGCCCGGCGGAGGCCCGCCGTCGAGCGGGAGCGAGATCGGGATCGGGATCGGGGTGGCACGCCTGGCGGCGGTTCGGGGGAGCGCACCGGCGCCGGGAGAGCGGGGGCTCGCGTCGTGCTGGTGCTGGTGCTGGTGCCGGCGCTGGTTGCGGTGTTCATGCTGGTTGCGGCGTTCGTGCCGAGTGCGGGGCTCATACGAAAACCGCCTCCTTCTCCAACTGCTGGGCCCTGGCGACCTCGTCGTGCAACAGCGACCAGATCTCGTGCCGGTACCGCGCGAACTCGGGGCTGGACCGCAGGTCGTCCGTCTCCGTGCGCGCGTCCAAGGCGATCGGCACGACCTGCTTGATCCGGCCGGGCCGGGAGGTCATGACGGCGACCCGCTGCCCCAGATAGACGGCCTCCTCGATCCCGTGCGTGATGAAGACGACCGTCTTTCCGGTGCGCTGCCAGATCCGCAGCAGTTCGTCCTGCAGCGACTCCCTGGTCTGGGCGTCCAGCGCGGCGAACGGCTCGTCCATCAGCAGCACGTCGGGGTCGTAGGCGAGGCTGCGGGCGATCGCGACCCGCTGCCGCATCCCGCCCGACAGCTCGTGCGGATGGCGGTTCTCGAACCCGGACAGACCGACCAGGTCCAGGAACTCCCTGGCCTGTGCGCCGCGTTGGCGCCGTGGCACCCCGGTGGCCTCCAGGCCGAACTCGACATTGCCGAGCGCCGTGCGCCAGGGCAGCAGCGCGTACTGCTGGAAGACGATGCCGCGGTCCAGGCCCGGTCCGGTGACGGGCCGGCCGTCCAGCAGAATCCGTCCGCTGGTCGGGCGGGCGAGACCGCCGAGCAGATCCAGCAAGGTCGACTTCCCGCAACCACTGGGCCCGACCAGGACGACGAACTCACCCGCCGCTATCTCCAGGTCGATCCCGTCGAGGGCGGTGAACCGGGTCACCCGCCGTGCCCCCGCGGGGTCCGCACCCGCCCGGCCCTTCCGCGCCCGGTCCTTGACGGTGAAGTCCTTCCGTACGCCCTCGAACGCGATCTTGGGTGTGCTTGATTCCGTCATGGTCAACTCCCGCTCTTCGAAGGGGAATTCGAGGGGGAATTTGAGGGGGAAGGAGACGGCGAAGGAGCCCCGGAGCCGCCCCCCTTATGGGCCTTGGACCCATTGGCGTTGAACTCGTTCGTGTAGAGCTCGGACACCGTCACCTGGCCCTTCTGGATGTCGCCGCGCTTGGCCAGCCAATCGACCCAGAGCTGGAGTTCCTTACCGGTGATGCGGCCGGCCGTCTCGGCCACGCCCCACGATCTCCAGTACTGCAGGGGAGCGACGTCCTCATTGCGCCCGCGCTTCCGCACGATGTCCGTCATGCGGGCGACGACTTCCTTGCGCGGGGTGGCGCGGGACCACTCGATGGCCCGCCCCACCCCGGTGACGAAGACCCGGGCGGTGTCCGGGTTCTGCTGGAGGAAGCGGTCCGTCATCACATACGTGCCGGCGCTGAAGGCGCCGAGCAGGCCGTAGTCACTGAACAACTGGCGAATTCCGCCCTTCGTCAGGGCCTTGTCACGCAGAATGCCGCCGAGCACGGCCACCTCGATCTGGTGCTGACGCAGGCTCTGCTCGGTGTTGACAGGCGGCACCACCAGCGGTTCGACCTTGCCCGTCTGCTCCCGGGACAGACCGCCCCGCTCCAAATAGATGTCGAGCAACGCCTCGGCATGGGCGCCGAGGGTGTTCATCCCGACCTTCTTGCCGATCAGGTCACGGGCCGAGCGGATCGGGCTGTCGTCGAGTACGTAGTACCCGTTGTACGCGTCCTTGTCTGCGCCGTAATAGCTGATGACGGCCTTGATGGGGGCCTTGTTCGCGGCCAGTTTGACGACCGCGCCGTTGAATGCCCCGCCGAAGTCGATCTGGCCGGTGGCCGCGGACTGGATGTCCTGCGGGCCGCTGGTGGTGTTGCCGATCCACTTCAGCTTGACGTCTTCCAGATAGCCGAGGTCCGCGGCCAGTTCCGGCAAGGTGACCTGGCCGGCCCAGCCCTGGTACCGGAGCGTCCTGGTCTGCCCCCGGCCGGACGACGCACCGGTCGCCGTCGTGCCGCAACTCACCGCGGCCGCCGACATTCCGAGCAGAGTGAGGAATTGTCGTCGGGTCGATGCGTTCCACGTGGTCATGGGAAATTCCTGTTTCGGGAGGGGAAAACGCCTACAGTGCGCGGCGATGTGCGCGGGTGCGCAGCACAAACACCGGTCAGGGGAAAAGAAACCTCGTCACGAATTGACCGTGGTCAACCCACCATGCACAGCGGCAGATCCGTCATCCACGGAAGCCGCGAGAAACAGGGCAGGGCAACGCCCTGGGATTCATGGAACGAGTCAGGAGAGAGCCCAGGCCCGGTCGACGGGGCCGGCTAGCGACCAGCGGCACAGATGGCGCTGGCCTGACGTCGCAGATCGACGTGCAGGCGCGCGGCGAATTCCTCGGACTGGCTCACACCCGAGAGGTTGACAGCGAAATCCAGCCACGTCAACGGCTCTTCCGAAGGTGTCTCACATACCGAATTCGCTGTCACGCGCGCGAAGCACGGCGTTCACAGTGTGGCTGCCAAGGAGCCCATTCTCCCGAAATGTACGTCCCCGGAAATACACGTTCCCCGGAAATGCAGGACGTCCGGGCCGGCCCCCGCGGGCCGACCCGGACGTCACCTCAGGTCACTCGATGCGTGTTCAGGCCAGATCGAACCGGTCCAGGTTCGACACCTTGACCCATGCCGCGACGAAGTCGTGCACGAACTTCTCCTTCGCGTCGTCGCTCGCGTAGACCTCGGCGAGCGCGCGCAGCTCGGAGTTCGAGCCGAAGACGAGGTCGGCGCGGGTGCCGGTCCACTTGACCTCGCCGGTCGCGTCGTCGCGGCCCTCGAAGGTGTTCTGGTCCTCGGAGGTCGCCTGCCACGTCGTGCCCAGGTCTAGCAGGTTGACGAAGAAGTCGTTCGTCAGGTTGCCCGGGGTGTCGGTGAAGACGCCGTGCGAGGTCTGCTGGTGGTTCGCGCCCAGGACGCGCAGGCCGCCGACGAGGACGGTCAGCTCGGGGGCGCTCAGGCCCAGCAGGTTCGCCTTGTCGAGCAGGAGGTATTCGGCCGGCAGGCGGTTGCCCTTGCCCAGGTAGTTGCGGAAGCCGTCGGCGGTGGGCTCCAGCGCCGCGAAGGACTCCGCGTCGGTGTGCTCCTCCGTCGCGTCCACGCGGCCCGGCGCGAAGGGCACCTCGACGTCGTAACCGGCGTCCTTGGCGGCCTTCTCCACGGCGGCGGCGCCACCGAGGACGATCAGGTCGGCCAGCGAGACCTTCTTGGCGCCGGACGAGGCATGGAACTCCCGCTGGATGCCCTCAAGGGTACGCAGCACCAGCGCCAGCTGGTCGGGGTCGTTGGCCTCCCAGCCGCGCTGCGGCTCCAGGCGGATGCGGCCACCGTTGGCGCCGCCGCGCTTGTCGCTGGCACGGAAGGTCGAGGCCGACGCCCACGCGGTGGACACCAGCTGGCCCACGGACAGACCCGAGTCGAGCAGCTTGGCCTTGAGCGCCGTGACGTCCGCGGCGTCGATGACCTCGCCCTCGGCCTCCGGCAGCGGGTCCTGCCACAGCAGGGTCTCCTGCGGGACCTCCGGACCGAGGTACAGCGACTTCGGGCCCAGGTCGCGGTGGGTCAGCTTGTACCAGGCGCGGGCGAAGGCGTCCGCGAACTCGTCCGGGTTCTCGTAGAAGCGCCGCGAGATCTGCTCGTAGACCGGGTCGAAGCGCAGCGACAGGTCGGTGGTGAGCATCGTCGGGAGCTTCTTCTTCGACGGGTCGTGCGCGTCGGGGATGATCGCCTCGGCGTTCTTCGCCACCCACTGGTGGGCGCCGGCCGGGCTCTTGGTCAGCTCGTACTCGTACTCGAAGAGGTTCTTGAAGAAGCCGTTGCCCCACTGGGTCGGCGTCGCGGTCCAGGTGACCTCCAGGCCACTGGTGATCGCGTCGCCGCCCTTGCCGGTGCCGTAGGTGTTCGCCCAGCCCAGGCCCTGCGCCTCTATCGGGGCGGCCTCCGGGTCGGGGCCGACGTTCTCGGCCGGGCCGGCGCCGTGGGTCTTGCCGAAGGTGTGACCACCGGCGATCAGGGCGACGGTCTCCTCGTCGTTCATCGCCATCCGGCGGAACGTCTCACGGATGTCGCGGGCCGCGGCGATCGGGTCCGGGGTGCCGTTCGGGCCCTCGGGGTTGACGTAGATCAGCCCCATCTGGACCGCGCCGAGCGGGTTCTCCAGCTCACGGTCGCCGGTGTAGCGCTGGTCGTCGAGCCAGACCTTCTCGGGACCCCAGTACACGTCCTCCTCGGACTCCCACACGTCCTCGCGGCCGCCGGCGAAGCCGAAGGTCGTAAAGCCCATGGACTCCAGGGCGACGTTGCCGGCGAGGATCATGAGGTCGGCCCAGGACAGGTTCTTGCCGTACTTCTTCTTGACCGGCCACAGCAGACGGCGGGCCTTGTCGAGGTTGCCGTTGTCCGGCCAGCTGTTGAGCGGGGCGAAGCGCTGCTGGCCGGCGCCGGCGCCGCCGCGGCCGTCGCTGATGCGGTAGGTGCCCGCGCTGTGCCAGGCCATACGGATCATGAACGGGCCGTAGTGACCGAAGTCGGCCGGCCACCAGTCCTTGGAGTCCGTCAGCAACTCGGCGATGTCCTGTTTCACGGCCGGGAGGTCGAGGCTCTTGAACGCCGCGGCATAGTCGAAGTCCTCGCCCAGCGGGTTGGCCACGGCGGGATTCTTGGCGAGGATCTTCAGGTTGAGCCGCTCCGGCCACCACTGGGCGTTGCCACCGCCCTGGGTCGGGTGCAGGGCGCGCCCGTGCGCAACCGGGCAGCCGCCTGCCTCCTCGGACTTCGGGTCCGTGACGATCGCGTCGTGGTTCTCAGACATGGGAATCCTTCCGAACTGGGCAGATCACCGAACTGGGCAGATCACGGTGCTCAGGAACTACGGATGGGAAAACAGCCGGGGCGGCGGGCCCCGGGAGATGACCGGCCTCGACGGACGAGAGGCCGTGGTCGTCGGACACGGTCAGCCACAACGCCATACCGACCGCGTGGTGGACATCAGCGGCGACACCGCAGGACCGGCACGCGCCGTGGTGGCGGCCGTCGCGCACGGATCCCCCGCACCGGACCGGCCGGCCGACCGCCCCGACGCCAGGACGACCTCTGCCTGGGCAGGGCACCCGCACCGGCACCGACGGCGCGTACGCGAACGCCGCACTCCCGCTTGAAAGGGGCGACCTGCTCCTGCGGGAGCTGCTTCAGCAAGAGCTGCTCCAGCAGGACCTGCTCCTCGACCAGCGCCGGGCCGCCGGCGTCCGCCTGCTCGCTGTCCTGGCTGTCCGCGGCCAGGGCACCGGAGGCGGTGGTGAGCGGACCCGTCCCATCAACCGTCACGGGCTTTCCCTGCTGTTGTCCTGTCCCTTGGCTGTCGCCGGAACCGATCCTACGATGGACCAAGTCCAAGTCAATACAACAGCCAGACCCGTACGGATTCATTCGCCGGAAGAAGCACTGTCCGGAGATGCGCTGTCCGGAAGACGCACAGTAAGGCTGGTGGTCATGAGCGACCTGCTGGACCGGCTCCGCCGACGAGGCTGGCGGATGACTGCCCAGCGCCGGGTAGTCGCCGAGGTACTCGACGGCGAGCACGTCCACCTCACCGCGGACGAGGTGCTCGCCCGCGCCACAGTCCGGCTGCCGGAGATCTCCCGCGCAACCGTCTACAACACCCTCGGCGAGCTCGTCTCGCTCGGCGAGGTGGCCGAGGTGGCCACCGACGGCCGCGCCAAGCGCTACGACCCCAATGCCCACCGCCCCCACCAGCACTTGGTCTGCTCGGACTGCGGCGCCATCCGGGACGTCCACCCCGCCGGCGACCCCTTGGCCGACCTGCCCGCCTCCGAACGCTTCGGCTTCACCGTCTCCGAGGTCGAGATGACCTACCGCGGCCTGTGCCCTGACTGCAACCAGGCGTGAGCGGCTGGTAGCCGTCGGGCGCGGGCGGTGTCTGATCGGGCGGTGCCTGATCAAGCGGTGACCGTTCGGGCGCCGGACGGCACGGCGGCACGCGATGGCCGAACAGCCGCCACACGGCGGGGAGTTGTCGCCACGGCCGTCGTGCTCGGGCGGCCCGGCCGGACGGCTTCTCGAAAACGCCTTCGACGTCCACCGGCTGCGTGCCATGATCGCGGCGTATCTCAGCCATACCAACGGGAAGGTTTTCATGCCTGCTTACGTCATAGGCCATCTCCAGGAGGCGGTACCGCATGCGGAGGTCGCTGAGTACATCGAGCGGATCACCGCGACCTTCGAACCGTACGGCGGTCGCTTTCTCGTGCACGCGGCGCAGCACGAGGTGAAGGAGGGCAGCTGGCCCGGGCACGTTGTGGTGATCAGCTTTCCCGGCACGGCCGAGGCGCGGGCCTGGTGGGACTCGCCCGCCTACCAGGAGATCGCACCGCTGCGTTCGCGGCACATCGAGGGCGACATCATCCTGGTCGAGGGCGTGCCCGAGGGGTACGACCCGGGCGCGACCGCAAAGGCCCTGCGGGAGTCGATTCCCGCTGAATGACGGTGAGTTGCACCGTGCCGCGGGCCGCGGGCCGCGGGCCCTCGGGCCACCGGCTCAACGGATCACCACGCCGCGAGCCACCGGCCGCGGCCCGCGGCGCCACGGCCTTCATCGGTCGCCGTCGCCAAGGCGCCTTAGCCTGCCGACTCATCGATGGACCTCATCGACCGACCTCATCGACCGACCTTCCCCAAGCGCCCCGAGAGGCTCCTGAGAGAGTCCTGAGAAAGCCCTGAGGGCACCCCGAGAGTGCCCCGGAAGCGCTTCAATCCGCTGCTCGGTCGTAAGCGTGCGCGTACGCCGTCGCCAACGAGTGGCTCAACACGTACGGCTACCGCGCGGACATCGCCGCCACCCGGAGGATCCACCCGGAGGCGATGGACTTCGGCAGATGGCTGAAGCGCACCGGCGGGTCCCTGATCACCACGTTCCTGAACTCCGCCCCCGACGCCGCCCCGACCTCAGGTCAGGACGCATGAGCACCGACACCGGCACCAGCAGGGGCACCGGCACCACTACCCACACCCACACCCACACCCACACCCACACCCACACCCACACCCACACCCACACCCACACCCGCGCCCACAGGCTTGGACGCGTCGGGATCTGGGCCGGGGACTTCGACCACCTGTCCGCAGCCACGGCCCGCGAGGCCGCCGCCGCGGTCGAAGAACTCGGCTACGGCACCCTGTGGATCCCCGAGACCGGGGGACGCGAGGTCATGGCCCAGGCCGCGATACTCCTGGCGGCCACCGGGCACCTCACCGTGGCCGCCGGCATGACCGACATCTACGCCCGCGACGCGGTCACGGCCGCCGCCGCGCAGCGCACCTTGGACGAGGCGTTCCCCGGACGGTTCCTGCTCGGCCTGTGGGAGAGCCACCCGAGCCTGGCGGAGGACGTCCGCGGTCACCGCTTCGGCCCGCCCCTGGACACCATGCGCTGCTATCTCGACGCGCTGGAGACCGCCCCGTTCGGGCCACCCGGCGGGGCCGCCGCACTGCCCCACATCCTGGCCGCCCTGGATCCCGGCATGCTGGCCCTCGCCGCCGAACGCGCCCACGGCGCAATGGTCCTGGGCATGCCCGTCGAGCACACCCGCACCGCCAGGGCCGTCCTCGGGGACGACCGCCTGCTGGCCGTCACCCAGCTGTGCGTGCTCACCCACGACCCGGCAGACACCGCCGGCCTGGCTCGCGCCACGGCCCAAGCCGCCGTGCCCAACCGCCGCGAGCTGCTGCGCGAACTGGGGCACGCGGACCCGGAACTGCTCGACGACCGGCTGGTCGACGCACTGGTGGCCCACGGCCGTGCCGAGCACATCGCCCACCGCATCCAGGCGCACCTCGACGCCGGGGCCGACCACGTCAGCCTCCACCTGGTGACCGCCCCACCCGGCGCCACGCCCGTAGGACAGTGGGAGCAACTACGGCTGCAATGGGAGCAACTCGCCGCACACTTGCCCTGCTGATGATCACCCACTCCGGCCCAACCCTGTGGCCGCCCGCCGAGGGCGTTCGTGGACAGCCGACGCAGCGGAACCCCGGCTCACTGCTCAACCCCCGTTGTCACATCCGCGGATGCGGCGGTGTCTTCATGGCGTACCGGCAGACATACACACCTACAGGGAGAACACCATGTCGCTACGCGTTCCGAAGGCGGAGCTTCCCGCCGAGCTCCGCGAGAACATGATCAAGCAGCTCGGTGCCGTGCCCGAGCCCGTCGAGGTGGTGTGGCACAGTCCCAAGGTCGCCACGTCCAACCTGGAGTTCTCGGCCAAGCTGGCTGAGTGGGATGCGGCCGATGAGGGCCTCAAGTCGTTCGCGCACATGGCCGTCGCGGCACAGGTCGGCTGCAGCTGGTGCCTCGATGTCGGCTACTTCCAGGCGCAGAACCAGAACCTGGACCTGACCAAGGCGAGCCAGGTGCCGCGCTGGCGGGAGTCGGAGGTGTTCACGCCGCTGGAGCGGGACGTCCTTGAGTATGCCGAGGCCATGACGAGCACGCCGCCGACCGTCACCGATGAGCTGTACGCGGGCCTGCTGGACCGGCTCGGCCCGGCGGCGATGGTCGAACTCACCGCGTACATCGCCTTCGTCAACATGGCGACCAGGAACAACAACGCGAACGGGGTGTCCTCGCAGGGCTTCTCCGAGGCCTGCGAGGTTCCGTTGGCCACGCGTCCGGTGCGCTCCGGCGCGGCATCGACGGCATGACCGAGGACCCGTTCGTCGCCCACCGCACCCTGCTCTTCACGGTCGCCTACGAGATGCTCGGGTCGGCGGCCGATGCGGAGGACGTACTGCAGGATTCCTGGCTGCGGTGGGCCGGCGTCGACCAGTCACAGGTGAACGACCCGCGGGGGTACCTCGTCCGGGTCGTCACCCGGCAGGCGCTCAACCGTCTGCGGACGCTGTCCCGCCGCCGGGAGGAATACGTCGGCGAGTGGCTGCCGGAACCGCTGCTGACCAGCCCAGATGTCGCCGAGGACGTCGAACTCGCGGAGAGCGTCTCGATCGCGATGCTGACCGTGCTGGAAACGCTCGGGCCGGCGGAGCGGGCGGTGTTCGTGCTGCGGGAGGTCTTCGACCTGCCGTACGGCGAGATCGCCGAGGCCGTCGGGAAGTCCGCGGCGGCGGTGCGGCAGATCGCCCGGCGGGCCCGCGAGCACGTGGCGGCCCGGCGGCCGCGGGTCCAGGTGAGCCGGTCGGAGCAGCAGGCCGTGGTGGAGCGGTTCCTGGCCGCCTTGCGCACCGGGCAGGTCCGGGAGTTGCTGGAGGTCATGGCGCCGGACGTGGTCCTGATCGCCGACGGTGGCGGGCTCGCCGCCGCCGCTCGGGCCCCGATCCACGGGGCCGAGCTGGTGGCGACGCTGCTCGCGCGGCCCGGCCGTGCGGTGTCGGCCGTGTGGCTCAACGGCGCACCCGCGGGCCGGATCGAGATCGACGGCCGGCTGGCCGCGGTGAGCCTCGTGGTGGAGGACGGGCGGGTCACCCGGATCCACGCGGTGGCCAACCCGCAGAAGCTGACGCGGTTGGACGAGCCGGCCGAACTCGCCAGATAGGCCGCCGTTTTTCTTGTGGCGCACGGGTGTTCCGGGCGGTGAGAATCGCCCGGAACAGCCATGCGCGCAACAGCTTGCCCCCACCCCCTCACGACGGAGACCCCTTGTCGCTTCATCTCACCGCCCTGACCGATCCCGAAGACGGGCGGTACAGCCGGCGTCTTGCCTGGCTGGCGTCCGACGCCGACGCCATACCCGTCGGAACGGCTTTCCTCCGCCTGTTCACCGCCGCCGGGCAGGACCACCTGGCCGAACTCGCCGTCCAGGTGCATCCGGCGGAGCGACGCCACCACGTCGGTTCCCGGCTGCTCGACGTCGCGGTGGCAGCGGCTCGGGAGAACGCCAGACGCAGCGTCATCGCCCAGGCCGACGCCGGATCGCCCGGCGATTCCTTCCTGTCGGCCCGGGGCTTCCGCAAGGTCCTCACGCTGCGGTTCACCCGCTTGTCCCTGGCCGACGTGGACAGCGCCGCCCTGGCCGATGCCGTCGCACGTCCGCACCCCGGCTACCGGCTGGTGTCATGGCTCGGGACCGTCCCCGACGACCTCGCCCGGACCTTCGCGGCCTCGCGCCGCGCCATGGACGACATGCCCATGGAGGACACCGACCACGGCACCGTCGTCTGGGACGTGGACCGGGTCCGCGCCGCGGCCCGGACGGTCGCGGAGCGCGGCGACCAGCTGCACACCGTCGCCGCCGTCGACGTGTCCGACGGCTCGATCGCCGGCTTCACGGAACTGGTCGTCCCCGGAAGCGGTGCGGGCGACGGCCAGCACTATGGAACCGCCGTACTGCCCGCCCACCGCGGACACGGTCTCGGCCGGTGGATGAAGGCGGCGTCGATCAGATATGCCCACGGGCATCACCCGCGCCTCGGCGGCCTCGTGACCGACACCGCCGCCGGCAATACGCACATGAGACGCATCAACGAGGAACTCGGTTATGAACCCACGCACGAGGTGCTCCAGTACCAGCTCGACCTGGAAGCCTGAACGCGCGGACCGAAAGCCTCCTCGTGCGGTGTGCGCCCGTCAGTAGCGCCGCTCCGGGACCCCGGAGCGGCGACCGTCCTGACATGCTGTGCGGCATGGCGCATCTCGACGGAAAGCCCGTGACCACCGATGACTTGCTCCCGCTGGCGCTGACGGGCTACGGACACTTCACGACCATGCGTGCCGACGCCGACCACCGGATCCGTGGTCTGTCCCTGCACCTGGACCGCCTCGTACGGGACTGCGGGACCGTCTGGGGCGCCGCTCTGGACACCGGCCGCGTCCGGCGGTTCGTCCGCCAGGCACTGGCGGGGCAGCGCGGTCCGTGCGTGGTCCGCGTGACGGTCTACGATCCCGCGGTGGCCGTCGGTCACCCGGCCGCCGCCGATCAGCCCCAGGTGCTGGTCACCGTACGCCCGGCCGGGGCGATGCCCCCGCCGCCGCTGCGGGCGAGGAGCGTCCCCTACGAGCGCGACCTCCCCCAGGTCAAGCACTGCGGACTGTTCGGCGCGCTGCACGGCCGCCGCGCGGCACAGCTCGCCGGCTTCGACGACGCCCTGTTCGTCGGGCCCGACGGACACGTCAGCGAGGGAGCCACCTGGAACGTCGGCTTCATCGACGACGCCGGCACCGTGGTGTGGCCACAGGCCCCCGTGCTGCCCGGCATCACCATGCAGCTCCTGCAACAACAGGTCGAGCACCGGATCACCCCGCTCACCCTGGCCCGGGCCAAGGGGATGCGGGCGGCATTCGCCACCAACACCAGTATCGGCGTCCGGGCGTTGACGGCGATCGACGATGCCCCGCTGGCCGTTGAGGACCCGGTGCTGAGCACGCTGCGCGAGGCGTATCTCTCGATCCCTGGCGAGGAGCCGTAGGGACACGGACCCGAGGTGACCCTCGATGTCCGGCCGACGTCCGGCTCACCGGCCCTAGGCTTCCACCAGCACTGACCTTCCTACGTCTCAGGAGCGCACCTCATGTCCGACCCCGCCCCGAAGCACCCGTACCCCGATGCGTTCCGGCCGGACGAAGCGCCTGCGCCCCACGCACTGCTCGCGCCGCTGACCGGGCTCCTGGGCACCTGGGTCGGCCGGGGGCGTGGCGGGTACCCGACGCTGGCCGAGGAGTTCGGGTACGCGCAGGAGGTCACCTTCAGCCACGACGGGCGTCCGTTCCTCCACTACGAGGCACGCGCCTGGCTCCTCGACACGGACGACGCCCCGCTACGGCCCGCCGCCCGCGAGAGCGGCTGGTGGCGGCTGCAGCCGGAGGGCCGGGTGGAGGCGTTGATCACCCAGCCCACCGGGATCGCCGAGATCCTGGTCGGCCGCGCCGGCGAGGGCACGGTGGAACTGAGCACCCATCAGATGGCGCGCACGCCGACCGCGAAGGAGGTCACCGCCACCCGCCGCCGCTACGACCTGACGGACCAGGACACCCTCACCTTCGTCCACGACCTCGCAGCGGTCGGTCAGCCGCTGCAACACCACCTTGCGGCCGAGCTCCGGCGAGCGGGCAAGGGCTAGACCATTGATCCTCCGATCAGCAGCGGATTCCCGCCCGTTGACCGCAGGCAACCAACATCGTCAAGCGGACATCTCTCCGTGTGACCGACCGAGTGGGGGAGACGATGAACTGGTCCAGGCTGATGGGCGTGCTGGCAGCCGGCCTTGTGCTGGGCGGGTGCGGCACGTCGGCGAGCACGACCGAAGCGGCGCGGAGTCCGGCGGCGTCCGCGCACCACACACACAAGACCGATGCCCACCACACCGCGGGCCACGGCGACGTCAACAGTCGGTGTACGACCCCCACCGGCAAGCCCACGTTGATCGTGGGCGGCAATCTCGACGCCCGGCCCGGGCAACTGGTCACCCTGGAGCTCGACGGCGTCAACTGCGAGTCGGTGGACGCCCCGGTGGTGGCCCGGTCGTCCGCGTTCCACGGCCCCGTACGGCTGCGCCGGCAGGACGGCTCCTTCGGGGCCACGGTCTCCCTCCCGATGACGGCCAAGCCGGGCCGGCACCCGCTGTCGGTCACCGTCGCAGCCCGCACCCTCGCCCACGACAAGATTCACGTGGTGCGCTCCAAGCGCCCGTCGTTCGAGCTCAATCAGGCGTCGGATGAGGCCCGCCCGGGCGCGCCGGTGTGGCTGTTCTTCGACGACCTGTACCCCGGTGAGCGGGGCACCCACTTCACCGTGCGGTCCGCAGCCCTGCCGCGGCCGGTACGTCTCGTCCACGACAAGCACTTCGACTTCTACAACCCCCGCACGTTCCAGGCCCGGCCGCAGCTCAAGCTCGGCCTGGCGGACGGCACCTACACCTTCGAGCTGCTCGGCCCGCACGGCCGGCACCTCGTGAAGAAGCGCCTGACCGTCCGCGCGTCCCGCCCCGGTGACCCCGATTACCTCGGCAAGGCGTACGGCCCCGACCTGTACGACCCGGGCGTCGGCTACGCCGACAGCCCGCACAAGCACAGCCTCCGGGTCGCCCGCGGAGGAAAGGTCGAGGTCATGTGGCACGACGTGACCCCCGACCCGGGCGAGGAGCTGCGGCTCACCGCCACCTCCCCGGCGTTCACCCACGCCGTCCGCCTCCGTTCCGACGACAGCAAGTCCGCCGACGGCGACAACCCGCGCTTCGTCAACACGGCCACCATCCGTACCGACATCAAGCCGGGCCGCTATCCGGTGACGGTCGTCGCCCACCACGGCCGCGTCAAGAAGGTCGGCTATGTGATCGTGACGGCTCGGTAGGCGCGGGGGTCGTGGTGGTCCGGCGGTGCGTCCGGCGGGCCACCGGCTGTCAACTCCCGTCCATGAAGCGGTACATGCCCACCGAATCGTGCGCGGCGGTGTCGGCGAAACCGAACTTCTCGTAGAGGAAGCGCGCGGGACCGTCCGCGATCAAAGAGACGTACGCCGTGGCCGGTGCCCGGTTTTCCAGCTCCTCGGTGAGCGCGGCCATGATGCGCTTGCCGAGGCCTTGCCCCTGGTGCGCGGGGTGCACGCAGATGTCGACGATCTGGAACGCGGTACCCCCGTCCCCGATGATCCGACCCATGCCGATGGGCTCGCCCTCGTGGTGGAGGACGACGCCGTACCAGGTGTGGGGCAGGGCGAGCGCGACGGCGTCGGGGGCCCGGTCGGAGAGGCCGGCATCGGTCCGCAGGCGGCGGAAGACCTCGACGGAGGGCACGCCCGCGCGCAGCTCGTAAGGGTCGCTTATGCTGTCCATGCCTTACATGGTAGTGGTGCTCGGGTGCCGTGGGCGTCCTCACCCCTGCTCTTCCAGCATGAAGGAGCCGTACTCCGGGGTGCCCGCTCGTTCGTAGGCGCAGTACTGCACTCCCGCGCTGGTGGTGCGGCACTCGGTGAGCGTCCAGGCGACAGGCGTGGCGCCCTCGCCGAAGAGCCGCTTGCCGGTGCCGAGGACCACGGGGTTGACGAGCAGCCGGTACTCGTCGACGAGGTCGTGCTGCTGCAGGGTGTGGATCAGCTCGCTGCTGCCCTGTGTCATGATCACGCCGTCGAGCTGTTCCTTGAGCTGCGCGACGGACTGTGCGGCCTCGCCCTTCAGCAGGTGGGAGTTGTGCCACTCCAGGCTGTCGCGAGTGCGTGAGGCGACGTACTTGGGCATGGAGTTGAGCTTTACGGCGATCGGGTCGTTCCGGTCGGTGACGCGGGGCCAGTGGGCGGCGAAGATGTCGTAGGTCTTCCGGCCCAGCAGGAGATGGTCGGCGGTCCGCTCGAAGATCCCCGTCATGAGGCCCATGAAGTCCTCGTCGACGTAGGGGACCTGCCAGCCGCCGTGCGCGAAGCCTTTGTCGACGTCCTCGTTCGGTCCGCCGGGGGCCTGCATCACGCCGTCCAGAGTGACGAACGCGGTGACGATCAGTCTGCTCATGCTGCTGCCTTTCCGGTACGGAAGCCGCGTGCACCCGGAATGCCTCCCGGGCCGGCGAGCCTCATCACCTACCACCTTGACGCAGACAACAGCGGCCGGCTCGGCGACATGGGCGCTGAGCCGGCCGCTTCGGTGCTGCGTCTGCCGCGGGCGTCGGCGAGCGTTCTGCTCGCCGTCCGGGCCGGGCGGGCCGTTCCGTCCGATCAGTCCGTGCCGGACTCCATCGCGGCGCGGTCCAGCCACTCGTCGTCGCCGGAGACCTCGCCGCGGGAGGCGATGGCCTCGGCGCCGCCCTCCGGCAGGCTGCCGATCAGTCCGGTCGCGGCCGCCTGCGCGGCGCCGACGGCGGGGTTGGCGGTGCCGATCAGGCCGAGTCCCGCGTACTGCTCCAGCTTGGCGCGCGAGTCGGCGATGTCGAGGTTGCGCATGGTGAGCTGGCCGATCCGGTCCACCGGGCCGAACGCGGAGTCCTCGGTGCGCTCCATGGACAGCTTGTCCGGGTGGTAGCTGAAGGCCGGGCCGGTCGTGTCGAGGATCGAGTAGTCCTCGCCGCGCCGCAGCCGCAGCGTCACCTCGCCGGTGACGGCCGTGCCGACCCACCGCTGGATCGACTCGCGCACCATCAGCGCCTGCGGGTCCAGCCACCGGCCCTCGTACATGAGGCGCCCGAGCCGCCGGCCCTCGTTGTGGTACTGGGCGAGGGTGTCCTCGTTGTGGATCGCGTTGACCAGGCGCTCGTACGCGGCGTGCAGCAGGGCCATGCCGGGCGCCTCGTAGATGCCGCGGCTCTTGGCCTCGATGATCCGGTTCTCGATCTGGTCGGACATGCCCATGCCGTGGCGGCCGCCGATGGCGTTGGCCTCCATCACCAGGTCGACGGCGGAGGCGAACTCCTTGCCGTTGATCGTCACCGGCCGGCCCTGGTCGAAGCCGATCGTCACGTCCTCGGTGAGGATCTCGACCGACGGGTCCCAGAACCGCACGCCCATGATCGGATCCACGGTCTCCACGCCGGTGTCCAGGTGCTCCAGCGTCTTCGCCTCGTGGGTGGCGCCCCAGATGTTGGCGTCGGTGGAGTACGCCTTCTCCGTGCTGTCGCGGTACGGCAGGTCGTGGGCGAGCAGCCACTCCGACATTTCCTTGCGGCCGCCGAGCTCGGTCACGAAGTTCGCGTCCAGCCAGGGCTTGTAGATCCGCAGGTGGGGATTGGCGAGCAGACCGTAGCGGTAGAACCGCTCGATGTCGTTGCCCTTGAAGGTCGAGCCGTCGCCCCAGATCTGGACGTCGTCCTCCAGCATCGCCCGGACCAGGAGGGTGCCGGTGACGGCGCGGCCGAGCGGCGTGGTGTTGAAGTAGGCCCGCCCGCCCGAGCGGATGTGGAACGCCCCGCAGGTCAGGGCGGCCAGACCCTCCTCGACCAGCGCCGCGCGGCAGTCCACCAGGCGCGCGATCTCGGCGCCGTAGGTCTTCGCGCGGCCGGGCACCGAGGCGATGTCGGGCTCGTCGTACTGGCCGATGTCGGCGGTGTAGGTGCACGGGACGGCGCCCTTGTCACGCATCCACGCGACTGCGACGGAGGTGTCGAGACCGCCCGAGAAGGCGATGCCGACGCGCTCGCCGGCGGGAAGGGAGGTGAGGACCTTGGACATGGAAAGAGTATGCAGCATCTCGCATGGTCATGCAAAGGGGTGTGGTCGGCCGTGTCTCCGGGACGAGGAAATCGGCCTGGCGCGGGCGGTCGCGGGGGACACGGCGTGATCACACAGAGTGAAGCCTGCGTCCTGCGGGGCCAAGCCCGTCGACAGCCACGCCCCCCGTCCGGTGGCCATCGGCTGCCTCGCGGGCCCCCGCGCGGGAGCGGACAATGGTGGCCGGGGCAGCAGCTCCCTGCCGGTCGCGGAGGAGGCAGCGATGCGTCACACCCATCTGACCGCGGAGTCGGAGGCCTACACCGACGCACGTGAGGAGCTGCGGCAGGCCGAGATCGAGCTGATGCGCCACCGCGAACGCGTCGCCGAGCTGCGCCGCCGGCTGCCGCCCGGGCCGGTCGTCGAGGACTACGCCTTCGAGGAAGGCCCCGCCGACCTGCACGCCGACGACGCACCCGGGCAGACCGTCCGGCTGAGCGAGCTGTTCACCCGGCCCGGGCGGGACCTCGTCATCTACCACTTCATGTACGGCAAGCGGCAGACCGAGCCGTGTCCCATGTGCACGATGTGGATCGACGGGTTCAACGGCATCGCCCGCCACCTCGGGCAGAACATCGACCTCGCCGTGGTCGCCGCGGCCGACCTGCCCACACTCCGCGCGCACGCCCGCAACCGGCAGTGGACGAACCTGCGGCTGCTGACTGCCGGTGCCAGCTCCTTCAAATACGACCTCGGCAGCGAGGACGCCGAGGGCAACCAGGACTCGACGGTGTCGGTCTTCACCCGGGACGGCAACGGGGACGTGCGCCACTTCTACTCGGCCCACCCCCGGATGTCCGAGGACATCGACCAGCGCGGTATCGACCTGCTCTGCCCGGTGTGGCACTTCCTCGACCTCACCCGGCACGGCCGGGGCGACTGGTTCGCCGCACTCAGCTACTAGGCCGGGCGCCGTCCGGCTTGTCGCTCTCGCCGAGGCCCCAGGCCCACGGCACGGCACGCGTTCGCTCCTCCGGTCCCGGCCCCATGGTGGGGCTACCCCCACTCCTCGGCGGTGGTCCGCAGGATGGGCAACGCACCTGTGGGCGGCGATCGTTGGGTCAACGGATCTTCTTGCAGAGGACAGAGGGGGAACAGTGACGACCGTGGACCGTCCCATGGAGCGCGCACTCGCGCGGCGTACGCTGCTGGCCGGAGCGGCGGCAGCCGGTGCGGGAATCGCGTGGGGGACCGGGGGGCGGGCCGTCGCCGAGGGCGGCGGAGGCCCGTTGGGGCAGCCTGCGGTGGATGCCGAGGTGGCGCACCGGGAGCGTGCGCTGGTCGAGCTGCGACGGGACATCCACCGGCACCCCGAGGCGCCGGGTCAGGAGCAGCGCACCGCCGGTGTGGTGGCGCGGGAGCTGCGGGCGGCCGGGTTGACCGTCACCACGGGACTGGGCGGCCACGGCGTCGTCGGCGTCCTGCGGGGCTCACGTCCGGGCCGGACCGTCGCGTACCGGGCGGACATGGACGCGGTGCCGCCCGAGGGCATCGTCGGGGGCGGGTCGGCGGTGGCCCACGCCTGCGGCCACGACATCCACACCACGGTGGCGATCGGTGTGGCACAGGTCCTGGCGCGGCTGCGACAGCAGTTGGCGGGAACGGTGGTGTTCCTCTTCCAGCCCGCCGAGGAGGCGTTGGCCGGGGCCCGCGCACTGATCGACGCCGGAGTGCTGGAGCGCCCCCGCATTCAGGAGATCCACGCGCTGCACTGCGGGCCGTTCCCGGTGGGGCAGTTCGCGGTGACGCCGGGATACGGGCTGCCGGGTCAGGACCACGCGGAGGTGAGCGTTTCCGGGCCGGACGCGCCCGATGCCGCACGGAGACTGGCGGCCGAGATCGGTGCGCTTGCCACGGTGACTCCGCCGCAGACGCCCGCGGAGCTGGAGCGGATGGTCGCCGATGTCCAGACGCCCGACGGACCGCTCGCCCGGTTCGTGGCCGTCCGGGCCAAAGCTCAGGAAACCGGAGCCCAGGAGGCCAAGGTGAGCGTCTCCTACCGGTGCTGGCCGCAGGAGCGCTACGTGGAGATCCGCGAGGACATCCGGCGGCTGGCCAAGCCGTACACGGGAGCCGGCGTGACCTTCCCCACCGAGCCGTTCCCGGCCCTGGTCTGCCCGGAACGCGAGACCCGCACGCTCGCCCACCATCTTCGCCGCACACTGGGCCGCGACGCGGTCACCGAGCTCCACGCCGCCTTCCCCTTCAACGGCGAGGACTTCGCCCTCTATCTGGACCGCATCCCCGGCACCTACACCTTCCTCGGCGTCCGGACCCCCGGCGCGCCCATCACGGCCGGCTATCCCCACTACGCCGATTTCACCCCGGACGAGCGCGCCATCGGCGTCGGCGTACGGGCGATGGCGGGCTGGCTCGCCCGGCGGACCCGAGGGGCGTAAGGCCCGCCCGGGCGCACCGGTGGGGGCTGCACCGTGCGGTGCAGCCCCCCGGGACTCACACGCGGTCGGCGGCGATCAGCAAGTACTGGAAGCTGCCGTTGCGGTAGGCGTTGAGGAAGGTGTCCTCGATGCCGGTGACCAAGTGGTCGGCCTGGCGGCGCAGTTCCCAATACGGGAGTGCGGCCTCCGTGAGGTCCTGGACGTGCACGGGGACCAGCCGGTTGCGGGCCATGGCGCGGAAGTACGCCGAACGAGGATGGATGTCGCAGATGTAGTGGGCGTTGATGAGGGACACCTCACGGGAGGCCCGCCCATAGGCGTCGTTGTAGCAGCCGGTGATCACGACGTAGCGTCCACCACGCCGCAGCAGCCGTGCGTGCTCCGCGAAGAGCAGGTCCAGTTCGACGTACATGCTCGACTCGTTGTTCCAGGACGCCGCGTACGCGCCGGAGGTGAAGCCGGTGTCGAGCATGTTGCGGTGGTGGTAGCGCACCCGGTCGTCGATACCGCGCTTACGGGCCTGCCCGTTGGCGAAGTCGGCCTGCTTGGCGGAGATGGTGGCCCCGTCCGTGTGGCACCCGTAGCGGAGGTGGGCCACCACGCTGCCGCCGCCGCGCCCGCAGCCGGCGTCGAAGACGCGGTCGGTGGGGGAGAGGTCGCCGAGGTGGGAGGCGAGGAGTTCCGCCTGGGCGTGTTCCAGCCGGTGCAGTTCGCCGGTGATCCGCTCGCGGCGGAGGTCGGGCTCCGATTCCTCCAGTACCGACCGGTCGGCGTCCCCGATGCCGTAGTGGTGGTGGTACAGGTCGTCGATCTTGCCGAGTTCGAGGTTGACCGGGTTTTCCTCGGCGTTCCAGTAGTCCGCGACCCGGGACTGGTACGTGGACTGGGTCGGCACCGGCGTGCGTGCGGTATCGGCGTGAGCGATGGTCAACGTGGCTCCTTGCGAGGGTGCGCGGATCGGTCTACCAGTAATTCGGCAGGTGATAGCGGTCGGTGTTGGTGGCGTGCCACTCGTGGTTGCCGGAGACCCAGTCGGCCAGGCTCCGGACGTACCGTTCGAGGAGGGGCGAGAGGGCGGCCAGCGGGGCCGACTCCGTCTCGAACGCCTCCATGATCTGGTTGTGGATCTCGACGCTCTTGAGGTAGGCGGACTTGAGCCCGCGCTTGTCGTTCGCGGCCACGACCTGCGGCAGGTTCAGATGTGTCGGGTCACTGGCCAGTTCCTTGGTGAAGGAGTACAGGTCGTTGACGATGGTCGTGGCGTTGCAGGCCAGCGCGGTGACCCGCTGGACCTCGGGGCGGGCGTAGAGCGCTTCGGGCAGTTCGTAGCCGTCCACGGCGTCCACGATGGACAGACAGGGCCGGAAGTTGTTGAACTGCCGCATCACCAGGTACTCCCAGACCTGCGGTACGTGCCGCGTCTCGGCCCAGGACGCCTCGGCGAGATAACCGAGGTGCAACCGGGCCATGTCATGCACGAACCGGTCGGTCTGACTGGGGGTGGCGAAGGCCGCGTAGTCCTTCAGGGCCCAGTGGTACGAGCGCAACGGGCCGTCGGCCTGCACACCGCTGCGCCACTCCGCCTCCGTTTCGGCGGTGCCGTGGAACGGGTCGAGGGCCGACTGGGCCATGATCAGCCGTCCGCCCAGGCCGCGGCGCGCACCGCCCCTGCCTTCGTCCTCCTCGCAGTAGCAGCTGTCGACGAGGTTCTCGGCCAACAGCAACTCGCCCGCGACGGTGAGGCGTTCGAGATCGGCCGCCCCGGGATGCTGGAGGACGACGGCCCGGCCGAACTGGAACTGCGCGAAGTCCCCCGTCCACTGCGCGGGGAAGAGGTCCAGTCCGCGGGCCCATGCCTCCAGTCTGCGGTCGACCTCCTTGACCTTTTCCGGGTCCGCGGGGGTGGCGGGTTGGTACCGCAGCCCGGGGACGGCTCCGCCGCGTCGGGCCCGCGAGGAGCCGACGAGGCTCGGCGGACCGGGCAACGAGAAGGCGGCGGTGGTGCTGGGGGGCGTGCTCATGGTCGTACTCCACCTGGTCAGTCGGTGCTCCGGCCGATCTGGACGTTCTCCAGGACTCCGGCTGCGTCGGGCACGAGGATGGCCACCGAGTAGTAGGCGGTGATGAGGTAACGGATGACGGCAGCCTGGTCGACGCCCATGAAACGGACGTTCAGCCCGGGCTGGAACTCCTCGGGGATGCCGGTCTGGTACAGGCCGACGACTCCCTGGTCCGCCTCTCCCGTGCGCAGAGCGATGATGCTGCTGGTGTTGGTGTCACTGATCGGGATCTTGCCGCACGGGAAGATCGGGACGCCGCGCCAGGCGGGAACCTGGTGCCCGTTGACGTCCGCCGTCCCCGGTACCAGGCCGCGTTTGTTGCACTGCCGGAAGAAGGCGGCGATCGCCTTCGGGTGGGCCAGGAACAGCCGGGTCTTACGGCGCATGGCCAGCAGGTCGTCCATGTCGTCGGGGGTGGGCGGGCCGGTGTAGGTACTGATGCGCTGGCCGTAGTCGGTGTTGTGCAGCAGTCCGAACTCCCGGTTGTTGACCAGTTCCCACTCCTGGCGCTCGCGGATCTCCTCCACGGTGAGCCGGATCTGCTGCTGCGTCTGGTCCATCGGGTCGTTGTAGAGATCGGCGACCCGGCTGTGGACCCTGAGGACGGTCTGGGTCAGCGAGAGTTCGTACTCGCGCGGGGCGAGGTCGTAGTCGACGAAGCCGCCGGACAGCGTCGGCTCGCCGACGTGCCCCGCCTGTACCGGCACATCCGCCTCGCCCTTGCGGTTCGTGGGGCGCTGCTGCCGCTCCGCGTACGCCGTCAGATGTGCGGCCAGGGACGGCACCCGGTCGGTGAACTCCCGGATCACGTCCCAGGGAAGCGCCATCAGCACGCCGGCCGTTTCGGCCCGGACCGAGCTCTGCCAGCGCGGATCGGGCCGGCCGACCGCCTCGTCGCCCATCTGGTCGCCGTCCGTGACGACGCCGAGGACCTCCTCCTCGCCGTACTTGCCGGCGGTGTGGCGGACGAACCGGCCGTGGACGACGAGATACGCCTCGGTGGCCGGCTGTCCTGCCTCGAAGAGGGTCTGACCGGCCCGGACCTCCCGGACGTGGAAGCGGCCGGCGATCTCCTTGAGGACCTCGATGTCGTCGTAACCGCGCAGGACGGGCAGCTCGGTGAGGGTCTGGGGGATCACCTTGATGTCGTCCGCGCCGTTCTGCTCGAACTGCACACGGCCCCGGCCCACCCGGAGTTGCAGACGCCGGTTGACCCGGTAGGTGCCGCCCTTGACGTCCACCCACGGCAGCATCTTCAGCAGCCACCGCGAGGTGATGGCCTGCATCTGGGGCTCGGACTTGGTGGTGGTCGCCAGTTGGCGCGCGGCCTGTGTGCTCAGGCTGGTGAGCGCACCGTCCGCGGGTGGTTCGAGATCGGGCTCTTCGGTAGCGGGACCGGTGACGCTGTCCGGTACGGACACTTTCCCTCCCGGGACGTGAACAGAAGTGAGCAGAACGGCCGGTGGTGAGCGGGATGGCCGTGTGCGGGATCAAGCCAAACAGGAGGAAGAACAGGTGGGTACGGCGCGAAAGGGGGCGACCTCCGCATTCAGGAGTCACAAACCCCAAAACGAGGCAATCGGAGCGCATTCCTGCCTCCGCACGCCCTCCGTCCGCTGCATGATCCAGGAATACCCGCGCCGGGACCGGTCACCTCCCCCCACCGCCCCGCCCGCAGCCTCGCGGTACGGTGTCCCGCGATGGATGACGACGTGCGGCCCTGGGACGCGGCGGCGCCGCTCGTACGGGCCGCGCAGCGCGGCGATGCGCTCGCCATGGACGACCTGCTCAAGCTGGTGACGCCGTACGTCACGCGGTTGTGCGGCTCGATCGCCCCGCGCGACACCGCGGACGCCGTGCAGGAATCCCTCCTCGCGGTGTTCCGGGGGCTGCGCGGGCTGCGGGACCCCCAGGCGTTCTACGGGTGGGTGCGTGCGGTCACGGTGCGGGAGGCCGCCCGGGTGGCCCGCCGCACCGCCGGCGAGACGCCCGCCGATCCCCAGGAGATCGGCCGGCTGCGGGACCTGCTCCCTGGTGTCGACGGCGAACTGACCACGGAGGTACGGGACTTGCTTGCCCGACTGCCCGTCCAGCACCGCACCGTACTCGTACTGCGGGAGCTGGAAGGCCTGGACGAGCGGACGACGGCCGCGCTGATCGGCGTACCGCACGGCACTGTGAAGTCACGGCTGAGCAGGGCCCGTTCCGCATTCCGGAAGGCGTGGACGCGGTGACCGCCCCCGACCAGGTCGCCCGGCTGCGCGTACTGGCCGCCGGACTGCGCGCCCCGCTGTACGCCGAGGCCCGGATCGCCCTGCCCTTCGACCGGGTGTGGGCGGTCATCGCCGACCTGGAGGGCGAGCTGCCCCATCTGATCTCCTTCGTCCGGGAGTTCAGGGTCCCGCCCGGAGACAGCGAGCACAAAGCGGCGCAGGCCGAGGACGTCCTCGGCCGGCGCGGCCCCGTAGACGTGCGGCTGAGCACCGGATGGTGGCTGATTGGGT
>NZ_JBEZMM010000011.1:43097-188237 GCF_040652715.1 Streptomyces sp. NPDC048196 | reverse complement strand
TGTTTGGGACGTAAAGCGACAGCAGTCCCAAACACCGGCCCCGCAGGCCCGTCACCGCACCCAACACAAACCCAGCCCGCCGCAGGCGCAACGGCGAGACCACCCGCGGCGGGACGGCCAACTACGTGCGCGGCGCCGCAATGCGCACAACGGCGAGCCCCGCGGCGGGACAGACGGCTACGCGCGCGGCGCCGCAAAGCGCAACGGCGAGCCCCGCGGCGGGACAGACGGCTACGCGCGCGGCGCCGCAAAGCGCAACGGCGAGCCCCGCGGCGCAGCAGACAGCTACGTGGGCGGCACCGCAAAGCGCACAACGGCAACCCCCACGCCAGGAAAGCCAACTACATACGCCCTAAGCCACAAACTGAAGACGAGCCGCCCCATCATGGTGGATCGGCGTGTGCGCGCCCGTCAGTGGCGCCCCCGTGCCGCCACGGCGGTTGGCGACGATTTCGGCGGCGATCGAGAGGGCGGTCTCCTCGGGGGTGCGGGCCCCGAGGTCGAGGCCGATCGGTGAGCGCAGGCGGTTGAGTTCGAGTTCGGTCAGGCCGACGTCGCGCAGTCGCTGGAGGCGGTCCAGGTGGGTGCGGCGCGAGCCCATCGCGCCGACGTAGGCGACGGGGAGTTTCAGCGCGCGTTCCAGGAGCGGCACGTCGAACTTGGCGTCGTGGGTGAGGACGCACAGCACCGTGCGGCCGTCGAGTTCCTGGGAGTCGAGGTAGCGGTGCGGCCAGTCGACGACGATCTCGTCGGCGTCGGGGAAGCGGGTGCGGGTCGCGAAGACGGGGCGGGCGTCGCAGACCGTGACGTGGTAGTTGAGGAATTTGCCGACCCGTACCAGGGCGGAGGCGAAGTCGATGGCACCGAAGACGATCATGCGGGGGGCGGGGACGGAGGATTCGACGAGGAGGACGACCGGCCGGCCGCACTGCGAGCCGTCCTCGCCGATCTCGATCGTCGTGGTGCGGCCCGCGTCGAGCAGGGCGCGGGTCTCCTCGACGGCGGTGCGGTCGAGGGCGGGATGGCCGCCGAGGGTGCCCTCATGGGTGCCGTCGGGGCGCACGAGCAGTGCCCGGCCGAGGAGTTCGGCGGGGCCCTCGATGATCCGGGCGACCGCCGCCGCCTCCCCGGCGGCAGCGGCGGCCAGCCCGGCGGCGAGCGTGTCGGCAGTGCTGTCCACCCACTCCCCCGCGGCTCCGCCGGGTGCGGAGCGCGGGGCGCCCGTCCGTATCGGCTGGACGAGGATGTCGATGATGCCGCCGCAGGTCAGGCCCACGGCGAAGGCGTCCTCGTCGCTGTACCCGAAGCGTTCCAGGACCGGTTGGCCGGTCCGCAGCGCTTCTTGGCACAGTTCGTAGACCGCGCCTTCCACGCATCCGCCGGAGACCGAACCGATCGCCGTGCCGTCGCCGTCCACGGCGAGGGCGGCTCCTGGTTGGCGGGGCGCGCTGCCGTTGGTGGCCACGACGGTGGCCACCGCGAACTCACGGCCCTGCTCGACCCACCGGTGCAGCTCGTCGGCGATGTCCAGCATGTCGGTCTCCTTACGGATAACGGATGGGTGGATGCGGCGGATCAGTGGTGTACGCCCAGCCAGTTCTCGATCGGGTTGAGCGAGAAGTAGGCCAGGAACACCAGGGAGAGCACCCACATCAGCCAGCCGGGCTCGCGCCACTTGCCCTGCACGGCCTTGATGGCGACGTGGGCGAGGACGCCGGCCGCGATGCCCGCGGTGATGGAGTACGTGAACGGCATGAGGACCGTCGTCAGGAACACCGGGATGGCGGTCGCGGGGTCGTCCCAGTTGATGTGCTTGGCGTTGGTCAGCATCATCGAGCCGATGACCACCAGTGCGGCGGCGGCGACCTGGGTGGGGATGACCTGGGCCAACGGGGTGAAGAAGAGGCAGAGCGCGAAGCCCAGACCGGTGATGACGCTGGCGAAGCCGGTCCGTGCGCCGTCGCCGACGCCCGCGGTGGACTCGACGAACACGGTCTGGCCGGAGGCGCCGGTGAGACCGCCGACCATTCCGCCCGCACCGTCGATGGCCAGGGCCTTGTTCAGCCCGGGCATCTTGCCGTCCTTGTCGGCGAGGTTGGCCTGCTGGCCGATGCCGATGATGGTGCCCATGGCGTCGAAGAAGCCCGCCAGGACGAGGGTGAAGACGATGACGCCGATGGTGATGCCGCCGACGTTGCCCAGGCCGCTGAAGGAGACGTGGCCCAGCAGTCCGAAGTCGGGGGTGTCGACGATGGATCCGGAGATGACGGGTGCGTTGCGGCCGCCCCAGTCCTTGACGGTCAGCCCGGCGAGCTGGTGGACGACCGCGGAGAAGACCGTGCCGCCGACGATGCCGATGAGGATGGCGCCGGGCACCTTGCGGACCTGCAGCAGGAAGATCAGCAGGACGGTGAAGGCGAAGCAGAGCACGGGCCAGCCGGTGAGCATGTCGGCGGTGCCGAGCTGGATCGGCTTGGCGCCGGCGAGACCGCCCGGGCCGGGCATGGAGGTGACGAAGCCCGCCTGGACCAGGCCGATGAGGCAGACGAACAGGCCGATGCCCATGGTGATGGCGTGCTTGAGCGGCAACGGGATCGCGTTCATGATCAGTTCCCGTGCGCCGGTGACGACCAGCAGGACGATCACGGCACCGTAAATGATGCACATCGCCCAGGCGTTGTCCCAGGTCATCTGCGGGGCGACCTGGAAGGACATCACGGCGGACACGCTCAGGCCGGCGGCCAGGGCGAGCGGGACGTTGCCGAGGAACCCCATGACGATCGTGGTGACGGCGGCGGCCAGCGCGGTCGCCGTGGTCACCTGGTCGGCGTTGAGGGTGGCTCCGGTGATGTCCTTCGTGGTGGTCAGGATCACCGGGTTCAGGAGGATGATGTACGCCATCGCCATGAAGGTGGTGACGCCGCCACGCACCTCCCGGCCGACCGTCGACCCTCTCTCGGATATGTGGAAGTACCTGTCGAGCCAGGACCGGCCGGCGGGCTGGCGCGAGCCGTTGCCCGCGTCTTCCGCCGTGGTCCTCGGCTCAGTGGACTGCTGGGTCATGGTGCCTTACTCCCAAGGTTCAAAGGGGCACTCGCGAAGTGGGCGAGATTTGGGATGGATCTTCGGCTGCACGACCCGGGGGACGGCCCGAGGCGAACGTGGGGTACTGACTGCGTACGAGGCAGCAGCGACTGCGGTGGTGCGAGGGGGGAGGCTCCGGGCGGTGCGCGGAGGAGGACGGACAGGGACACCCCTTGTCGCGTACCGCCCGGAGGCCGGGGTCCGGGGGGGGAGCGCCCCCGGACGGCTCACTGTGTGCCGGTGAGGTGCTCCGGGCGCACCGGCGTCTTGTTGAGCTCCAGTCCCGTGGCCGCGCGGATCGCCGCGAGGACCGCAGGGGTCGAGGAGAGGGTGGGGGCCTCGCCGATGCCGCGGACACCGTAGGGCGCGTGCGGGTCGGCGAGTTCCAGGTAGTCGACCGGGATGGTGGGGGTGTCGAGGATGGTCGGGAGCAGGTAGTCCGTGAAGGAGGGGTTCTTCACCTTCGCGGTCTTCGGGTCGACGATGATCTCCTCCATCACCGCGACGCCGAGGCCCTGGGTGGTTCCGCCCTGGATCTGGCCGATGACGGAGAGCGGGTTGACCGCCTTGCCGACGTCCTGGGCGCAGGCCAGTTCGATCACCTTGACGAGGCCGAGCTCGGTGTCGACCTCGACGACCGCGCGGTGTGCGGCGAAGGCGTACTGGACGTGGCCGTTGCCCTGTCCTGTGCGCAGGTCGAAGGCCTCGGTGGGGCGGTGCCGGAACTCCTCCTCGACCTCCACGGCCTCGTCCTCCAGGACGTCCACGATGGTGGCGAGGGCCTCGCCACCGTCGGTGACGACCTTGCCGCCCTCCAGGAGGAGTTCGGCGGTGGCCCACGCCGGGTGGTACGAGCCGAACTTGCGCCGGCCGATCTCCAGGACCTTCTCGCGGACGATCTCGCAGGAGTTCTTGATGGCGCCGCCGGTCATGTACGTCTGACGGCCCGCGGAGGTCGACCCCGCCGAGCCCACCTGGGTGTCCGCGGGGGCGATGGTGACCTGCTGGACGCCGAGTTCGGTGCGGGCGATCTGTGCGTGGATGGTGACGCCGCCCTGGCCGACCTCCGCCGCGGCGGTGTGGACGGTGGCCACGGCCTCGCCGTTGATGACCTCGATGCGGATCTTCGCGGTCGAGTAGTCGTCGAAGCCCTCGGAGAAGCCGACGTTCTTGATGCCGACGGCGTAGCCGACACCGCGGACGACGCCTTCGCCGTGGGTGGTGTTGGACAGACCGCCGGGCAGTGCGCGGACGTCGGCGCCCTCGCTGGACTCCCACTGGCGCTCCGGCGGCATGGGGCGGGCCTTGACCCTGCGCAGCAGCTCGGCGACGGGAGCGGGCGAGTCGACCGGCTGGCCGGTCGGCATGATGGTGCCCTGCTCCATCGCGTTCTTCTGGCGGAACTCCACCGGGTCCATGCCCAACTTCGCCGCCAGCTTGTCCATTTGGGCCTCGTACGCGAAGCATGCCTGGACCGCGCCGAAGCCGCGCATGGCGCCGCAGGGCGGGTTGTTGGTGTAGAGGCCGATCGCCTCGATCTCCACGTCGTCGATGACGTACGGACCGACCGAGAGGGACGAGGCGTTGCCGACGACCGAGGGGGTCGACGACATGTAGGCGCCGCCGTCGAGGACGATCTTGCACTTCATGTGCGTGATCTTGCCGTCCTTGGTGGCGCCGTGCTCGTAGTAGAGCTTCGCCGGGTGCCGGTGGACGTGGCCGAAGAAGGACTCGTAGCGGTTGTAGACCATCTTCACCGGCTTGCCCGTGCGCAGGGCGAGCACGGAGGCGAGGATCTGCATCGAGATGTCCTCGCGGCCGCCGAACGCGCCGCCGACGCCGGCCATCGTCATGCGGACCTTCTCCTCGGGCAGGCCGAGGCAGGGGGCGATCTGCTTGAGGTCCGAGTGCAGCCACTGGGTGGCCACGTAGAGGTCGACGCCGCCGTCCTCGGCGGGCACCGCGAGGCCGGACTCCGGGCCGAGGAAGGCCTGGTCCTGCATGCCGAAGGTGTACTCGCCCTTGACGATCACGTCGGCTTTTTTGGCGGCCTCGGCGGCGTTGCCGCGGATGATCGGCTGGCGGTGCACGATGTTCGGGTGCGGGACGTGCCCGGCGTGGTGGTCGCCGCGGTTCTCGTGGACCAGGATCGCGTCGGGAGCGGTCGCGGACGCCTCGTCCGTGATGACCGGGAGCTCCTTGTACTCGATCTTGATCTTCGCAGCGGCGCGGCGCGCGGTCTCGGGGTGGTCCGCGGCCACGAGGGCGACCGGCTCGCCGTGGTGGCGGACCTTGCCGTAGGCGAGGACGGGGGTGTCCTGGTACTCCATGCCGTAGTTCTTCGCGGCCGGCAGGTCGTCGGCCGTCAGGACGGCGTAGACGCCCGACAGGGCCAGGGCCTCGGAGGTGTCGATGGACACGATCTCGGCGTGCGCGACCGTGGAGCGCAGGGCCTGGCCCCAGAGCATCTCCTCGTGCCACATGTCCGAGGAGTAGGCGAATTCGCCGGTGACCTTCAGGGTGCCGTCGGGGCGCAGCATCGACTCACCGACGCCGCCCTTGGTCTGGGAGCCCTGGGTGACGTTGGCGGGTATACCCGTGGTGGTGCCAGCCATGATCAGACCGCCTCTCCCTGACGGGCCGCGGCCAGGCGGACCGCGTCGAGGATCTTCTCGTAACCGGTGCAGCGGCAGAGGTTGCCGGACAGCGCCTCGCGGATGTCCGCGTCGGACGGCGTGTCGTTGCGCTCCAGGAGCTCGTCGGCCGCGACGAGCAGACCGGGGGTGCAGAAGCCGCACTGGACGGCGCCGGCGTCGATGAACGCCTGCTGGATCGGCGAGAGTTCAGCGCCTTCGCCGGTCTGCGAGTCCTGGCCCTTGGCGCTCCACCGCTGGGCGTCCTGGAGCGAGGTGCCACAGGCGCCGGAGGCGCAGCCGCCGCCGGGGTGGGCGCTCTCGCGGTGCTTGGCGTAGTCGGCGAGGCCCTCGACGGTGGTGACCTCGCGGCCCTCGACCTGGCCGGCTGCGACCAGGCAGGAGCACACCGGCACACCGTCCAGGCGGACCGTACAAGAGCCGCATTCGCCCTGTTCGCAGGCGTTCTTGGAGCCCGGGAGGCCCATCCGCTCGCGGAGGACGTACAGCAGGCTCTCGCCTTCCCAGACGTCGTCGGCCTCCTGCTGGCGGCCGTTGACGGTGAATGTCACGCGCACTGTGCGCTCCTCTCATTGCCGCGGTAGGACTCCCAGGTCCAGCCGAGGGTGCGGCGCGCCATGATGCCGACCGCGTGCCGGCGGTACTTGGCGCTGCCGCGCACGTCGTCGATCGGGTTGCAGGCACCGGAGGCGAGCTGCGCGAACTGCTTGGCCACGGACGGCGGGATGGGGTTGCCGGACTCCCAGAAGCCGCCCTCCTCCAGCGCCGCGGCGAGGAAGTCCTCGGCCTCGCGGGCACGTACGGGGGTGGGTGCGGCGGAGCCGATGCCGGTGCGGACCGTGCGGGTCTCGGGGTGCAGTGCGATGCCGAAGGCGCACACCGCGATGACCATGGCGTTGCGGGTGCCGACCTTGGAGAACTGCTGCGGGCCGTCGGCCTTGGGCAGATGCACCGAACGGATCAGCTCGTCGGGGGCCAGGGCGTTGCGCTTGACGCCGACGTAGAACTCGTCGATCGGGATCATGCGGCGGCCGCGGACGGACTCGACCTCGACCTCGCAGCCGGAGGCGAGCAGCGCGGGGTGGGCGTCTCCGGCCGGGGAGGCGGTGCCGAGGTTGCCGCCGACGCCGCCGCGGTTGCGGATCTGCGGGGAGGCGACGGTGTGGGAGGCGAGCGCGAGACCGGGGAGTTCGGTCCGCAGGTTCTCCATGATCTTGGTGTAAGGAACGGAGGCGCCGAGGCGCACGGTCTTCTCTCCGACCTCCCACTCGCTCAGCTCACCGATGCGATTCAGGTCGAGCAGGTACTCGGGGCGGCGGTGGTCGAAGTTGATCTCGACCATCACGTCCGTGCCGCCCGCGATGGGCACAGCGGTGGGGTGCTCGGCCTTAGCGGCGAGCGCCTCCTCCCAGCTGGCGGGGCGAAGGAAGTCCATGGGTGGCCTCTTCTACGAAAAGATGGGGTCGTTCGCTGCTCATGGTGAGGAGCCGGGGCCCTCGTCGCCATCGAGCCGTTCATGTCTTGTTAACGCGGTTGGAGTTAGTGAACGCGCCCGGGACCCGCCCGGTGCAGTCACTGAAACCATGAAGCGGTTGGCTGGCCAAGCCACCTGTCTTGTAGATTCGAACGAAAGACGAGGCTCTGAAACCTCGCGGCATTCCACCGGCAACACCAGACAGCAAAGAACGGCGGGCGAGGTCATGCGGCTCCGCGCACTCCTGGACACCCACACCCTGGGCCTTCGGCTGCTCGGCGGCGAGGACGAGCTGGACCGCACGGTACGCGGCGTGATGACCACGGACCTGCGCGATCCCAGCCGCTACCTCTCCGGCGGCGAGCTGGTGCTGACCGGTCTGGCCTGGCGCCGCGAGCCGGAGGACTCCGAACGGTTCGTACGGATCCTGGCCTCGGCCGGGGTCGCCGGGCTCGGCGCGGGCGAGGCCGAGCTGGGCGCGATCCCCGACGATCTCGTCCAGGCCTGCGCCCGGCACCGCCTGCCGCTGTTCTCGGTGGACGAGACGGTCTCGTTCGCGTCCATCACCGAGCACGTGGTGCGGCAGGTCTCCAGCGAGCGGGCCGGCGACCTGGCCGCCGTGGTGGACCGCCACCGCCGGCTGATGACGTCGGGCCCCACGGGCGGCGGCCCGGAGGTCGTCCTGGACCTGCTCGGCTCCGACCTGGACCTGCGGGCCTGGGTGCTCTCCCCCACCGGCCGGCAGATCGCCGGATCGACGCTGGCGGGCGCCGGGCCCGAGCTGCCCGCCGACCTGGCCGCCCGGCTCGCCGGTGAGCATCTGGCGGCCGCCCGCACCGGCCGGCGCGGCCCGCACCGGATCGGCCTGGAGGGAGCCACGTTCTCGCTGTTCCCGATCCGCCACGAGAGCCGTGACCTGCGGCAGACGCTGCTGAGCGACTGGCTGCTGGCCGTCGAGGCGGACGCCGGCGACTGGTCCGAGGAACGGCTCGATCTGCTGCACGGCGTCACCCAGCTGATCGCCGTCGAACGGGACCGGCGCGACGCCGCCCGTACGGTGCGCCGGCGGCTCGCGCAGGAGGTGCTGGAGCTCGTCCAGACCGGTGCGCCGCCCGCCGAGATCGCGGCCCGGCTGCGGGTCGCGGCGCCGGTGCTGCTGCCCGGCCTGGGCACCGCCCCGCACTGGCAGATCGTGGTGGCCAGGGTCGAGTGGGAGGGCGGTGACCTGCCCGGCGGCCCGGTGGCGCAGTCCCTCCTGGAGGAGGTGCTGGTGGACCCGGGCACCTTCGGTCCGGAGCCCTCCGACCGGATCGCGGTGGCGCACACCGGCGACGAGGCGGTGGCGCTGGTGCCGCTGCCGGTCCCCGAGGAGCCCGAGGACGGTTCGGCGGCCGGGCTGCACGCCGATGCGCTGCTCTCCGTCGTCCGGGAGCCGCTGGGCCGCGGGCTGGACGGCGACGGGCGGCTGACGGTCGGGGTGAGCGCCTCGGTCCACTCCGCGGAGGGGCTGCGCGGCGCCCTGGAGGAGGCCCGGCACGCCCGCCGGGTCGCCGCGGCCCGCCCGGGCCGGGTCTGCGCCGCCGGCCACGAGGAGCTGGCCTCGCACGTCCTGCTGCTCCCCTTCGTCCCCGACGACGTCCGCCGCGCCTTCACCGCCCGCCTCCTGGACCCGCTCCGCGACTACGACCGCCGGCACCGCGCCGAGCTGATCCCCACCCTGGAGGCCTTCCTGGACTGCGACGGTTCCTGGACCCGCTGCGCCACCCGCCTCCACCTGCACGTCAACACGCTCCGCTACCGGGTCGGCCGGATCGAGCAGCTCACCGGCCGCGACCTGTCCCGCCTGGAGGACAAGCTGGACTTCTTCCTGGCTCTGCGGATGAGCTGACGGGCGGCCTCCGGGCGGGCCGACCGGCCCGTCCCGGTGACGAGCGCCCACGGGATCCGTACGCCCGCGGCCGCGCCGGTGCGGCCGCCGGCACCGCACCGGCTCCGCCCCGGCCGCGCCCGCCGCACCGTGCCCGCCGCCCGCCGACCACTCCGAATCGGCCATTCGGGGTCATCCGATCGGGCGGCTTCCCGCCAACTCCGTACGGTGCCCGACCACCCGCCCGGCCGCGCGCCCGCCCGGCGACGGCCCCGATCTGCGCCGCCCGGCCCCTCACGACCGGCCACGGCGCGATTGTGAATTCATTCACCCACCCCCTTGGCCGCACCGCGGAATCCGTGCTGAGATTCGCCCAGGCTTCCTGTTTCCAGCTCAATGGCGCGCTCGGGGAGGGCAATGTGGCGGATACCGCCATGTCAGGATCCGCGGATGCCGCGGATTCCGTCAGTACCGCCGATCCGGTATCGCTCGCGGTACCGGCACCGGCACCCGCACCGGAAGTACCGACAGTCAGAACGGTCGAGGGGGATGACCCCCTCGACCGTGCCGTTTGGCGGCTGCGCTCCCGGGGCTGCTGGGACGACGCGGCCGCGCTCCTGGAACCACACTCCGTCCGGCACGCCCCGGCCGCCCTGCGGCGCGCCGCGCTCCTGGTGGAGCGCTGCATGTTCACCACCACCGGTTGGGCCGAGGCGGAGGACGCGCTGCGCGCCGCCGAAGCACTGGCCGGCAACGACGACGAGCGCGGCGGCGCGGCCTGCGAACGCGGCCATCTCGCCTACGCGGCAACGGTGTTGGGCGTACGGGACCGGGCCGACGAGGCGCGTTCGGCGCTCGGCCGGGCGGCCGCGCTGCTCGCCCCGACCGCGGCCGGCCGCCCGCTGCTGGACTTCCGGCGCGGGCTGATGGCCGAGCACGTCGCGGACAGCCCGGACGCGGCCCGCGCCGCCTACCGCCGCGCCCACGCCGGCGCCACCGCACAGGGCGACAGCCTGCTGCTGTCCTTCACCTGGCGCCATCTGGCCGGACTCGCCCTACGGGACGGGGAGTTGGCGGAGGCCCGGCACGGGTTCGCCGAGTCGCTGCGGATCCGCGAGGAACTGGGCTTCCTCGTGGGCACGGCCCCGGCGCTCGCGGCACTGGCCGACGCCGCGCCGGAGGACGACGCGGACCGCCTCCGCGCCGAGGCCGCCCGCCTCTTCCGCCTCATGGGCGGCGTCCCCACCTGGCTCGCCGACCACCTTTCGACGGCCCCGGCGGCCACGTAACCCGGGCAACCACGGCACGGAACGGCCGGGATCGTTCACGCGGGATCGTTCACGGGGGCCGCCCGCCGGGAGCGCCTACCGGGATCGTTCACGAGGAGCGCCCGCTGGTATCGCCCACCGGGATCGTTCAGGAGGAGCGCCCGCCGGAATCGTCCACCGGGAGCGCCCACCGCGAAACCAACCGCGCCGACACCTCGACCCGCATCCCGCAACTCCCCAAACAGCGTTCGCGCGTTGGCGACGCTCACCCCTCGTACACCGCTCCCCCGTTGGCCGCGTCCGGCACCGCGCTCCATAGAGGGTGGCCGGAAAACCGCACCACTTCACCCGCCCACCCCCCGAAGGGGGGTGGGCGGCGGGGAAAAACAAAAGAAGGTGCGGGTGGGCGGCGGGTAAGGGGGCAGCCGCACCGCGCGGCCACGCGCACCGGCTCGCCGAGCGGGAGGAGCCCGCCTCCGGGCCCCGCCATGTGGGCCCCGCCTTGGTGGGCCCCCGCCGCCACGGGAGGGCCCCGTCCTCACAGCTCTGCGCCTCCCAGGAGGGCCCCACCCTCACGGGTCCGCGCTTCCGCAGTAGCGCCCACCGCCGCGGCAACCCGCCCCCGTCCCACCCACCACCGCGGCACACCCGTCGCCGCCCCGTCCCACCCACCGCCGCGCCCCAACCCACCCCCTCCCGCCCAGGACATGTCAAGGCATCGTCCTCGGCCATGCCGAGGTTCGCCGCGATTGGCCGGGACGGGTCTGTCCTGAGGGCGGATCGGCCGGGGCGCGACGGTCGGCGGGTGGCGGCCCGGGGCGGCGGGAGGGGCGAACCGGGAGGTGGGCGGCGCGCACCGGTCGGGCGGGCGGCGGGGATGCGGCGTGCCCCGCCTGCCCCGAGAATGGCCTCAAGTCGCACTGTGAGCGGGCGGCAGGGCCTGGATGCTGGTCCGGGACCAGCTGGGGCCCCTCCCCATCGACAGAGCCCACCAGGAGGCCATCTGTGGCAGCAGGAGTGACCAAGACGACCACTGGAACCGACTGGGGCAAGGCGGATTTCGAGGCGATCTACAACTGCCCTGATCCCCGTCGGTACTTCACCACCCTGCAACCCCTGGAGTACCAGATTCCGCACCACGGCCAGGCGGTGTTCCGCGCACTGACCGAGACCCTGCGCAGGAGTCGCGGCGACCGCCCCCCGTTGAGCGTCGTGGACCTGTGCTGCTCGTACGGGGTCAACGCGGCGCTGCTCAATCACCGGCTGTCCCTGACCGACCTCTACGGGCGCTATGCCGGCGACCGCCCGGACGGCCCGACGACCGGCCAACTGACCGACGAGGACCGCGCGTTCTTCGCCACCCGGCGGCGCGCCGAAGCCGTCCGGGTGACCGGCATCGACGCGGCGGAGCGGGCCGTGGGGTACGCGCGCGAGGTCGGCCTGCTCGATCACGGGTTCGCGGAGAACCTGGAGCTCGACGAGCCGAGCGCGGAGCTGCGCGCCGTACTGGCCGGCACCGATCTGATCACCGTCACCGGAGGCGTCGGCTACATATCCGCCCGGACCTTCGGCCGGCTCTTCGACTGTGTGGCCCGGCCGCCCTGGGTCGCCGCGTTCGTCCTGCGGACGGTCTCCTACCGGCCGGTGTCCGCCCTGCTGGCCCGGGCCGGGCTGGTGACCGAGCAGCTCACCACCCGTACGTTCCGCCAGCGGCGGTTCGCCGACGGGGACGAGCGGCGCGCGGCGTTCGAGGCGCTGGCCCGGCGCGGGCTGTCCATCGCCGGCAAGGAGTCCGACGGCTTCTACCACGCCGATTTCTATCTGTCCCGGCCGGCCGCCGAGGTCGCGGCCCTGCCGCTGACGGAACTGCTGCCGGGCTGAGCGGTCCGGACCGGGGTGTCCGGGCCGGTCGCCCGGCGAACGGGCCGTCCGGGCCGGGCCGGCCGGGCCGTCAATGCGGGTGCCGGGCCACCGAGACGTGTTCGCGGGCGATGCGCTCGGCGACCGTGTGCTCCTGGGCGATCAGGGCGTCGAGCAGTGCGGTGTGTTCGGAGGCGTCGGCCAGCAGTTCGGCGGTGCGCAGGCGGGCGCCGCCGGCCGCGGACCACTGGGCGCGGCGGAGCAGGTCGCCGGTGACCTCGGTGAGCCGGCGGTTGCCGGTGAGCGACATCACGGCCTGGTGGAACGCGTGGTCGGCCTCGGCGTAGCCGGCCCGGTCGCCGCGGGCGGCGGCCGCGACGCCGGAGGCGGCGAGCGGGCGCAGCTCCTCCCAGCGCTCCGGGGGCAGCGCCCGGGCCAGCCGGACGATCGCGGGGACCTCCAGCATGGTGCGGACCTCGGCGAGCTCGGCGAGGTCGCGGGAGCTGCGCTCGGCGATCCGGAAGCCGCGGTTGGGCACGACCTCGACGGCGCCCTCGCCGGCGAGCTGCTGCATGGCCTCCCGGACCGGGGTCGCGGACACTCCGTAGCGTTCGGCGAGCGCCGGGCCGGAGTAGACCTCGCCGGGGGTCAGCTCACCGTCGACGAGGGCCCGGCGCAGCGCGGCCAGCACCTGGGCGCGGACCGAGTGCCGCCGGGGTGCAGCGGGACCGGGCTGCGCGGGCACCCAGGCCCGTGCGCGCGGCTGCTGCTCCGCTGTGCCCTGCTCCATGGCGGCTCCTTCTGACATTCCCAGCACGATAGGCGGCCTTGGCGATAGTTCAAATCCGGAAGGAGGCGGAACGGCCGGTCCCGGCCCTCGTCCAGGTGGCTCGGGACTGGCTCGCGAGGGGCCCGGGTAGGGTTTCGGATAAGGTAAGCCTTACCTGTCCACGCTCGCGATTCGGTGGTCACCCCCATGGCTTCTGCCCTCGCCGCCCCGCCCGTCACACACCCCGTCGCCGAGTCGTACGCGCGCCTTTCGGAGGCGTTCCCCGGACTGCGGGTGTCGCTGTGGGACGCGGCTCCGCCGACCGGTGACGGTTGGGTGTGCGCGGCCGGGCTCGCGGCCGGTGGAGAGGCCCTGGAATCCTTCCTGGCCTGGGACGACGCTCAGATCCAGCGGGACTACGGGCAGTCCGCCCGGCCCGATGTCATCGCCAGTTTCGCGCTGCACCGCTACGCCTGGCCGGCCTGTCTGCTGATCACGATCCCGTGGTTCCTGCACCGCCGGGTGCCGTACCTGCCCGTGCAGGACGTCTGCTTCCAGCGCGAGCTGGGCCGGATGGCCGTGCGCATCGGCTCGTTCGGGTGCCTGCCGGACGATCCGGCGGCGGCGCTGCCCGGTGCCCGGGTGGTGCCGGACGAGGAGGCGCTGCGCGCGGAGGTGCGGGCGGCGGTGGCCGGGCATCTGGCGCCCGTCCTGGAGGGGTTCCGCGCGCGGATGCGGCGCGGTCCGCGGGCGCTGTGGGGCATGGCGTCCGACGAGATCGTCGAGGGGCTGTGGTACCTGGGGCACCTGCTGGGCGAGGAGCCGCGGGCGGTGGCGGAGCTGGCGCGGCTGCTGCCGGGCGCCACCTCCCCGTACGTGGGCGGCGCCGGTTTCCGTACGCTGACCGGTCCGGACGGGGCCGCGCTGCAGACCCGGGACCGCGCCAGTTGCTGCATGTTCTACACGCTGCGTCCCGAGGACACCTGCATCACCTGTCCGCGCACCTGCGACGCGGATCGCATCACCCGCCTCACCGCAACCACCTGACCCCCACACCACCCGTTCGGGTCGCCGAATTCGAACCCAACCGGCCGTGCGCATACGGCAGTTCGAGGGTGGCGTCCGCTATCTGCCGGTCCTTCCCCTCCTTGGCGTTCTCTTGCTCCGAAAGCCCTTGGGGGGCGAGTGGATTCCGCCAGGATGTCGCGCGAAATCGCGTATCCGAGGCAAGGGATCCCCACCATGAGAACGACCGACATATCGCTGGATTGGCTTGTTCCCGGCGTCCTGTCGCTGGGTGCCGTGTTGGCCGCCGCGGTGCTGGTGGTGCGCGGCCGCCGGGCGGCCGCGCAGTCGGGCGCCGACGACTCCTGGGAACGCAGCGAGGAGCGCCGCCGCCGCAAGGAGGCCGTCTTCGCCTCCGCCTCCTATCTGCTGCTCTTCTGCTGTGCCGCGGTCGCCGCCGCGCTGTCCTTCCACGGACTGGTCGGCTTCGGCGTCCAGAACCTCGGGCTGACCGACGGCTGGGAGTACCTGGTGCCGTTCGGGCTCGACGGTGCGGCGATGTTCTGCTCGGTGCTCGCCGTGCGCGAGGCCAGTCACGGCGACGCGGCGCTGGGCTCGCGCATGCTGGTGTGGACCTTCGCGGGCGCCGCGGCGTGGTTCAACTGGGTGCATGCGCCGCGCGGCCTGGACCATGCCGGCGCCCCGCAGTTCTTCGCCGGGATGTCGCTGTCGGCCGCGGTGCTCTTCGACCGCGCGCTGAAGCAGACCCGCCGGGCGGCGCTGCGGGAGCAGGGCCTGGTGCCCCGGCCGCTGCCGCAGATCCGGATCGTGCGCTGGCTGCGCGCGCCCCGCGAGACCTTCGCGGCCTGGTCGCTGATGCTGCTGGAGGGCGTGCGGACGCTGGACGAGGCCGTCGAGGAGGTCCGCGAGGACCGGCGGGAGCGGGAGCAGAACCGCCTGCGCCGCCGCGAGCAGGGCAAGCTCGACCGGGCCCGGATCAAGGCGATCAACCGCCAGCACCGCGGCTGGGGCATCGGCCGGAGCGGCGGCCGGCAGTTGGCGGTCACCCCCGCCGGCGCCGAGGTGGCCGGTCCGGACTCCGCCATAGCCGGCGATCCGCCGCCCCTGCCCGCCGTAGAGCTGCCGCTGCGCTCCCGCCCGGCCCTCAAGGCCGTATCCGGCGCTGACCCCGACGCGGTCACCGTCACGGACACCGTCGATCCCGCGGCCCGGTCCTGGCGGGCCGTGGACCTCACCGCGGAGGACGACACCCAGACGCTGCCCCGTCTGGACTCCCTGGAGGAGAAACTCGCCGAGATCGAACGGCAATTCGGCTGACCGGCGGCGGACCGCGTCGGCCGACACCCCCGACTCCTGGTCAGGCCGGTCCGCCGCCCAGCTCGAACCAGACGCATTTGCCGAATCCCTCGCTGCGTATCCCCCACGCGTCGGCCAGGGCGCGCACCAGCATCAGGCCCCGGCCCGAGGTCCCGTCCGTGCTCGCCGCACGCACCTCAGGGCGCCCCGGAGCGCAGTCCCGCACCTCGACCCGCAGCCGGTCGCCGACCTTCGCCGTGACCACCGCATCGCCCTCGGCGTGGACCAGGGCGTTGGTGACCAGTTCGCTGGTGAGCAGCGTGGCGACCTCCGCGAGCTCGCCGCCACCGGGTGCCGCCCACCGGCTGAGTAATTGCCGCAGTTCCCTGCGTATCTCGCCGACCGCGCGCAGATCGGCCCGGCGCACCTTCCGCTCCAGCACGCCCGGCGCCCGCGCCGCGCCCCCCTCGCTCGGCTGGGTCGTCGTCTGTCGTCGTTCCCGTTCCTCGCGTCGCACAGGCTGACGCATACTCTCCCCCGCCCCCCACGGACCTCGGCGTCCGGTCTCGAACAGCCTCACGGTCAGCATGCCCATCGGATCAGTCGCCATGCTTCCGTCCGGTTCCGCTTCGGGGCACGCGGTCGTCCGCGCGCCGGGTGGGCGGGCCGGGCCGCGCTGGGTATGCCTGTCGGGTGGGGCCCGGACGAGCGGGAGGAGCCGCCGTGCACGACGACCGACTGCTGGTGGAGGGGCGCCTGGCACGGGCGCTGGGCCAGTTCATCCGGCCCGCGGTGTACGCGGCGCGGGTGCCGCTGCGGCTGGCCGTGTGGCATGCGCCGGGCGAACCGCGGCCGGTGGCCGAGGCGCTGGACGCCGAGTACGTGCCGTTCGCGGTGGGCGAAGCGTGGGGGCCGCCGTGGTCGACGAGCTGGTTCCGGCTGGCGGGTGAGGTGCCCGAGGAGTGGGCGGGGCGGCGGGTGGAGGCCGTCATCGACCCCGGGTTCAGCGGCGATGGGCCCGGTTTCCAGGCGGAGGGCCTGGTGTACGACGCCGGGGGCGTGCCGCTGAAGGGGATCCATCCGCGCAACCGGCACGTCCCCGTCGGTGCGCCCGTCCGCGGGGGCGAGGAGGTGCGGCTGCTGCTGGAGGCCGCCGCGAATCCGGCGGTGCTGCGGGACTTCCGCCCCACCGACCTCGGTGACGTCCGTACCGCGCCGGACCGCCCGCTGTACCGCTTCGCCTCGGCGGAGCTGGCCGTCCTCGACGAGACGGTCTGGCACCTCGTGCTCGACATCGAGGTGCTGGCCGAGCTGATGCCGGAGCTGCCGGCCGACGGCCCGCGCCGGCACGAGATCCTGCGGGCGTTGGAGGACATGTTGGACGCGTTGGACCTGCACGACGTCGCGGGCACGGCGGAGGCCGGCCGGGCCGCGCTGGCCGGGGTCCTCGGCCGCCCCGCCGCGGCCAGCGCCCACCGGCTCTCGGCCACCGGGCACGCCCATATCGACTCCGCCTGGCTGTGGCCGCTGCGGGAGACCGTCCGCAAGGCGTCCCGCACCTTCGCCAATGTCACCCAACTCGCTGGCGAATACCCCGAGTTGGTGTTCGCCTGTTCCCAGGCGCAGCAGTACGCCTGGGTCAAGGAGCACCAGCCGCACATCTGGGCGCGCATCAAGGAGGCGGTGCACAACGGCACCTGGGCGCCGGTCGGTTCGATGTGGGTGGAGTCGGACGCCAACATGCCCGGCGGCGAGGCGCTGGCCCGGCAGCTGGTGCACGGCAAGCGGTTCTTCCTGGAGGAGCTGGGGGTGGAGACCGAGGAGATCTGGCTGCCGGACTCCTTCGGCTACACCGCGGCCTTCCCGCAGCTGGCCCGGCTGGCCGGCGCGCGGTGGTTCCTGACGCAGAAGCTGTCGTGGAACCAGACCGACCGGATGCCGCACCACACCTTCTGGTGGGAGGGCATCGACGGCACCCGCGTCTTCACCCACTTCCCGCCGGTCGACACCTACAACTCGCGGCTGCACGGCGCCGAACTCGCCTACGCCGAGCGGAACTTCGCCGAGAAGGGCCGCGCCACCCGCTCCCTGGTCCCGTTCGGCTGGGGTGACGGCGGGGGCGGCCCGACCCGCGAGATGCTGGAGCGGGCCCGCCGGCTGCGCTCGCTGGAGGGCTCCCCGCGGGTCGAGATCGAACCGCCGGCCCGGTTCTTCGCCGCGGCGCACGAGGAGTACGGTGCGGCCGCGCCGGTCTGGTCGGGCGAGCTGTACCTGCAGTACCACCGGGGCACGTACACCTCGCAGGCCAAGACCAAACAGGGCAACCGGCGCAGTGAACACCTGCTGCGCGAGGCGGAGTTGTGGGCCGCGACGGCGGCGGTCCGGGCCGGGGGCGCGCAGGGCGGGTATGCGTATCCGTACGACGCGCTGGACCGGATCTGGAAGACCGTGCTGCTGCACCAGTTCCACGACATCCTGCCGGGCTCGTCGATCGCCTGGGTGCACCGGGAGGCCAGGGACACCTACGCGGCGGTCGAGTCGGAACTGACCGGCATCGTCGAGGAGGCGCTGGCCGCGCTGGGCCGGGCGGCGGACGGCGCGCCGCCCACGGTGTTCAACGCCTCGCCGTACGACCGGGACGAGATCGTCGAGCTGCCGGGAGGCGGGGACGGCGCGGGTGCGGCCGTCGCCGTGCACGTCCCCGCGCTGGGGGCGGCGGCCGTCCGCCCGCCGGGGCCGGACTCCCCCGTTCCGCCGCCCGCGCCCGTACGGACCGCCACCGGTGCCGACGGCACCGTCACCCTCGACAACGGGCTGCTCCGGGTCCGCATCGACACCGACGGCCTGCTGGCCTCGGTCCGCGATCTGCATGCCGGGCGGGAGGTGCTGGCGCCCGGCGCCCGCGGCAATCTGCTCCAGCTGCACCCCGACCACCCCACGAAGTACGACGCCTGGGACCTCGACCGGCACTACCGCCACCGGCACACCGATCTGACCGCCGCCGAGTCCGTCGACCTGCTCGCCTCCGGGCCGTTGACCGCGACCGTGCGGGTGACCAGGGCGTTCGGTGCGTCCCGGGTCGTCCAGGAGCTGACGCTGCGGGCCGGTGCGCACCGCCTCGACGTGCTCACCGACATCGACTGGCACGAGTCGGAGAAGGTCCTCAAGGCCGCCTTCCCGCTGGACGTGCACGCCGAACGGTCCACCGCCGAGATCCAGTTCGGGCACGTCCACCGGCCCACCCACACCAACACCAGCTGGGACGCGGCCCGTTTCGAGATCTGTGCGCACCGCTGGCTGCGGGTGGCCGAGCCGGGCTACGGCGTCGCGCTGCTCAACGACTCGACCTACGGCCACGACGTGACCCGGGTCCCGCACGCCGAGGGCCTGGGCACGACCGTGCGGCTGACCCTGCTGCGCGCCCCGCACAGCCCCGACCCGGCGACCGACCAGGGCAGCCACCGGTTCCGCTACGCGCTGCTGCCGGGTGCCACGACCGGCGCCGCGGTCGCCGAGGGCCTCGCCCTGAACCTGCCCCTGCGGACCGCGGCCGCGCCGCCGGTGCCGCCGCTGATCCGCGTCGACCACCCGGCGCTCACCGTCGAGTCGGTCAAACTCGCCGAGGACCGCAGCGGTGACGTGGTGGTCCGGCTCTACGAGTCCCGGGGCGGCCGCGCCACCGGCATCCTCTCGCCCGGCTTCCCCGTCGAACGGGCCACCGTGACCGACCTGTTGGAGCGTCCGCTGCACGACGAGGAGGAGGGGCCGACCGCGGAACTGACGCTGGAGCTGCGCCCGTTCCAGATCCTGACGCTCCGGCTGCGGCCGCAGCGCCCCGGCGGCTGACCGCGCGCCCGGCGGTTCACACCCGGGGGATGTTCCGCAGGTTGGAGCGGGCCATCTGCAGCATCCGGCCGACCCCGCCGTCCAGCACGATCCTGCCGGCCGACAGCGCGAAACCGGACACCATTTCCGCGCTGATCTTCGGCGGGATGGACAGCGCGTGCGGGTCGGTGACGACGTCGACCAGTGCGGGCCCGTCGTGCCGGAAGGCGTCGCGCAGCGCCCCGCGCAGCTGCCTGGGCTTCTCCACCCGGACGCCGTACACCCCGGCCGCGCGGGCGATCGCCGCGAAGTCCGGGTTGTGGTTGGTGGTGCCGTACGACGGCAGGCCGGAGACCATCATCTCCAGCTCGACCATGCCGAGGGAGGAGTTGTTGAACAGCACCACCTTCACCGGCAGGTCGTACTGGACCAGGGTGAGGAAGTCGCCCATCAGCATGGCGAATCCGCCGTCGCCCGACATCGAGACGACCTGGCGGCGGCGGTCGAGGAACTGGGCGCCGATCGCCTGGGGCAGCGCGTTGGCCATGGACCCGTGGCTGAAGGAGCCGATGACCCGGCGGCGGCCGTTGGGCGTGAGGTAGCGGGCGGCCCAGACGTTGCACATGCCGGTGTCGACCGTGAAGACGGCGTCGTCGGCGGCCTCCTCGTCCAGCACCGAGGCGACGAACTCGGGGTGGATCGGCACGTGCTTCTCCACCTTCCTCGTGTACGCCTTGACCACGCCCTCCAGCGCGTCCGCGTGCTTCTTCAGCATCCGGTCGAGGAACTTCCGGTCCGTCTTCCCGCGGACCTTGGGGATCAGGCAGCGCAGTGTCTCGCGGACGTCGCCCCAGACGGCGAGGTCGAGCTTGGTGCGGCGGCCCAGGTGTTCGGGCCGTACGTCGACCTGGACGATCTTGACGTCGTCCGGCAGGAACGCGTTGTAGGGGAAGTCCGTGCCGAGCAGGAGCAGCAGATCGCACTCATGGGTGGCCTCGTAGGCCGCGCCGTACCCGAGCAGTCCGCTCATGCCGACGTCGTAGGGGTTGTCGTACTGGATCCATTCCTTGCCGCGCAGGGCGTGGCCCACCGGGGCCTTCACCCGCTCGGCGAACTCCATCACCTCGGCGTGCGCACCGGCCGTGCCGCTGCCGCAGAACAGCGTGACCGTGCGGGCCTCGTCGACCATCCGGGCCAGCGCGTCGATCTCGGCGTCCCCGGGCCGGGCCAGGGGCCGGGTGGTGACGAGTGCGTGCTGGATGGCGCGCTCGGGCGCCTGCTCGGCGGCGATGTCGCCGGGCAGCGAGACCACCGCGACGCCGCTCCGGCCGACGGCGTGCTGGATGGCGGTCTGCAGCACCCGCGGCATCTGCCGGGTGCTCGAGATCAGCTCGCTGTAGTGGCTGCACTCGGTGAACAGCCGGTCCGGGTGGGTCTCCTGGAAGAAGGTGGTGCCGATCTCGCTGGAGGGGATGTGCGAGGCGAGCGCGAGGACCGGGGCCATCGAACGGTGCGCGTCGAAGAGGCCGTTGATGAGGTGCAGATTGCCCGGTCCGCACGAGCCGGCGCAGGCCGCGAGCTTGCCGGTGAGCTGCGCCTCCGCCCCGGCGGCGAAGGCGGCGGCCTCCTCGTGCCGGACCTGGATCCAGTCGATCGCGGCGTTCCGGCGGACGGCGTCCACCACCGGGTTCAGGCTGTCGCCGACGACACCGTAGAGGCGCCGCACCCCCGCCCGCGCCAGGATGTCCACGAACTGCTCAGCCACGGTCTGCTTCGCCATGTCGCTGTCGCTCCCAGGATGGAAGGGGGTCGGGGCCAGGGGTACGGGGGCCTGTCCCCATGAACCCATGCGGGCGGGCGGTCCGCCTCCGCTGTCCGCCGTCTGCCCGGCCGGCCGTCCAGGAGTGCTGGGCCGGTCGGGTGTCCGCGGTGGCCGGCGCCGGCCCGCACGGTCGCGGGCGGCCGGCAAGCGCTTCCGGGTCCCGTCCGGCAGTCTGGGGCCATGAGCGCGTGGCAGCTGGTCGCGGTCGGCCTGGTGATGCTGCTCGGGCTGATCGGGGTGCTGGTACCCGGAATCCCCGGGCCGCTGATCGTGTGGGCGGGCGTGCTGTGGTGGGCGGTGACGGAGAAGTCCGGCCCGGCATGGGCGGTGCTGATGGGCGCCACCGCCCTGCTGTTGGTCAACCAGGCGCTGAAGTGGCTGCTGCCGGTGCGCGATCTGCGGGCCGCGGGCGCGCCGTACCGCACCCTGTTCCTGGCCGGCGCGGCCGGCATCGTCGGCTTCTTCGTGCTGCCGGTGATCGGTGCCGTGGTGGGCGCGGTCGGCGGCCTCTACCTGCTGGAACGGGTCCGGCTCGGCGGCCACGGCGACGCCTGGGCCTCGACCCGCACGGTGATGCGCACCCTCGGTCTGAGCGTGCTGGTCGAACTGCTCGCCTGCCTGCTGGTGGTCGGCGGCTGGGCGGCGACGGTGCTCGCGATGTGAGCCGGCCTCGGGCGAGGGGTAGCGACCGGGCCGGCCTCAGGCCGCGGGCGCCGCCACAGCGGGGGCCGGCAGCTCGCCCGGCGGGAGCAGTCCCGCCCGCCACAGATGGTGCAGGGCGTACGCGCCCCAGGGCCGCCAGGCCCCCTCCGGGTCCGCAGCCCGCTCCGCGCCCCGCTCCGCTTCGGCCCGCTCGCCGACCTCCGGGCCGCCTACGTCCGGGTCCCCCAGCGCCCGCATCCTGATGTACGCGGCGGTGCGCGGCCCGACACCGGGCAACGCGGCCAGCGCCCGCTCCGCAGCGGCCCGGTCGGCGCCGGCGTCCAGCAGGACCGTGCCGTCGGCGAGCGCGGTGCACAGCACGCGCACCGGGTCGGGGACGTCCGCGCCGGTCAGCTCCGCGGGCGCCGGGAAGAGGTGGGTCAGCCCGCCGTCCGCCGCGTCCAGCGGCTTCCCGTGGGCCCGCACCAGCTCGGCGGCGCGTTCCGACGGCCCGCCGAGCACGATCCGTACGGCCATCTCCTCAGGGTCCGCCGCGCCCGGCGAGCGCAGGCCCGGGCGCTCTGCCACCAGCGGGCCGAGCACCGGGTCGGCGCCGAGCCGCTCGGCGACGGCGTACGGGTCGGCGTCCAGGTCGAAGAGCCGGCGCAGCCGCTGCACGGCCGTCGACAGGTCCCGCAGGTCGGTCAGGAGCAGCCGGCACTCCAGCCAGCCGCCGGCCCCGCCCCGGGCCGCCGGGCACACCCGGCCGGCCGGCGGCCGGGACCGTCCGCGCGGCCCGGCGGGCGGCTCCTCGACCTCGGCGATCCCGGTGCCGTAGGTGAGCCGCAGGGTACGGCGGTAGGTGCGCGGGCCGGGCCCGCCCCGTACCTCCTCCACGCCGGGGACGGCCCGTTCCGCCAGGAAGTCGAAGATCTCCGCGGCCGCGTACGGGCCCCGGTAGGCCAGCCGCAGCGGAATCCCGCCGGGCGCCGGGCCGCCGCCCGGGGCGGGCCGCGACCGGGGGCGCGTGCTCGTCACGGTCCCGCCGCCGCGCCCGCCCACCGCCGCGGCCCTCAGCTCGCTCGGCGTACCGGCGTAGATCTCCCGCATGGTGTCGTTGAACTGCCGGATGCTGGCGAATCCGGCCGCGAACGCCAGCTCGGTCACCGGGAGCGCGGTGGTCTGCAGCAGCACCCGGGCGGTGTGTGCCCGGCGGGCCCGGGCCAGTGCGACCGGCCCGGCGCCCAGCTCCGCGGTCAGTTGCCGCTGCACCTGCCGCGCGCTGTACCCCAGCCGCTGTGCCAGCCCGGCGACGCCCTCCCGGTCGACCACGCCGTCGCCGATGAACCGCATGGCCCGGCCGACCAGGTCGGCGCGCACGTTCCACTCGGCCGAGCCGGGCACGGCGTCCGGCCGGCACCGCCGGCAGGCCCGGAAACCGGCGGCCTGCGCGGCCGCGGCCGACGGGAAGAACCGCACGTTCACCCGCTTGGGAGTGACCGCGGGGCAGCTCGGCCGGCAGTAGATGCCGGTCGTCACCACCGCGAAGAAGAACTCCCCGTCGAACCGCGCGTCCCGGCTGGACACCGCTTCGTACCTGGTCCCGTCGTCCATCACGCCTCCAGTCTGCCCCCGCGGCGGGGCCCCGGCTGGCGGATTTCGGACATGGCCTTTGCGGGCGTCGCCGGGGCCCGGGCCATGACTCCCGGGCCTCGGCAGACCTCATCCGACCCGCCTCTCGGCCTCAGCTCACCTTCCGGCCCCCCTCTTCCGCTCCATCATGTGCCGGCCGAGCGCCTGCTTCTGCTTCCAGTCCCGCCGGATCTCGGCCCGCAGCCTGGCGTCCGTCTTGGCCACGATGCGCTGGTTCTCCCGCAGCAGCTTGCGGTAGCTCTCCAGCCGGCGCACCGCCAACTCGCCGTTCTCCACGGCAACTTGGACCGCACACCCCGGCTCGCTCTCGTGCGCGCAGTCATGGAACCGGCACTCCTCGGCCAGCGCCTCGACGTCCGAGAACGTCCGGGACAGCCCGCCCCCGGCGTCCCACATCCCGACCCCGCGCAGCCCGGGCGTATCGATCAGCACGCCACCGCCGGGCAGTGCGAGCAGATCGCGGGTGGTCGTGGTGTGCCGGCCCTTGCCGTCCCGGTCCCGGGTGGCCTGTACGGTCTGCACACTTGCCCCCACCAGTGCATTCGCCAGCGTGGACTTGCCCGCGCCGGACTGCCCCAGGAGTACGGACGTCCCGCCGGCCAGTACGGCGGCCAGCGCATCGAGCCCCTCACCGGTCTCCGAGCTGACGGCCAGTACCTGTACCCCTGGAGCGGCCGATTCCGCGTCCGCCACCAGGTGCGCCAGCCCGTGCCTGTCCCCGGCCAGGTCGGCCTTGGTCAGCACCACCAGCGGCTGTCCCCCGCTCTCCCAGGCCAGCGAGACGAACCGTTCGATGCGCCCGAGGTCCAGCGCGTCGGCCAGCGAGACCGCGATCACCGCATGATCGACGTTCGCCGCCAGGATCTGGCCCTCGGAACGCTTCGACGACGTGGACCGCACGAACGACGTCCGTCGCGGCAGCAACGCCCGCAGGACGCCGTCCACATGGTCACCGCCCCGCCCGTTCTCCAGATCGATGACGGCCCAGTCACCCGTGCACGGCACCCGCATGGGATCACCGGTCGCGACCAGCGCGGTGTCCGCCAGCACGGTCCGGACGCCGTCACCGTCGGGCACGACGGCGTCCACCCGCCCGCGGTCCACGCGGACGACACGACCGGGCATGAACCCCTGCCCGGCAAAGGGGGTGAAACTCTCCGCGAACCCGTCGTCCCAGCCGTAGGCGGTCAGCGGATGCGCAGCAGAAAGATCGAGGTCGAACAACGCAAGGACCCTTCAGGGAATGCGGCCCCGGCCCACGCCACCGCGTACGCAGCTCTGCGCAGCGGAAAAACGGAAGTGACGTCGAGTCAGCCGGAGACCACGGAAGTGAGTGTGATGAACTCCTGGATGCGGGCAGCGCCCCTCGCAACGACAGTCATCGGTCTTCACCTCCCGGATTCCTCAAGGGCCGACACGGACGGCGGCTTGGTGCCGCCCTCCGGAACCCGCTCACCGTAGACCAGCGGCCCTTCGCGCCGCCAACTCTTTTTCGGCGGCGCCCGTTTCGGCCTGCGGGCGTCAGTCGTTGCCCGGGTTCGCCAGCTGCGCCGCCAGGCCGCCCAGGATCATGCGGAGGCCGAACTCGAAGCCGCGGTCGTCGAGGGCGGTCGGGGACGGGTCGACGCGGGTGGCGGCTTCGAGGGAGTCGGCCAGGGCGGGGTAGTCGGGGCGGTAGGCGGCGGGCGGCCGGGTGAAGCCGGCCGCGTAGGTCTCCAGGGCCGAGCCGATGACCAGGAAGTCGAGCGCGGCGGCGGTCTCGGCGGCCAGGGCGGGGGTGCAGCCCGCGCGGATCAGGGTGGCGAGCAGGGTGTCGTACTCGCGCAGCGCGCCCTCGGTGTGCACACCGCGGCGGGCGACCAGGGCGATGGCGTTGGGGTGGCGCTGGAAGACCCGCCGGTAGCCGCGGGCGTAGGCGGCGATGCCGTCGGGCCAGGGCTCGTGGTGCAGCGGGGTGTGGTCGATCTCGGCGTCGAGCAGTTCGCTGACGGCGTCCAGGATGTCGTCCTTCGAGCCGATGTGGTTGTAGAGCGACGCGCCGCGCACGCCCAGCCGGTCGGCCAGTGCCCGCATGGTGAGGGCTTCGTAGCCGTGCTCGTCGATCAGCTCCAGAGCCGCGTGCGCTATGGCCGTCCTGCTCAGCAATGTCTGGTGTGGGCGGCCCACGACACCCCTCGCTTCCCCTCGAATTCCTGGCTTTTCAAGGTTACTCACCGGCAGGGGCTTCACAGCGCGGCCTGACCTCCCTACCTTCGCCGACTAACAAAGTTAGTTTTAATCGAACCGCCAGGCGAGGTACGCCATGCCCCACTCCACACCCCCGCACCGGCCGCCCGCCGGCAGCACCGTCAGCGCCGCCGGCGGGGACGGCGACGCCGCCCGACTCGCATCACTGGGCTACACCCAAGAACTCCGCCGCAGCCTGAACATCCTGGGAAACATCGCCATGGGCTTCGCCGTGGTCTCCCCGGTGGTCGCGCTGTACGCGGTCTCCATGATCGGCACGATGATCGCCGGGCCCGCGTGGATCTGGGCCCTGCCCGTGGTCCTGGCCGGCCAGTGCCTGGTGGTCAACGTCTACTCCGAACTGACCTCGCAGTGGCCGCTGGCCGGCGGCCCTTACCAGTGGGGGCGGCGGCTCATCGGCCCGCGGTTCGGCTGGCTGAGCGGCTGGGTCTGGCAGTTCGCGGTGATGTTCGGCAACACCACCGTCGCCTACCTGGCGGCGCCCTGGGTGTTCGCGCTCATCGGGGTGACGCCGTCGCCCGGCGCGATGGTCGCCGTCTCGATGGCCATCGTGCTGCTCTGCGCGCTGGTCAACGCGTACGGCATCAACCTCCTGAAGTGGTTCGTCTCGGCCGGCATCGCCGGTGAGGCCATCGCCTCCGTGCTCGTCGGCCTGTCCCTGCTGCTGTTCTTCCGCAAGCACCCGTTCTCGCTGTTCACGCACACCTTCGGCGCCGAGGCACTGTCCGGTGGCTCGGTGCCGGTGGCGCTGCTGACCGTGCTCGCGGTCGCCGGCTGGGCCTTCATCGGCTTCGACGCGTGCGTCTCGACCGCGGAGGAGACCAAGGACGCCGGGCGCCAGGTGCCCCGGGCGATGTGGTGGGCGCTGCTGTCCGTCGGCGCCGTGGTCATCCTCAACGCGGTGGCCGTCGCCATCTCGTACCCCCACCCGGCCACCGCCGTCGCGGGCAAGGACGTCGACCCGGTGACCACGGCCGTGGTCACGTCGTTCGGCTCCTGGTCGGACAAGCCGTTCGTGCTCGTCGTGCTGGTCAGCTTCCTTGCCTGCGCCATGGCGTCCCAGGGCGGTGCGGCCCGCGGCCTGTACTCCCTCGCCCGGGACGAGGTGTTCCCGTTCTCGCGGCAGGTCAGGAAGGTCAACAAGCAACAGGCGCCGATCGGCGGCCTGATCGCCTCCACCCTCGTCTCGGGCGTGGCACTGCTGCTCGGCCTGAACGCCACCGCGATCGGTTCGCTGATCGCCTTCGGCACCGCGGCCACCTTCGTACCGTTCTTCCTGGTCTCCGCGGCCGCCCTGATCGCGCGGCTGCGCGGCACCTGGGTGCCCGGTGGCCACATCCGGCAGGGGCGCAAGGGCACGGTGCTCAACGTGATCGCCGTCGCCTGGACCGGCTTCGAGGTCACCAACGTCGCCTGGCCGCGCGCGGTGCTCGCACCGCCGGGCGCCCCCTGGTACCAGATCTGGGCCGCACCGCTCGGCGTCGCCGTGGTGCTCGGCGCCGGCACGGTCTATCTGATGGCCCGTCGACCGCAGGACCGGATCCCGGCCCAGGCGGAGACGGACGCCGCGGGCGCCGCGGACCCCCTGACCGCGGTGCCCGCCACCGAGCCGCAGCCCTGAGCCACCCCCTGCCTCTCCCCAGTGCCCGCCCCCCACGCCACCATCCACGTGAGGAGTTCCGCATGACCGAACCCGGCGCACCCGTCTCCGGCCCGGACGAAACGAGCGCATCCGATTCCAGCACCACCTCCGCCTCCGGCCTCGGCGCCGGCATCCCCCGGAAGTCGGCGCTCAGCCGACGCGGCTTCATGACCGCCTCCGCGATGGCCGCCGCCTCGGCCGCCTTCCTCGGGGCCGGTGCCGGGCGCGCCGCCGCGGCCACGTACAACGGAACGACGTACACCGTCCCCGGCGAGTGGGCTCCGCACGCGGGCTGTCTCATGGCCTTCCCGTGGGACGCCAGTGACAACTGGGGTGAGAAGCTCCCGGCGGTGCAGAACGAGGTCGCCGATGTGGCCCGCGCGATCGCCCAGTTCGAGCCGGTCACCATGGTGGCGAACACCGGCACGGCCGATTTCGTGCGGCAGCAGGTCGGCCCGACCGTCACCGTCATCGAGTACCCCATCAACGACTGCTGGCCGCGCGACAACGGCCCCATCTTCGGCGTCGACCGCAGCGGGCGGAAGCTCCTCGGCCTCGACTTCGGCTTCAACGGCTGGGGCAACAAATTTCCGCACGACAAGGACGACAACCTCCCCATAGGCGTCTGCGAGTACCTCGGGGTGCCGCGGCTGCCCGTCGACATGATCTTCGAGGGCGGTGCGCTGCTCCAGGACGGCCAGGGCACGATCATCGGCACCGAGGAGTGTCTGCTCAATCCGAACCGCAACCCGGACCTGACCAAGGCCCAGATCGAGGCGAAACTGCTCGACGCCTATCAGGCGACCAAGATGATCTGGCTGCCGTACGGGATGTACGGGGACACCGTCACCAACGGCCATGTCGACCTCGTCGCCGCCTACGCCGGTCCGGCCCGCCTGCTGATCAACCTGCCGTCCGACACCGGGGACCCCAACTACGCACGGCTGGCCGAGAACAAGTCCGTGCTGCAGGCCAGCACGGACGCCCAGGGCCGCCACTTCACCCTGACCGAGATGAACCAGCTGCCCACCTTCACCGTGGGCACGGACGAGGTGATCACCTTCAGCTACACCAACTACTACCCGACGGCCACCGGCGTCGTGGTCCCGACGACGGACATCGCGGCGTCCGACACGGCGGCCCTGGCCACCATCCGGTCGCTCTTCCCCACCAAGCGAATCGTGGGCGTCTCCGCCCGTACCCTCGCCTGGGGCGGCGGCGGGGTGCACTGCATCACCCAGCAGATCCCGCGGACGGGCTGAGCCGATTCCCTGACCCGATGCCCTGAGCCGATTCAGCGAACGGGTCGCCGCACGGCCTGTGCCGCGCCTCGCCCTCGGGCGGGTGCGGCACAGGCCGCCGCCGTCGTCGGCCGCCCCGCCCCTACGGGAACAGAATGCTAAATATGGGGCATGAGGGAAAAATTCCGGCGGAACGGTGACGGGTCGCAGGGCTCGTCGCCGTCCGTCGGGGGCCGCCTCCGGGCGCTGGTGACGGCGCACAGTGTGGCGGGCCAGGTGTTCGTGGTGCAGCTCGCCCTCGTACTGCTGTTGATCGTCGCCGCGGTCGTGGCGCTGGTCTTCCAGGCGCAGAGTTCGGTGAGGGACGATGCCCGGCAGCGTTCGCTCGTCGGGGCGGAGAGCTTCGCGCACGCACCGGGCACCCTCGCCGCCATGAAGTCCGCGGATCCGAGCGCGGTACTGCAGCCGCAGGCGGAGGCGGCGCGGAAGGCGACCAAGGTCGACTACATCGTGGCGTTCCGGCCGGACGGCGTCCGCTGGACGCATCCCGATCCGCGGCTGATCGGGAAACGGGTGGTGGGGCCCGGCTTCCGGGAGGCGCTGAAGGGCAGGACGCTGACCGACACCTCCACGTCCGCCCTGGGGACCGCCGTGGCCACCGTGGTGCCGGTCAAGGACAAGGACGGATCGGTGGTGGGACTGGTGTCGGTGGGAATCCGGGCCGGGCGGGCGAACCAGCGGGTGGAGCACCAACTGCCGCTGCTGCTCGGGTCCGCCGCGGGGGCGCTGCTGCTGGTCAGCGGCGGGGCGGTGCTGGTCAACCGCCGTTTGCGGCGGCAGACGCACGGGCTGGACCCGGCCGAGATGCGGCGGATGTACGACCACCACGACGCGGTGCTGCACGCCGTACGGGAGGGCGTGCTCATCATCGGCAGTGACGGGCGGCTGGTGCTGGCCAACGACGAGGCGCGGCGGCTGCTCGATCTGCCCGCGGACGCGGAGCAGGAACGGTGGCCGGTCGCGGAGCTGGGGCTGGAGCCCCGGCTCGGCGCCCTGCTGGCGTCCGGCCGGGAAGCCACCGACGAGGTGTATCTGGCGGGCGACCGGCTGCTCGCGGTCAACGTCCGGCCGACCGCGCCGTTCGGCGGTCCGGCCGGGTCGGCGGTGACGCTGCGGGACACCACCGAACTGCGGGTGCTGGCCGGCCGGGCCGAGGTGGCCCAGGAGCGGCTGAAGCTGATCTACGACGCGGGGCTGCGGATCGGGACGACGCTGGACGTCGGGCGGACCGCGGCGGAGCTGGCCGATGTGGCGGTGCCGCGGTTCGCCGACGTGGTCACCGTCGAGCTGCTGGAGCCGGTGCTGCGCGGCGACGAACCGGAGGCCGCGCTGACCACCGAGCTGCGGCGGATGGCGGTCCGGGGCGTGCCGGAGGGCTCGGCGATCTACCGGGTCGGGGACGTGCTGCGGTTCGTGCCCGGTACGCCGATGGCGACGAGCCTGGAGAGCCGCCGGACCGTGCTCGTGCCCGATCTGCGCCGGTCGGAGGAGTGGCGGCGGCAGGACCTGGAGGCCACCCAGCGGGTGCTGGACGCCCGGATCCGCTCGCTGATCAGCGTGCCGCTGCAGGCGCGGGGCGTGGTGCTGGGGGTGGCCAGTTTCTGGCGCTCGGACCGGTCCGACGACTTCGAGGACGATGACCTGACGTTCGCCGAGGAGCTGACCGCGCGGGCCGCGGTCTCCATCGACAACGCCCGCCGCTACACCCGCGAGCACACCACGGCCGTCACCCTTCAGCGCAGCCTGCTCCCGCAGGCCCTCCCCGAGCAGTCCGCGCTGGAGGTGGCGCACCGCTACCTGCCCGCGCAGGCGGGGGTCGGCGGTGACTGGTTCGACGTGATCCCGCTGCCGGGCAGCCGGGTCGCGCTGGTCGTCGGCGATGTCGTCGGGCACGGGCTGCACGCGGCCGCGACCATGGGGCGGCTGCGCACCGCCGTGCACAACTTCTCCGCCCTCGACCTGCCGCCCGACGAGCTGCTCAACCATCTGGACGAGCTGGTCAGCCATATCGACACGGACGAGGCCCGGGCGGCGGGCCGGCGGCCCGGGGCCACGGACGGCGACGCGGTGGCTTGGCCGGGCATCGGCAGCGATACCGAAGGGGGACGGCCGGACGGCGGCGGGACCGGGATCACCGGCGCCACCTGTCTGTACGCCATCTACGACCCGGTGGCCGGCCGGGCGACGGTGGCCCGGGCCGGGCATCCTGGTCCGGCGCTGGTTCACCCGGACGGGTCCGTCACGTTCCCCGAGGTTCCGGTCTCCCCGCCGCTGGGGCTGGGCGCGAGCGTGCCGGTGGAGACCGCGGAGCTGACGCTGGCCGAGGGTTCGCGCCTGGTGCTGTACACCGACGGGCTGGTGGAGGACCGCGACCGCGACATCGACACGGGGCTGGCGATGCTGCACAGCGCCCTGGAGTCCGGTGGGCGGCGCGACCCGGACGGGATCTGTGCGGCGGTCCTCGACGCGATGCTGCCCGAGCACCCCAGCGACGACATCGCCCTGCTGGTGGCCCGTACGCAGCTGCTGGGCCCGTCCCGGGTGGCCGAATGGGACGTGCCCTCCGACCCGGCCGCCGTGGCACCGATCCGGGCCGCCTGCATGCGGCAGCTGGAGTCGTGGGGGCTGGAAGCGCTGGAGTTCACCACCGAGCTGATCCTCAGTGAGCTGATCACCAACGCCATCCGGTACGGCGCCCAGCCCATCCGGGTGCGGCTGCTGCACGACCGCACGCTGATCTGCGAGGTCTCCGACGGGACCAGCGCCTCGCCGCACCTGCGGCGGGCCGCCACCACCGACGAGGGCGGCCGCGGGCTGTTCCTCGTCGCCCAGTTCGCCCAGCGCTGGGGCACCCGCTACACCCCGGGCGGCAAGGTCATCTGGACCGAGCAGTCGCTCGACGACGGGCCTCGGGAGGGCGGACCGGACTCGGCCGAGGACATCCTCGACCAGTGGGACGACGTACCGGCACTGTGACCCGGCCCGGGGGCCGCGCGCCCGGCCTCTCGTCCGCACCGGCACGCCCGTCGTCGTGTCCGTGCCCGGATGCCCGTCCGTGGGCCCGTGGCTAAGCTCGGTCGGGGGGCCGACGATCCGATCACGGAGGCTCCGATGGTGCTGCTGCCCGACGTGCGTGATGTGGCCCCGCGGCTGGCCACCGGCGCATTCATCCTCAATGCCGGGCTGACGATGCTGAAGGCCGACCAGGGGACGGCCGAGGGCGTGCACGGGATGGCCTGCACCGCGTATCCCTTCCTGCAGCGGATCCCCGCCGAGCGGTTCACCCGGCTGTTGGCGTGTGCGGAGGTCGCGGTCGGCGGGGCGCTGCTGGCGCCGTTCGTGCCCACCCGGCTGGCCGGACTGGCGCTGACCGGGTTCTCCGGCGGGCTGGTCGGGATGTACCTGCGGACGCCGGGGATGCACGAGCCGGGCAGCCCGCGGCCGACCCAGGAAGGGCTCCCGCTGGCCAAGGACGTCTGGATGCTGGGGACCGGGCTGGGGTTGCTGACCGCGCCGGGCAAGCGGCGGCGCGCGGCGCGGGGCCACCGGTGCCGGCCCGGCCACCACCGCTACGGCCACAAGGCGGCGCGCCGGCACGTCCGGTGCCGCTGCTGGTGAGGGAAAGCCGCTGTCGGTGAGGGGACGCGGGTGACTGCGGGCCCGCGGCGCGGCCTACGGGTGCCGTCGGACGAGCCGCAGCGCGGCGGCGCAGCCCGCGCCCGCGAGCGCGGCGAGCAGGAGGACCAGCAGGCCGGTCCGGTCCGGTGACCGGAAGGCCAGCTCGGAGTGGCCGTTCAGCACGAAACCGTCGTAGCACAGCCAGGACACCAGGGCCACGGCCGGCCGCAGCAGCGGCCGAGCCGGCACGGCGGCGAGCAGTGTCAGCAGCGCGAGGACGGCGAGTGCGAACGCCGGGTGGGCGCCGCCGCCGGCCGGCAGCAGAACGGTGACCAGGAGCACCGCGCCGACGGCGCCGAGCGGCAGGGCGAGTTCGGCCCCGAGGGTGCGGTCCGGCGGGGCGCGGTGCAGGCACGCCGGGCGGGGCGGCGCCGCGGTGCGCGGGCGGGGGCGGGTGGGGGCGCGGGTGAACCGCGGGGTGTGCGGGCGGCCCCGGGGCGTCGGGGGATGCAGGGTGACCACGGGAAGACCTCCTGCCGTCGGATCTCCTGTCAGCGTGCGCGTCGGAGCATGCCTGCGGCCGCCGTGTGGGGCGCCTTGACACCGTGTGTACGGGGGCAGCGGCATCTTGACGCGATCCTGACGCCGGGTTGGCGCACGGAGCGGGCAGAAGTGGCCAGGGTGGCAGAAACGGGCGGTGGCCGGTGATGCATACTCGCTGCTCGTTGCCCGAACCGACGACCGATGAACGGCAGGACGAACCCGCATGAGCACGCGTACCGAGGCCGAGGCCGAGCCCCCGCCTGCCGCCCCGGCCGTTCCCGGACAACGGTGGCGCGGCTGGCTGCTGGACGGACTGAGCAGCCATGCCGCCCGTCACCCCGGGCCGCACGGCACGCCGCCGGCCGAGCACAAGGGGCATCACTGGTGGCGCGTCATGTGCCTCACGGGTGTCGACTACTTCTCGACGCTGGGCTATCAGCCGGGCATCGCCGCGCTGGCGGCCGGGCTGCTCTCGCCGTTCGCCACCCTCGTGCTGATCGCGCTGACCCTGCTCGGTGCCCTGCCGGTGTACCGCAGGGTGGCCAAGGAAAGCCCGAACGGCGAGGGTTCGATCGCCATGCTGGAGCGGCTGCTGCCCTGGTGGGCAGGGAAGCTGCTGGTGCTGGTGCTGCTGGGGTTCGCCGCCACGGACTTCGTCATCACCATGACGCTGTCGGCCGCCGACGCCTCGGCGCACGTGGTGGAGAACCCGTTCGCGCCGCCGGCGCTGCACGGTGCCAACCTGTGGATCACCTTGCTGCTGCTGGCCGCGCTGGGCGCGGTGTTCCTCAAGGGCTTCCGCGAGGCGATCGGCATCGCCGTCGGGCTCGTCGGCCTGTACCTGACGCTGAACGTCGTCGTGCTGGGCACCGCGGCCTGGCATGTGCTGGCGCACCCGGTGGTGGTCGGTGACTGGTGGGGCGCGATGACCGCCGAGCACTCCTCACCGCTGGCGATCGTCGGAGTGGCGTTGCTGGTCTTCCCGAAGCTGGCGCTGGGCATGTCCGGCTTCGAGACCGGTGTGGCGGTGATGCCGCAGATCCGCGGCGAGGCCACCGACACCGCGGCCAAGCCGGCCGGCCGGATCCGCGGCACCCGCCGGCTGCTGACCACCGCGGCGCTGATCATGAGCGGCTTCCTGCTGCTGTCGAGCCTGGCGACCACCCTGCTGATCCCGCAGAAGGAGTTCGAGGCCGGCGGTTCGGCGAACGGCCGCGCGCTGGCCTATCTGGCGCACGAGTACCTGGGCGAGGCGTTCGGCACGGTCTACGACGTCTCCACCATCGCCATCCTCTGGTTCGCCGGTGCCTCGGCGATGGCCGGGCTGCTCAATCTCGTACCGCGCTATCTGCCGCGCTACGGCATGGCCCCGGAGTGGGCCCGGGCGGTGCGCCCGCTGGTGCTGATCTTCCTGGCCATCGCCTTCGGCATCACCGTCGTCTTCAACGCCAGCGTCGACGAGCAGAGCGGGGCGTACGCGACGGGTGTGCTGGTGCTGATGCTGTCGGCGTCGTTCGCCTCCACGGTCGCGGCCCGGCACCGGCGGCACCGGGCGGCCGCCGTCGGCTTCGGCGCGATCACCCTGGTCTTCGGCTACACCCTGGTCACCAATGTGATCGAGCGGCCGGACGGTCTGAAGATCGCGTTGCTGTTCATCCTCGGGATGCTGCTGACCTCGTTCGCGTCCCGGGTGCACCGCGCCTTCGAACTCCGCGCCGTGCAGGTCGACTTCGACGAGACCGCGGGCCGGCTGATCGACACGGCGATCGCGGCCGGGCCGCTGCGGGTCATCGCGAACGAGCCGCAGGAGCGGGACGCGCAGGAGTACCGGCAGAAGGAGTACAGCCAGCGCGAGGAGACCCACATACCCGACGGGCGGCCGGTGCTGTTCCTGGAGGTGACGGTCACCGACTCCTCGGACTTCACCACGAACCTGCACGTGCGGGGCGCGGAGGAGTACGGCGCGCAGATCCTGCGGGTGGAGGGCGCCGGCGTGGCCAACACCATCGCCGCCGTGCTGATGCAGCTGCGCGAGCGCACCGGCCAGGTGCCGCACGCCTACTTCAACTGGACCGAGGGCCATCCGCTGAGCCATCTGCTGCGGTTCCTGGTCTTCGGCGACGGTGAGGTCGCGCCGGTGACCCGCGAGGTCCTGCGCCGCGCCGAGCCGGACCCGCGCCGCCGTCCGCGCGTCCACGTGGGCTAGCGGCCCACCGGCAGAAGACCTCCGACGCCCGGCCCGCACGCACCGTGGGGCCGGGCGTCTCCCGTGGCGGCACCGTCAGCCGCGCCGGCCGAGGGCCTTCGCGCGGGTGTGGGACCAGCCGGTCAGCAGCAGGCCCACCGCGACGAGCAGTCCGTGCGCGGCCAGCGTGCCGCCGAAACCGGCACCGAGCCGGCTGAGCAGTCCGGTGTTCCCGTGGTCGACGAGCAGCCGGATCGCCCCCTGCGTGAACACCACCATCGTGGCCGCCCCGATGATCTGCAGGATGTCGTACTTCATGGGTGCGCGGGTCCCCCTCGCATGCGTGGTCCAGCAATTTCCGTCCCGCAGTGGGACGTTACGAACGTACCATTGGGAAATTGGCGAACAGCCTTGGAATTGCAGTCGAATTCGCATTCCGTCACACATTTTCAGGTGCCGTGGAGGGGAATTGTGCGTGAGGAAAAGGGTCGGGTGACCGGTCGTGCGTGCCGTATGTGCGGTACGGGGATGGCGCCGGCCGGGCGCGGGCGGCCGGCGTTGTACTGCTCGCGCAGTTGCCAGGCCAAGGCGTACCGGCGGCGCAAGCAGCCGCCCGCTCCCCCGGCCGCGCCGCCGGCCGGTTCCGCCGCGCACGCCCGGCGCCGCCGGCAGATCGCCGAGGCGCTCTGGCGGATCGCCGCCGAGCGGGGGCTGCACGCGGCCAGCCTGCGGGAGGTGGCCACGGAGGCCGGGGTGTCGCTGCGCGCCGTCCAGTACCACTTCCACAGCAAGCACCGGCTGCTGGTCGACGCGCTGCACCTGCTGCACGAGGAGAACGAGCGGATCGCCCGGTCCCGGTTCCGCCAGGACCCGGCCGATCCGCACGCCGTACTCCGTGCCGTCCTGGAGGAGTTCCTGCCGCTGGACGCCCAACGGGCCACCGCGCTACGGGTGTTCGCGGCCTATTACGCCCGGAGCCTGACCGATCCGGCGCTCGCCGCGGTCTTCCTGGCCGCCGAGCAGCCCCTGGAGCGGCTGGTGGCGGACCTGATCGGGGCGGCCCGTGACGCGGGGCGGACCGCCCCCGGTCTCGACCCGTGGCGGGAGGCCGATCTGCTGGTCTCCGGGGCGATCGGGTTGGGCGGCGACGTACTGCACCACCGCCGCTCGCTGGAGGACGTCCGGCGCACCCTGGACTACCACCTGGAACGGATCTTCGCCGGGGACCGGGCGCATCCGGCGCGGGTCCCCGGCGAAGACACGGGCGAGGGCGGTCAGCGTGAGGCGGCGGGCTCGGGGTAGAACTCCCGCGGCCGCCCGCGGCTGTCCTTGAGCCGGCCCAGCAGGCTCGCCGGGTACTCGACGAGCCAGTAGCTCGCGGCGGCCACCGGCAGCGCCGCCAGGAACACGATCAGCAGAGCGGGCCAGAAGCCCGCCTGGCCACCGGGCAGCAGCCCGGCGTTGTGCAGTTGGAGCATCACCGGTTCGTGCCAGATGAACATGCTGTAGCTGACCAGTCCGACGGCGGTCAGCCAGCGGGCGGTCAACAGCCGGTGCCAGAACGTGGGTTGACGTACGTGGAGGGTGCTGTAGAGCAGTACCACCCACAGCATCGAGGCGATCGGGTGGTAGAAGGTGAAGGTGAAGTTCTCCGGGCCGGAGTCCAGGGAGAGCGCGAACAGCCCGGCCAGCGCGAGCCCGGCCGGCAGCAGCGCGGCGCGCGGACCGAGCCGGCCCCGGTCACCGAGCGCGGCCGTCGCGACGGCCAGCCCCATCCCGGCCGCGAACCCGCCGAAGCGGGCCTGCGGACCGAAGTACACCACCCAGTCGGTGTGCGGCACCCCCCACCCGTAGTGGGCGACGGCGATCCAGGCGAGCGGCACGGCGTACAGCACCGCGCAGCCCGCCGCGCACAGCGCCACCCGGCTGCCGCGCCGCCGCAGCGGCCGGCAGGCCCGTACGGCCAGTGGCCCCAGCGCCACCAGCACGGCGTAGAACAGCACCTCCAGCGACAGCGACCAGGTGGGGCCGAGCGTGTAGAAGATCCGCTGCTGGTCGAAGACATGGGTGAAGGTGAGGTGTTCCACCAGGTCCCGCCAGTTGCCCGGCAGGGACGGGTTACGGCTCGCCCAGACGACCAGGACCGCCAGCACGTACAACGGCAGGATCCGGATCGCGCGCCGGAAGAGGAACAGCCGGGCCGGGCGGAGCGAGCGCCCGTCGATCGCGGCCCGCGCGTACGACAGCGTCAGCAGGTACGCGGACAGCACGAAGAAGAGGTCGATGACTTCGAGCGAGAGGGCCGCGCCCACCAGCGGATTGTCGACCGGTGGATGGCTGCCGCCGGCGTCGTAGCGGAAGTACTGCTGCCAGACGTGGAAGGCGACGGTGCTCAGTGCGGCCAGTCCGCGGAAGCCGTCGATGGCGCCGGCCCGGTTGCCGGGCGGGGCGGCGGCCGAGGTGCTCATCGGGGGGCCACCGCCTTCGCGGCGGCGCGCGGGGTGACCCGCCACTGCCGGTCCCCCAGCGCCTCCTTGAGGTGCGCCTGCCGGGCCACCATGTTCTTGAAGTGGCTGTAGAAGACGGTCGAGACGAGGAAGTACGACCAGAACCACCGGCGGCGCGAGCGGAGTTCGGGCACCGCCAGCCGCCAGGCGAAGAGCGCCTGCACAGGGCCGGCCGCCAGGGTGAAGAGCACGGCCAGCACGCACACCGGCACCGCCCAGTCGAGGTGCGTGAAGCCGCCGGCCTTCCATGCCGAGTACAGCAGGATGGGCAGGATCTGCAGGGTCAGCCAGGGCTGCACCTCCCGCCAGCCCAGCAGCACGAACAGGCCCAGCTTCTGACGGGCCGTGAACACCGGTGACACAAGGCCCCGCCGCAGGTGCTTGAGGGAGACCTGGAGCCAGCCCTGGGCCCAGCGGGAGCGCTGGTTCCACAGCGCCTTGAGGGTGGTGGGCGCCAACTCGCGGGAGATCAGGGTGCGGTCGACCGCGAACCGGGCGCCCTCGCCCAGGGCGCGCAGCGTCGAGTCGATGTCCTCGGTGAGCATCGAGCCGTGCATCCGGGTGCGGGCGAGCAGGTCGGTGCGCCAGAAGCCGTTCGAGCCGCCGAAGACGCCGAAGCCGTAGAGCCGGGTGCGGCCCGGGTGGCTGACCGCGTAGATCGCCTCGAACTCCACCGCCACCAGTTCGGCCACCCGCGAGCTCTCGCCGTTGCGGATCACGCAGTGGCCCTGGACCACGTCGTGGCCGTTGGACAGCCAGTGCCAGGCGTCCTTGAAGGCGGTCGGGGCGGGGTGGTGGTCGGCGTCGAAGATGCCGACGAACTCGCCGCGGACCCGGGTGACCGCGGCGTTGATGTTCTGCGCCTTGGAGGTCGAGCCGGCGACCGGCAGCAGCACCAGCCGCGGGTCGCGGACGGCGATCTCGCGCAGGGTGTCCTCGACCGGCAGCGGGTGCGGCGTGTTGTACGCCAGCACGATCTCCAGCTCGTTGGGGTAGTCGAGGCGGAGGAACGACTCCACGGTGTCGACGATGGTGGCGGCCTCGTTGGGCAGGTACGCCGCGATGACCGCGCTGGCCGGTGGATAGGGCGCGCCGGGTTCGGCCGGCCGGGCCGTCGCGTCGAGCGAGAACAGGCACTCCAGGACGATCAGCAGCGCGGAGAGCACCAGGCCGCCCACCACCACCCAGTACATGGCCGAGCCCAGGTCCCAGCCGAGCGTGTACGCCTGCTGGTAGAGCACGAACGGCACCGCGACGCCGAGCAGCAGCGCCAGGACCGGGGAGAGCGCCGAGAGGGCGGGCCGGATCAGCGCGCCGAGCTGCGGCCGGCGGTGCCGATGTGGGGTGCCGCGCATCCAGGGCGCGTACCGTACCGGCCGCAGGTCCCGGTGGCGGAGCGCTTCCTGAACGGCGTCCAGGGCCTGCGCGGTGGCCTGGGCACCGTCCGCGCAGCCGGTGAGCGGCAGCCAGCCGATGGCCGGGGTGAGCCGGACGTTCTCGTCGGCGACGATGAAGCGGGTGCCGGCGACGGCGGCGGCGAACTTCGCAAGGCCCCGGCGGGCGGTCTCCTCGTCGACGCCGGGCAGCAGCATCAGCAGATGGCCGTCGTCGTCACGGCCGAGCCGGTCGCAGAAGCTGCCGAGTTGCTCGGCCACTCCGGCCAGCCGCTCGGCGACCTCCCGGCGGACCCGGGGTCCGAGCCGGGCCTCCAGGGCGGCCATCTCGGCGATTCCGACGACGGCGAGCACCCCGCCGTGCCGGGCGGCCTCCGGGCGCTGGAGTTCGCGGTCGAGCTCGTCCAGGAAGTGCGGCTGGGAGTAGAGGCCGGTGCGCGGGTCGCGCAGCAGGCTCTCGACGGGGACCGGGACGCGGCGGAGCTTGGCCTCGATCCGGGCGGAGAGTTCGACCGGGTCGGAGGCCTCGGGTATGCAGTCGTCGGCGCCCTGGCGGAGCATGTCGACAACGTCGGCGGGCTCCGGGGTGGCGGTGACCATGAGCAGCGGCAGCGCCCGCCCGGCGGGGGCGGTGCGGACCTCGCGGATCACCTCCAGGCCGGTTTCGTGGTCCGCGGCCGTGCCGGGAGCGGCGTACCCGTAAGGGTCGTCGAGGGCGACGACGGCGTCCGGGTGCGCCTGGCCCATCCGCCGGTCGACCTCGCCGGGCGGGGCGTGGGTGACGTCGTGGCCGGTGGCGCGCAGGGTCCGGGTGAGGCGCTCCAGGCGCGGTCCCGGTGCGCCGACGACGAGGACGTGCGTCGTCGGGTCGGTGGCCTCGTCGAGCAGGGCCGTGGGTGAGCCCTGGTGGTTGTCGTGGTGCGAAGTGAGCACCTGGGAATGTCCTTTCGTGCAAGGAGACATGCGAAAGCGGGCCCGGGCGCCGGACGTACGGCGGTCCCGGACCGTCAGCCGGTTCAGTCGGCTGTCAGATGCATGACATGCGCATCGCCGCGGTCGTTCGGGATGCCCGTCTCTCGGCGGGACGGACGACGACGCGCGGACGCACGGCTGCTGACGCAGCCTCCAAGCCTCGGAACGCATCGCGGCGTTCCTGCATTGCTCGCATATAAGGGTCCCATCCTGATCGGATTGTGGGGGGAGGACCGGATGTCGGGTGGTGCAGCCGGCCGGTCCGCCACGCGTTCCGGTCGGCAACGCCAGCCTCGGGGTTCACTGTGACACCCCACCTTCATCTGCGTAACGCTCTTATTACGCCGTGTCGTCCGAGCCGATTCGTTGTGCGCTACCGCCCGGTAAGCACCGGCCTATCAGCTATACCCAGTAAGCGGGTTGATGAGGGAAATGGGACAGATCGTGCACTTCTGACGCACCGGCGCCTCGCACGGTCCCGGCGCCTTCGAGTCGAAGGGGAAATGGAGGTTCGTACCTATGGACGATCTGTTAATCTGCCCGCTCCTGGATGTTCCTCCATCTCTTCTCCCCCCAAAGCACCCTCCAGCGCCGGGTGCAGCGAGGTGTCCCGCACGTGTACAGCACTCCGTTTTCCCCCGCAGAGGCCAGATCCGCGCGGGCCCGCGTGGGCCTGACCACGGCTCAGGTCGCCCAGTCCATGACGGCCTGCGGCGCGCCGGTCCGGCCGGAGCTCATCGAGGCCTGGGAGTACGGCTCCCAGGTCCCGACCGAATCCCAGCTGTTCGCCCTGGCGGACGTCCTGTGGTGCCCGCCGACCGTGCTGATGGGCGTCGAGCCGCGGACCCTGGCCGAACACCGGATGTCCCGTCAGGTCGGGGTGGACCGGCTGGCCCAGCTGATCGGCATGGACCCGGCGGCCTACCGGGCGGCGGAGGCCGCGAACCGGTGGAACGGTGACTACCGCCAGACCAAGGCCCTGGTGGAGGCGCTGGGCCTGTCGCTGCGGAAGCTGATCGGCGTGATGGGACGGGACGAGGAACTCGCCGGGCACCTGCGGTCGGCCATCGAGGGCCGCTGGAAGGCACACGTCGGACCGGTCATCGAGATCACCACGCTGAACAAGACCCGGGTGAGCGACGCGCTGCGCACCATGCACGCGGAGTTCGCGGAGTTCTCCGAGCGCTACATGGGACACCTGGTGGCACGCAACGACGACTCCCGCCTCAAGGAGGTCGCGGCCGAACGGTCGGCGTACCTGCGCCGGCTGGCCGACCACTTCTGGGAGCTGATCGGCGAGGCCGGCGAGGCGCCGCCGTTCAACACGGTGACCGCCTACTAGACGACTCCGGGAGCGCGGCGGGCGGGGAAGGGTGCGGGCCCTTCCCCGCCCGCCGCGCGTCCGGGGCCGCGCTCAGTGGGCCGGCGTGCCCCAGTGGGGTCCCTCGGGTCCCTGCGGGTGCTGGGGGCCGGGCGGGAAGTGCCGGGCCGGGCCGGGCGGCGGGAAGTGCCGGGCCGGGCCGGGCGGCGGGAAGTGCTGGGCCGGGTCGGGCGGGAAATGCGCGACCGGGCCCTGCGGGTCGTACGGGGCGGCCGCCGGGCCGGGGACGCCCAGGGGGTCGGCGGCGCCCACCGGGTCCTGGTCGGCCGGCGAGGGGTACGCCGCGTCCGCCGGCTCCCCGTCGTCCTCCATCTCGTCCCAGTCGATCTCCACCGAGTTGCGGCGGGTGAAGACGTTGAAGAGCAGGTTCAGCAGGATCGCGGTCAGACCGCCCAGCGTGATGCCGCTGTTGAGGACGGCCCGGACGCCCTCCGGCATCCGCTCGAAGAACGGGGCGACGGCGGTCGGCAGCATCGCGGCGCCGAGGCTGACCGCCAGGATCAGTGCGTTGCGCTCCTCGCGCAGGTCCACCTTGCCGAGGATCTGGATGCCGACGGTGGCGACCATGCCGAACATGGAGATCGCCGCACCGCCGAGCACCGGATGCGGGATGGCGGCGACCAGGCTGCCGACCTTCGGCAGCAGGCCCAGGGCGATCATGAAGACACCGGCCGCGACCACGACGAACCGGCTCATGACCCGGGACATCCGCACCAGACCGATGTTCTCGGCGAATGCCACGTAGGGGAAGGAATTGAAAAGACCGCCGAGAAGGGTCGCGACACCGTCCGCGCGCAGCGCCCGGGCGACCGTGTCGTTGTCCACCCGCTTCCGCGTGATCTCCCCGATGGCATAGACGTCACCGGTGGTCTCCACCATCGTGATCAGCATGACGACGACCATCGCGATGATGGGGAACGGCTCGAACTTCGGCATTCCGTAGTGGAAGGGCGTGCTGACGCCGAACCAGTCGGCGTTCTGCACCGCGCTGAAATCCACGTCGCCGAAGGCCCAGGCGACCGCGGTACCGCCGAGGAGGCCGAGCAGCACGGCGAGGCTGCTCAGATAGGGCTTGCCGATCCGGACCACGGCGAGGATGAACAGCAGGGTTCCCAGGGCGTATCCGAGGTTCTTCAGGTCGCCGTATTCCGGCTTCCCGATCAACTGCGCACCGCCGGCCGCGTCCTGCAGGGCCTGCGGTATCAGCGTCATGCCGATGATGGTGAGGATGGTGCCGATGACGACCGGCGGGAAGTACTTCACCAGCTTGCTGAAGAACGGCGCGAAGAGGAAGGTCGCTATGCCCGCGGTGATCACCGCGCCATAAACGACGAGCAGTCCGGCGGTGCCGCCGCCCGCCCCCTGGCCGATGGCGATCATCGGGGAGACGGCGGTGAAGGTGACGCCCTGGACCAGCGGCATCCTGGCGCCGATCTTCCAGACGCCCAGGGCCTGGATGATCGAGGCGATGCCACAGGTGAACAGGTCCGCGTTGATCAGGTAGACGAGTTGTTCGTGGGAGAGTTCCAGGGCGTTCCCGAGCAGGATCGGGACGATGACCGCGGCCGCGTAGAAGGCGAGGACGTGCTGGAAACCGTAGAGGGTGAGTTTGCCGACGGGGAGCACCTCGTCGACCGGATGCGTTCTCTCGTTCGGGAACTGTGGGTGATGCGGTCGGGAGACTCGTGCCATCTCTGCCTTGCCTTCAGGAGGTAGGTGAATAAGAAGGACCGGCGCCGTCGCGTCCCGGTGAACGGACGGGCCGGCTGGGTCTTACAAAGCCGACGGTGAACCGGTGTTGCCGACACCACATAGCCCTGCGCTGCACATTGCGTCCTGGTTCGGCAGGACTTCCTTCGATCAGCGCAGCAATGTCCGGCATTTCCTTGGAATTTGCGGGTGGCGGCCAATCGGATCGCTCACCCTAGTTGACCTTCGGCCTTCCTCGCGAGTAACCGGTGGCGTTCGCTCGCATAAAGCCCCCATAAAGCCTGCCTTCGCATATATAAAGCGGGATCGCCGCTTGAATTTCCGTTTTGGGCGGCAGCCTTGCCAGGGCCTTTGTCGCGATGGCGGCGATATGGACCACGGCCGCGGCCGGGCGCGGACGGGCGGGGCCCGGGCCGCCGCCGTAAAATCCTGGTATGGCTGAGCGGCCGGAGACGCCCACCGCGCCCGAGCTCGTCGTCGAGTCCGACGGCGGCACCCAGGTCATGAATCCCGCCCGGACCTACCACGTGGGGCGGGACCCGCAGAGCGAGGTCGTGCTGAGCGACGCCCGGGTCTCCTGGCACCACGCGGTGCTGCAGGCGGAGGGCGGCCACTGGACGGTGCGGGACGAGGACAGTACGAACGGGACCTTCGCCGACGGGCGGCGGGTCGAGGAGACCGGGGTCGGGCCGGGCAGCGTGATCCGGTTCGGCAACCCCGCCGACGGGCCGTGCGCGGTGCTCTCCCGGGTGCCCCGCCCGGAGCCGGTCCGGCGGCCGTCCGCCGTCTCGCACCCCGCCGGCACCCACACCTTCCGCGCCCCCAGTTCCGTGCGGCCGATCCCGGCTGCCCGGACCACCCGGATCGGCCGCGCAGCCGACAACGACCTGGTCGTCGACGACCTGTCGGTCTCCCGCCGGCACGCCGAGCTGCGGGCCGGCCCGGAGGGCTTCGAGATCGTCGACCTGGGCAGCCACAACGGCACCTACCTCAACGGCCAGCCGGTCGACCGGGCCCCGCTGATCCCCGGCGACATCATCGGCATCGGCCACTCCGCGTTCGCGCTGGTCGGCGACGAACTGCAGGAGTTCATCGACACCGGCGAGGTCTCGCTGGACGTCCAGGACCTGACCGTCCGGGTCGACGGCGGCCACCGGACGGAGAAAACGCTGCTGGACCGGGTGTCGTTCCCGGTCGGTGAGCGGACGCTGCTCGCCGTGGTCGGCCCGAGCGGCGCGGGCAAGTCGACGCTGCTCAACGCGCTGACCGGGCTGCGCCCCGCGGACGACGGCACGGTGCTCTACGACGGCCGCGACCTCTACCGCGACTACGCCGAACTTCGCCAGCGCATCGGCCTGGTGCCGCAGGACGACATCCTGCACCTGCAGCTGACCGTCCGCCGGGCGCTCGGTTACGCGGCGCAGCTGCGCTTCCCCGAGGACACCGCGAAGGCCGAACGGCAGGCCCGGGTGGACGAGGTGATCCACGAACTGGGCCTGGACGCCCGGGTGAACCAGCCGATCCACAGCCTCTCGGGCGGGCAGCGCAAGCGGGTCAGCGTGGCGCTGGAGCTGCTCACCAAGCCGTCGCTGCTCTTCCTCGACGAGCCGACCTCCGGGCTCGACCCCGGGATGGACCGGTCGGTGATGCACATGCTGCGCGGTCTGGCGGACGACGGCCGCACGGTCATCGTCGTCACCCACAGCGTGCTCAGCCTGGACGTCTGCGACCGGCTGCTGGTCCTGGCGCCGGGCGGGACCATCGCGTACTACGGACCGCCGGAGGAGGCGCTGCCGTACTTCGGGTTCACCCAGTGGCCGGAGGCGTTCGAGGCCTTCGAGAACGAAGTCGACCGGGACTGGGCGGGCACCTACCGGGCCTCGCCGCAGCACCGGCGCTACATCGCGATGGACACCCACCAGCCGCCGCACGCCCCGGAGGCGCCGGCCGGATCGGTGGCCGCGCACAAGCCGCAGAGCTGGGGCGCCCAGCTGCACACGCTGGTGCGCCGGTACACGTCGGCGCTGACCGCGGACCGCACCTTCCTGATCATCATGGTCGCGCTGCCGTTCGTGATGGGTGCGATGGCGCACGCCCTGGCCGGGTCCTCGCTCACGCCGGACACCGCGCTCAACGCCCTGCTGATCCTGTGCGTCGGGGCGGTGCTGACCGGCGCCGCCAACGCGGTGCGCGAACTGGTCAAGGAACGGACGATCTACCAACGGGAGAGAGCCGTCGGCCTGTCCCGCTCGGCGTACCTGATGTCCAAGGTGCTGGTGCTCGGGCTGATCACGGTCGTCCAGGCGGTGGTGCTGACGCTGGTCGCGCTGACCGGAGTGAAGCTGAACGCACCCGGCGGCAAAGGGGTGTTGCTGCCCGCCCTGATCGAAATCATCCTCGCCGTCGCGCTGTTGGCGTTCACCGCCATGATGCTCGGCCTGGTGGTGTCCGCGCTGGTGCGCAAGGAGGAGGTCACCATGCCGCTGCTGGTCCTCCTCGCCATCGTCCAGGTCGTGTTCTGCGGTGCGCTGCTCAAGCTGAACGGCGTACCGGGGCTGGAGCAGCTGGCGTGGCTGGTGCCCTCGCGGTGGGCGCTGGGCGCCATGGCGGGCACCATCGACCTGCACCGGCTGCTGCCGGACCCCAGCACCGCGGACCCGCTGTTCCGGCACACCGCCGGGGTCTGGCTGCTCGACATGGGCATGATGGTCGTGCTCTCGCTGGTCGCGGGCTTCGTGGTCACCCGGCTGCTGCGGCGGCACGAACCCGAGATCATGCGCCAATAGCAGCGAGGAGCCGCCTGTGACCGCCCCCGCTTTCCTCCCCAGCCATGTCGTCCCGCCGGAGGGTATGGCGACGTGGTCGGCACCGGACGCGACCATGCCGAGCGCACCGCTCGATCCGCTGCTGCCGGTCCAGGTCCTGGAGCGGCGCGGCGACTGGGCCCTGGCGCTGTGTTCCAACGGCTGGTCGGCCTGGGTGGACGGGCGGCTGCTGCTGTCGATCCCGCGCGATCCGCCGTCCGCCGCGCAGCCCGCCGCCCGGACCGCCGACCCGCGGCCGCTGCTGGGCGCGGCGGAGGAGGCGCTGGTCCGCTACCGGCGGCTGGTCGAGGAGCTGGCGGCCGGTCAGCTGGACGGGGAGTCGTTCGCCGAGCGGACCCGGGGCCAGCGGATCGGGGTGGTCGTGGACGGCGACGCGCTCTGGCTGTACGACGCCCGGCACGAGCGGTGGTGCTACTGCGACGGGGTGTCGTTGCAGACGTACGCGGTGGGGTCCCGGCCGTCGTCGCGGAGCGGCGAGGACGACGCACCGGCCACCTCCCATTCGGCCACTCCCCCGCCGGGTGAGTACCTGTGAACGGCGCACCGGACGAGCGGGACCGGTCGCGCACCACGGCGCCCGACTCGTCGGGGCTGCGCGGGCGCCGGATCGCCGAGTACCTGCTGCAGGACGAGATCGGCCGGGGCGGGATGGCGGTGGTCTACCGGGCGGAGGACCTGCGGCTCGGCCGGACCGTGGCGGTGAAGCTGCTGGCGCCCGAGCTCGCCCGCAACGACAGCTTCCGGCAGCGGTTCGCGCACGAGTCGCGGGTGGCCGCGGCGATCGACCATCCGCACATCGTGCCGGTCTTCGAGGCCGGTGAGACCGAGGGCATGCTCTACATCGCCATGCGGTACGTCCAGGGCAAGGACCTGGCGGCGCTGCTGGCCCGGGAGGGTCCGCTCTCGCTGGAGACCACCTGCCGGATCGCGCTGCAGGTGGCCTCCGCGCTGGACGCGGCGCATGCGCACGACCTGGTGCACCGGGACGTCAAACCGGGCAACATCCTGATCGCCGAGGGGACCGACAGCGACCGTCCCGAGCACGCCTATCTGACGGACTTCGGGCTGACGAAGAAGTCGCTGTCGCTGACCGGGCTCACCCGGGTCGGCCAGTTCGTCGGCACGCTGGACTACGTGGCGCCCGAGCAGATCTCGGGCCGCCCGGTGGACGGCCGGTGCGACGTCTACAGCCTGGCCTGTGTGGTCTTCGAGATGCTGACCGGGGCGCCGCCGTTCCGGCGGGAGGACGACATGGCGCTGCTGTGGGCCCACATGAACGCCGCGCCGCCGCTCCTCACCACCCTGCGGCAGGATCTGCCGCCGGCCGTCGACCCGGTCTTCACCCGCTCACTGGCCAAGACGCCGGACGACCGGTACGAGACCTGCCGGGGCTTCGTGGCGGCGCTGCGCGCGGCCGGGCGGACCGTGCCGCCCCCCAAGAAAACGTCGCCGCCGGAGGGTCATCAGGCGACCCAGGTGGACACCGGGGCGGTCGTGGCCGGCAGCCAGGCGGCGGGGAGCGACCGGCGCACACCGCCGCCCCCGCCGCGCTGGGCGGCCCCGGTGTTCCGGGGCCGGACGCACTAGTAGTGCTTCGTGAGGTCTGCTGATCCTGGCTGGTTGGGGGCATGGCGGAGGCATGTGGCCGGCGCGAGTCGATCCAGCTGATGGCCGAGCGGCTGCCGGACGGGAACATGCGCGCGGCCGCCGCCACGGCTGACGTCCACCGGTACGGCCGACGCGTGGCGAACGTCCGTGAAAAGTGGTGAGCGGGCGGGGCAACCCTGCCCCCGCCCCATGAGTCACAGAGGCGTCACCCGTTTCACATGCTTTCCCTTGGTCCAGAAGGGGCCCACTCTCCTGATGACTCGTACCCGGCTGTCCACGCTGGCCGCGACGGCGGCGCTCGCCACCACCGGCGGCCTGATCACCGCCGCCCCCGCCTCCGCGGCGGTCACCTGCACCTCTCCCGTCTGGAGGGCGCAGTACTTCGGCAACTCCACCTTCAGCGGCACGCCGAAGCTGACCGCCTGCGACTCCGCCATCAGCGAGAACTACGGGTACGGCGACCCGGCCGGCGTCACGCTGCCCAAGGACAACTTCTCCGTCCGCTGGTCCCTCACCCGTGACTTCGGCTCCGGCGGCCCCTTCCGGCTCTCCGCCGCCACGCAGGACGGCATGCGCGTCTACGTCGACGGCGTGCGGAAGATCGACCTGTGGAAGAACGTCTCCACCACCGCCCGCAAGACCGTCGACCTGACCATCCCGGCCGGCAAGCACACGATCCGCGTGGACTACGTTGCCTGGACCGGCGTCGCCAACGCCGCCTTCACGTACACCCCGCGCACCGAGGCCGCCGTCGACACGGTCAAGCCGCTCGCCCCGACCGGCCTCACCGCCGCGTACAACCGCGACACCGCCAAGACGACCCTGCGCTGGGCCGCCAACAAGGAGATGGACCTCGCCGGGTACCGCGTGTACCGCCGACTGAGCGCCACGAGCTGGGCGAAGGTCAGCGGCACGTCGCTGCTCACCACCCCGTCCTTCGTCGACGCGTCGCCCGCGACCGGCCAGACCTTCCTGTACGAGGTCCGCGCCGTCGACAAGGCCGGCCGCGAGTCCACCGGCAGCCCGGACGTGACGGCGACGACCGTGGACCGCACCGGCCCGGTGCCCCCGACCGGTCTCACGGTCGTCAGCGACGCGTGGTGGGCCGCCCTGAACTGGCAGGCCGTCGCCGACGCGGCGAAGTACGAGGTGTACGCCTCGTCCGAGGCCACCGGCCCCTTCACGCTGCTGGGCACGACGACCACGGCGTCGTACCGGACCGACGCGCCCCCGAATGCCCCGCGCTACTACCGCGTCCGTGGCGTCGACGCGCTCGGCAACCCGGGGGCGTACGCCACGGTCACCGGCGACGGCGTCGACCGTACGCCGCCGGAGTCCCCGACCGGCCTGAACTCCTACACCGTTCCCGCCTCCACCTCGGTGAACTGGACGGCGCCCGGCGGCCGCTGGGTCGAGGACTGGGACAACGGCGGGCACTACCGCGTGTACCGCTCGTCCGGCAAGACCTTCGACCCGGCCGCGCGTACCGAGGTGGCCTGCGCCGAAGAGGGGAGCAACGAGGCGGGCAACGGGGGCCGGTGCGTCGACCTGGACATGCCCATGAACACGTACGTGACGTACGCCGTCACGGCGGTGGACCCGGACGGCAACGAGTCGGCGTACTCCGCGCCGCTCGTCGTCCGAACCGGCGACACCGTGGCGCCCGGCCCGGTCGCCGGCGTGAAGGTCACCCCGCGCGCCGACGGCATGCTGGTGAGCTGGGCCGCCTCACCCGAGGACGACATCGACGAGTACGTGGTGTGGACGGGCGTCCGGCAGGCCGACGGCACGGTCAAGTGGCTCGGCCCCGACACCTGCGCGGAGGGCACGAGCAACCCGCTCGCGATCCTCTGCGGCGACCTGCCGGACGGCGAGACGCACGTGTACGCGGTGATGGCCAAGGACCGCTGGGGCAACACGCTGCACCCGAGCGACCCGAAGGTCACCGTGGTCGAGGCGACCGAGCTCGACGTCCGGCCGTCCGTGACCGTCACCCGGGACTGGAACCTCGGCACGCTGAGCCACAACGCGACGGCCACCCGTCCGTCCGTCGACTGGCAGTGCACCGACACGGCCCGCTGCGCCACGGTCACCGGCTACCGCGTGAGCCGGTGGAACCCGGCGACCAAGGCGTACGAGCCCCAGCACGACGGACTACTCCCGGCGGACGCCCGGACGTGGGCGGACACCACGGCGACGAAGGGGAACACCTACTTCTACACGCTGGAGGCCGTGACGGCCGACGGCGCCGTGGTGGGCACGTACCCCTGGTACACAGTCTTCCAGGACCGCGTCTAGCTTCGTCAGGTTCTGGTTCTGCTTCTGTTTGTGGTGAGGGGGCGGCCGCAGGTGGTGCAGGTGCCGGTCCGGCACCTCAGCAAGTCCTGAAGGACGTCGAGGACTTGGTAGAGGGTCAGACCGGCATGTGTGCTTTGGGGTCGAGCCGCCGCAGGGTGAGGAAGGCCTGGGCGGCGGTGACGAGGGTGACGTGGTGGTGCCGGCCGCGCCAGGTGCGGCCTTCGAAGTGGTCCAGGCCCGGACCGTGCTTGAGCTCGCGGTAGTCGTGCTCGATGCGCCAGCGCATCGTGGCCCCTCGCACGAGGTCGGTGATCGGTGTGGTGGCGGGCAGGCCCGACATCGCCCGGCACCTTGGCTGCCTGGCGCCGGATGGAATCGGCCGCCCACTCCTGGGGCAGGAACAGCTCCCACTCCAGCGGGCAGGACGCGGTGTCGGTCGCCGCGTGCACGCTGACCGCGACCTGGCAGTTCGCCCGCTTGCCAAGGCTCCGCAGCACTGGCGGGCCACCCCGACGGAAGCCGTGCCGCACTTGGGAAACGACACATCATCGACCACCCACACCTCGGGCTGGATCGCTTCGCACAGCTTGTGCGCAATCCGCTGCCGCACCGGCAGCGGATCCCATGGCGACTGGTTCACGAACTGCTGCAGGGCCTGCATGTTCCCGTCCGGCAGCCGCTCGGCCATCGGCTGGATCGACTTGCGCCGACCGTCCAGCATCGGACCACGCAGATAACAATCACCCCACCGCCGCTGATCCCGCCACGGCAGCGACCCCAACACATCAGCAACGAACTCCGACAACTCACCCCGGAGCCGTTCCACCTCCCCGAGCTACATACCCACCACCATGCCGTTGACCAGGCAAGATCGGGAGAGCTAGCGCCCTGGACCTATGCCCGGTCGCCGAACTCCCGTCGGCCGCCCGGAGGGCGGCGGCCCGGGCCGTTGTCCCGTACCTCGCCGCGGTGCCGTACGCCGCGGGCCAGGAGGCTGCCGAGGAAGCCGGTGACCAGTCCCCAGGCGGCGCCCACGCCCACCAGCCGGAGGAGCTGGGGCTGCAGGGTGACCCGGCCGCCCAGATTGCCGCCGAGGTCGCCGATGCCGATCAGGGAGAGCCCGTAGTGGGCGTACACCCGGGTGAGCATGCCGACGACGAACAGGGTCAGCGCGAGGGCCACCGCCAGGTCCACGGCGTGCCGCCAGGCCGGCCTCCGGGCCGGGGAGCGGACCGCGGCGAGGAACGCGGCGGTCAGCAGGACCACCGCGGCGATCACCGGCAGCCACCAGGCGCGGCCGTCCTGTTCGGCGAGCGACCCGAGGTCGAGGGTGCCCTGCTCGTGGGTGCGCAGCACCTGGTCCAGGACCTGCGGCAGGGGCAGTCCGATGGCTTTGTCGACATGGCCCGTCCAGCCGCCGCCGGTCCCGATGCCCAGCGCCATCCAGGCGAGGTTGGGCAGCCCGAGGAAGATCACCGCGAGGGTGTCGGTGGGGTGGTCGCCGGTGATCAGCTCGATGACGGCGATGACCAGCGCGATCGCCACGTAGACCAGCAGGGTCAGCACCATGGCGAAGGCCGGCGGCCGGAGCGAGTCCTGGTGGTGCAGCAGCCGGGAGGAGAGCGGGGCGCGGCGGGAGACCAGGAAGGTCAGCGCGAGCACCGCCAGCACCCACAGCAGCCCGAAGCCCAGCGTCGCGCCCAGGTCGGGGCGGAAGCCGACGGTGGGGGTGGTGCCGAGTTCGGCGCCGATTTCGTCGGCGAGGTCGTTGCCCACCGAGATCCGGAAGCTGCGCCGGGCGGCGAGCGCGATCAGCAGCAGCAGGACCAGCCAGCACACGGCCGTACGGGCGATGCGGGCGAGCAGTTCCGCCGTGCCGGCCACCGCCCGGTGGCGCAGCGGCAGCAGGAAGACGGCGGCGGTCACCAGCGCACCGGCCAGCGTGACCGAGAGCGGTACGACGTCCAGCGCGGCGTCCGCCTGGACGATGATCCCGGCGTCACCGGTCAGGCCGATCGAGCCGCCGGCGGCGACCACCACGGCGGCCGCGACGACGGAGGGGAACGCCCCGTCCGGCAGGTCGGTGGCGCCGGCCGCCCACAGGCCGAGCGCGGCGACCACGATCATGGTCAGGAGGCCGGCCGCGGCCGCCCCGAGGGCCTGCCCCCAGGCCCGGAGGGCGGCCGGTACGCCGCCGGGGCGGACCGGTCCGGGACCGGCCGGGGCGGGGCCTCGGATCTGGCTCACGCGCTGCCTCCTCACCTTCCCCGACATTCAGTAATTGCGACAACTGCCGCAATTACCTCATCAGTCGAACGCGCCCGCCACCGAAGGCACACCCCCTTCCGTGCGTGCGCCTCCTCGTCGTGTACGCGTCCCCGTCGCCCCGCTTGCGGACGGCGCCGATCTGAGGCAGACAATTGCCTATAAAGGGAATAAACAGCACCACATCCGCGTGGCCGGATGGCCCTGTGCCGGAAGAGGGACCCGTGACATCTCCACCGCCGCCCGACAGCCACCCCACGGGGCCGCCCACCGGTCCCCTCTCGGGCCGGCCCTCCGGTCCCTCGCGCGAGCCGACGCAGGTGGGCTCCGGCCCCGGGCGCCCCCAGCCGCAGCCCGGCAGGCCGGAAGGGCCGAGGCCCCCGGGCGGCCGGGGCCGCGGCGGCGGGGGCGGCGGCTGGGGCGGCGGAACCGGCGGCGGCAGTCCCTGGTGGCGCTCCGCGCCCCGGGTCGCCATCGTGGCCGCGGCCGTCGTCGCCGCGGTGATCCTGACCATCGTCCTCACCCGGCCGGGCGGCGGCTCCGCCTCGGCCGAGCTGTTCGCCGAACCGGCCGGCGCGACCGGCCAGAACCCGGTCACCGCCTCCACCGCGAACGAGTCCACCGCGGCCCCCTCGGTCCGCCCCGTGAAGCCCTCCCAGGGCACCAACAGCCAGATCCCCGGCTCGATGCCGGGCCTCTACGGCGGCACCGAGCACACCGCGAGCTGCGACGTCGAGAAGCAGATCAAGTACCTGGAGAGCCAGCCGGCGAAGCGGCAGGCGTTCGCCGGGGCGCTGGACAAGGCACCCGGTGACATCCCGGCGTACCTGCGGTCGATGACGCCGGTACAGCTGGGCTACGACACCCGGGTCACCAACCACGGCTACAAGGACGGCAAGGCCTACCCCTTCCAGTCGGTCCTGCAGGCCGGCACCGCCGTCCTCGTCGACAGCTACGGGGTACCGCGGGTGCGCTGCAAGTGCGGCAACCCGCTGACCGGGCCGGAGGCCCTGGCGAAGGGCGCCAGGACGACCGGTGAGACCTGGCCCGGCTACCAGCCCACCAACGCGGTCGTGGTCACGCCCGCCAACTCCGAGATCAAGGAATTCACCCTGCGCAACCCGAAGACCGGCCAGTGGTTCAAGCGCCCCAAGGGTGAGACCGGCGCGGCCGCGGACCACCCGTCGGCCCCGCCGAAGGAGACGCCCAGCGGCCCGCCGGCCTCGATGCGCCCGTCCGGACCGCCCGCACCGGGCGAGACCGTACCGGGCTCCCCGACGACGGAACCCGGCACGCCGCCCTCCGGCGGCTCGTCCCCGCCGGAGACCAGTCCCGGCGGCTCCAGCTCCGAGGGCGGCACGACGCCCGAGACACCGAGCGCCCCCAGTGAGGGCACGACCGGCGGCGAATCGTCCACGGGCGGTGAGACGCCCGGCGGGTCCACACCGGGTGGCTCCACACCGGGCGGTTCCACGCCCGGTGGCGGGTCGTCAGGCAACGAGTCCCACCCGAGCGGCGGGCAGGAGACCCCGGCCCCGGCCACCTGACGCGGCCACCACCGCACACCCCTCGATATCGAACCGTGTCCTGAAATTCCGGCGCGGCGGACAACCTCCACAGCGGACACACCCTCTGCATAGGCGGCGGGTGCATGGGCAGCCTTGACGGTTCCCCCCTTACCAGGGCCGGGCCCCGCCACTGTCAGCGTTCTGCTTTGGAGGGACCCCCGTGCATCCCGCACTCCGCCGCCACCCCGCCCGGTTGATACCCGTCCTCGCCGCGGCGACCGGTCTGCTGACCGCGTGCGGCGGTGGCGGCGCCGGCTCGACGAAGGCCGACGAGCCGCCGGCCAAGGTGACCGTCACGCCGGCCGCGGGCAGCAAGGCGGCCAAGCTCGGCTCGGCGATATCCGTGCGGGCCGCCGGCGGCAAGCTGACCTCGGTCGACGTCAAGGACGACAAGGGCGGCACGGTCGAGGGGCGGCTGTCCGGTGACGGCACGTCATGGAGCTCCGACGGCAAGGTCAAGCCGGCGACCACCTACACCGTACGGACCCGGACGACCTCCGACCAGGGCCGGAAGGCCGCGGCCAGCTCGACCTTCACCACCGAGAAGGCCGACAGGATCAACAAGCTCACCAACACCCCGGGCGGCGGCCAGACCGTCGGCACCGGAATGCCGATATCGATCCTCTTCGACCAGCCGATAGCCAAGGACCGGCGCGCCGAGATCGAGAAGGCGCTGAAGGTCACCACCCGGCCGCAGGTCACCGGCGCCTGGGGCTGGGTCAAGGACTACTCCGGCAAGGACCGGATCGACTGGCGCCCCAAGGACTACTGGCCGAGCGGCACCAAGGTCTCGGTGAAGGGCGCGCTGTCCGGCATCAACTCGGGCGACGCCGGCGGCTGGTTCGCCCGCGACTACAACTTCGGCTTCAGCATCGGCGCCGACCACAAGGCCGTCATCGACGTACCGGCGCACCGCCTGACGATGTACGAGAACGGCAAGAGCGTCGGCACCATCACCGGCTCCGCGGGCTCCCCGCAGGACCCGACCCGCGGCGGCGTGCACACCGTCCGCAGCAAGAACGCCGCCGAGACCATGGACTCCGCCACCATCGGCCACGGCACCGAGTGGATGCTGGACTCGCAGTGGGTCACCCACCTCACCGCGTCCGGCACCTTCCTGCACTCCGCCCCGTGGAACAAGTCCCTCGGCGTGGTCAACAACAGCCACGGCTGCTTCGGCATGACCACCTCGGACGCCAAGAAGGTCTACGACTTCCTGAGCATCGGCTCCACGGTCGAGGTGAAGGGCACCTCCAACCCCAACAGGACCGACGTGGGCAACGGCCTGGAGGTCTGGCAGGAGAGCTGGCAGCAGTGGCAGCAGCGGAGCGCCCTGAAGTAGCCCCCGGGAAAACCGCGCCTTCCGGCCCCGGTACGGGCACCGGCACCGCCCGGGCCGGAAGGCGCACCGGTCAGCGGATCCCGTCGGCCGTACGGCGGTAGGTCGAGCGCCGGTCCTCGATGTCGGGCCAGCGGTCGCCGTAGACGGTGTCCAGGATGCCCGGCTCCCGGAGGAAGTCGTGCGGGAAGCCCAGCGGCACCGCGCTCACCCGGTCGAGCCGGAGCCTGGCGTCCGCGTCCAGCTCGACGTCGACGCTGGCCAGGTTGTCGGCGAGCTGGCTCTCCTTGGTGGCGCCGATGATCGGGACGATGTTGCCGGGCCGGCCGCGCAGCCAGGCCAGCGCCACCTGCGCCGGGCTCCAGCCGCCTTCTTCGGCGATCTCCAGCACCGTGCCGACGGTCTCGTCCGCGTTGTGGTCGCGGGCGACCTCGGAATCGACGGTGGTGAGCCGGCCTTGTTCGCCGCGGCGGTACTTGCCGGTGAGCTTGCCGGCCGCCAGCGGCGCCCAGGCGAGGACCGCCAGGTCGAAGGCGCGGGCCTGCGGCAGGAGTTCCCGCTCCGGGGTCCGCTCCAGCAGGTTGTAGCGCAGCTGCGAGCCGGCGAAGGCGGTCCAGCCGCGCAGTTCGGCGAGGGTGTTGGCCTGGGCGATCTCCCAGGCCGCCCAGTCGGAGACGCCGATGTAGAGCACCTTGCCCGCCCGCACCACATCGTCGAGCGCCCGCATGACCTCCTCGACCGGGGTGAAGTTGTCCCGGGCGTGCACCCACAGCACGTCGAGGTGGTCGGTCCGCAGCCGCGCGAGGCTGGCCTCGACCGAACGGATCAGGTTCTTGCGGTGGTTGCCCGCCGCGTTCACGTCGCCCTTGCGCGTGACGCAGGTGTATTTGCTCGCCAGGACGAAGGCGTCCCGGCGGCCCTCCAGGAGCTCCCCCAGCATCCGCTCGGAGGAGCCCTCGGTGTAATTGTTGGCGGTGTCGAGGAAGTTGCCGCCCGCGTCGGCGTAGGCGTCCAGGATCCGGGCGCTGGTCTCCTTGGGGGTGCCCCAGCCCCATTCCTCGCCGAACGTCATCGTGCCCAGGCTCAGCTCGCTCACCCGCAGGCCGGTCCTGCCGAACAATGTGTAGCGCACGTGGTTCCCTTCGGTCCGCTCTGGCCGGTCGTGGTCGCCACGCTAGGAGCTGGAGCGCACTTGAGGGCACGTCATCGGCGTGTGGGAGGGTGCGTGTCACCGGGCGTCGCCCCGGTGGGCGGTGCCGTGCCGGGGCGCCCGCGTGTGCGGCGGGCGCCCCGTCCGGTTCCGGTCAGCCGGTGATGATCGCCGGGTCGCTGACGCCGACCTGACCGTTCTCGACGTGGCCGGCGAACCGGCGCAGGAAGGTCTTGTCGGTGTCGGAGGTGACCGACAGGTCGTACCAGCGCTTGCTCGCCCGCAGGTCGATCTCGTGCTTGACGGTGGCGCCGGCGCGGACCGGGTAGGTCTGGGCGGCACCGCCGTAGGCGTTGGTGACCGTGAGGTGGGCGTCGGTGCTGCCGGGGTTGGTCAGCGTGAGGACCAGGCGCCCGGTGGTCGCGTCATGACGGGCGGTCGCCTCGGGGCCCTTCTTCTTGCCGTCGCCCTTGAAGGTGCGCAGGAAGCCGTTCGGCCCGAAGACGGACAGGTCGTAGACGCCCTTGGAGTAGGCGGTGTTCCAGGTGTCGGAGATCTTCTTGCCGGCCTCCGTGGTGTACGTCCAGGGGCCGTCGGTGCGGTTGCCCGCGGTGACGGTGAAGCAGGCACCGGCCCGGGCGCCGGCGCTGAAGGTGAGCGTGAAGCGCCCGGTGGACGCGGTCCCGGCACCGTCGACCAGCGGCGCGTACGGCAGCGGGCGGGACGGCCGGGAGCCGGGCTCCTGCTTGGGCAGCACGGGGTTGGCCGGCGGCTTGGGGACGTAGCTGTCGTGCCGGTCCTTGTCCGGCGGCTGGTAGCCGTCGGTGTCCGGCAGCGCGGCCGGCTTGGTGTTCTCCAGGGAGAAGTCGAAGGCCGAGGTCAGGTCGCCGCAGATGGCCCGCCGCCAGGGCGAGATGTTGGGCTCGTGCACCCCGAAGCGGCGCTCCAGGAACCGGATGATGGAGGTGTGGTCGAACGTCTCGGAGCAGACGTAACCACCGGTGCTCCAGGGGGAGACGACGAGCATCGGCACGCGCTGGCCGAGGCCGTAGGGGCCCGCGGAGTAGGTGGCGTTGCCGCCGAAGTAGTCGAGCTTGGTGTCCACGGTGGACAGGCCCTGGTCGGCGGAGGCCGGCGGGTAGGGCGGGACGATGTGGTCGAAGTACCCGTCGTTCTCGTCGTACGTGATGAACAGGGCGGTCTTGCTCCACACCTCGGGGTTGGAGGTGAGCGCGTCCAGGACCTGGGAGACGTACCAGGCGCCGTAGTTGGCGGGCCAGTTGGGGTGCTCGGAGAACGCCTCGGGCGCGGCGATCCAGGAGACCTGGGGCAGCTTGCCGGCCTTGACGTCGGCCTTGAGCCGGTCGAAGTAGCCGTCGCCCTGCTTGGCGTTGGTGCCGGTGCGGGCCTTGTCGTAGAGCGGGTCGCCGGGCTTGGCGTTGCGGTACTGGTTGAAGAAGAGCAGCGAGTTGTCGCCGTAGTTGCCGCGGTAGGCGTCGTCGATCCAGCCCCACTTGCCGTTGGCGTCCAGGCCGTCACCGATGTCCTGGTAGACCTTCCAGGAGACCCCGGCCTTCTCCAGCCGCTCCGGGTACGTCGTCCAGCTGTAGCCGGCCTCCTCGTTGCCCAGGACCGGGCCGCCGCCCGAGCCGTCGTTGCCGACGTGGCCGGAGAACATGTAGTAGCGGTTGGGGTCGGTGGCCCCGATGATCGAGCAGTGGTACGCGTCGCAGATGGTGAACGCGTCCGCCAGCGCGTAGTGGAACGGGATGTCCTTGCGCGTCAGATAGGCCATCGTGCCGGTGCCCTTGGCGGGGATCCAGCTGTCGTAGTTACCGTTGTTCCAGGCCTTGTGGCCGCCGGCCCAGTCGTGGTTGAGGCCCTCGATGAACTGCATGCCGAGGTCGTCGGCGTCGGGGTGGTACGGCAGGACGTCCTTGCCGCCGTCCGGCTGGTGCCACACGGACTTGCCGCTCTCCAGGATGACCGGACGCGGGTCACCGAAGCCGCGTACGCCCTTCAGCGAACCGAAGTAGTGGTCGAAGGAACGGTTCTCCTGCATGAGCACCACGACGTGCTCGATGTCCTTGATGGAACCGGAGCTACGGGTGGCGGGGATGGCGGCGGCGCGGGCGATGCTGCTGGACAGCGCCGAAACGCCCGCGGTGGCACCGGCGATCTGGAGGAATCGCCGCCGATTGAGTTCAGGCATGAGTCTGGGGACCTCGCGATATGGGGGGAATGCTGGTGAGTTGAGGCGTAGCTGTTCGGTTGTGTGAGGTGCTGTGCGATGACAGCGTCAGCAGAGTGTTCCAAGAGGAACGAGCGTCAGGGAAGGGGGGGTGTCAGATGTGTGTCGGATCGCCGTACGGGCAGCGAACTCCCTGGTCGGAGCGGTAGGGAGCAACGGGCGCCGAACCCGCTCGGTGACCGGGGCCGATGGCCGCCCGGTTCGTACCGGAATCCGGGCGGCCACCGGACGGGTCGGCCCGGCACCATCCGCGGGCGCCGGCAGGTCAGCCGCCCGGTGCGGTGCAGGGTGCGGGACGGGACGAGGGCGCGGCCGGGCGCGGGGGCTCCGTAGGGCTGCCGCGGCGGCGCGGTCGGAGCGGGGGCTAAGGACCGCGGGCAGGCGGGAACGACAGGGCCGGTTCCGGAAGTGGCCGGAATCCGGACCTGCTGCACGACGGAGGCGGGGGCGCCGCTCGGCGGCGGAAGGACGGCGGAGGTGCCGGGAAGGCGGCCGACGCGGACCGGTACCGGGCCGGTCCGGGTCTGGCCGGCCGACGGGCGGGCGCACGGGCACGGGCACGCCGACGGGTCGCCGTGCTGGGGCCGGCCGGAGAAGCAGAGGAGGAAGAAGAAGGGGACCGCCGAAAAGCGGTGCCGTGGCGCGCCGTTGAGGCTCCGGGCCGTTGCCGTGCCGCGGTCGTCACCGCGGCGGACGGCCGGCCTCCGACTCAACTGCCTTGACGGGGGCGGCTATCGGCCGGTGGGCGAGGCGGTGCCGGGGCGCGCCGTGGCGGACGCCCCGCCGGGTTCGGTGACCGTGGCCCCGCCCTGTCGCGGACGTATCAGGCGAGGCGGGCGGGCTCGGCGAGCGGCTCGACCGGTACGGCCGGCGGAACCACCGGCTGCCCTTTCTCGTCGGGCACGCTGCGCAGCGGGGCGCGGCCGGCCAGCCGCGTCCTGCGGGTCGCCTCGACGCGCCGGGTGAACCAGATGACCTTGCCCTCGGGGGTGCCGCAGGTGCCCCAGCTGTCGCTGAGCGAGGCGACCCGGGAGAGCCCGCCGCCGGCGGCGCTCAGCAGCTTCGGCAGCCGCGGGCCCTCGTCGGCGACGGAGGTCGTCAGATTGCGGCCGGACCAGCGGAGTTCGACGACGCAGCGGGCCTCCGGGCCGATGTGGCGATGGACGTTGGTCAGGAGTTCCGCGACTCCCCGGCATACGGGCGGGATATGGAGCTCGAGGTCCCAATACCTCAGGTGCGCGGCAAGAATCCGCTGGATCTGCGGCACGCGCTCCGCCGAAGCATGCAGTTCGACCGTGTAGTGCCGGTCGCTGGGAAGTCTCATGTCGTGGCTCCTCACCGCGAGAGGCTCACGTCCTTCACCTCGTTGGACCAACGAACCCCGAACACGAAGAGTGAGCATCTGGTACGTATGGGTCATCTGTCATGCTGACCCGGCCACCGGGGGCCCGCAACAGCTCATGGTCACCGCGACCCCCGGCGCTCACCTGATACGGCCCTCTCACAAGTGGGGCAGCACCTTGTCGGGGGTGAGCGGAATGTCGCGCAGCCTTACTCCAGTCGCGTGCCACACGGCGTTGGTGACGGCCGCCGCGGTGCCCACGATGCCGATCTCGCCGATGCCCTTGCTGCCCATGGGGTTGAGGTGCGGATCCTCCTCCTCGACCCAGTACGCCTCGATCCGCGGCGCGTCGGCGCAGGCCGGTACGTGGTAGCCGGCCAGATCGCACCCGGCGAAGCCGCCGAACTCGGGGTCCACCTCGCTGCCCTCGGTGAGCGCCATGCCCAGGCCCATGGTCATCCCGCCGATGAACTGGGAGCGTGCGGTGCGGGGGTTGAGGATCCGGCCGGTCGCGAACACGCCCATCAGGCGGCGCACCCGGATCTCCCCGGTGACCGTGTCGACCTGCACCTCGGCGAAGGTGGCGCCGAACGAGTGCCGGGCGTACGGGGACCGCTCGGAGGTCTCCTGGCGGGTGTCGGCGGCGACCGTGAGTCCGTCGGCGGGGAGCGGCCCGACATGGTCCCGCAGCCGCGCCCGCAGCGCCGTGCACGCCTTGTGGACCACCCAGCCCCACGAGCCGATGCCGGCCGAGCCGCCGGCCAGCATCGCGGGCGGCAGATCGCTGTTGCCGATCTCGATCCGGACCCGGTCCTCCGGGGCCATCAGCGCACCGGCGGCGATCTGCGCGAGCACGGTGCGGGCGCCGGTGCCGATGTCGGTGGCGTTCACCCGGATCCGGAAGGTGCCGTCGCGGTCGGCGTGCGCCTCGGCGTCGGAAGCGGCGATCAGAACGGGGTAGGTGGACGCGGCGACACCGGTGCCGAGCAGCAGATCGCCCTCGCGGCGCACGCCGGGCCGCGGATCGCGCGGCAGCCAGCCGAACCGCTCGGCACCGTCGCGCAGCGCGCCCACCAGGTGCCGGCTGCTGAAGGCCCGGTCGCTGTCCGGCTCGGTGTCCGGTTCGTTGCGCATCCGCAGTTCGATCGGGTCCATGCCCAGCTGGACGGCGAGTTCGTCCATGGCGGACTCCAGGGCGTACATGCCGGGGCACTCGCCCGGGGCGCGCATCCACGAGGGCGTCGGTACGTCGAGCGGGACGACGCGGTGCACGGTGCGGCTGTTCGGCGAGGCGTACATGACGCGGGCGGGCACCGCGGCCTGCTCGACGAACTCCGTGACGGTGGAGGTGTGGGTGGCGCTCTCGTGGGACAGCGCGGTGATCACGCCGTCGCGGCCGGCGCCCAGGCGGACCCGCTGGATCGTCGGGGTGCGGTGGCCGACGACCGCGGGCATCTCCCGGCGCGGCACCGAGACCTTGACCGGCCGCCCGGTGTGCCGCGCGGCCATCACGGCCAGGACGACCTGCGGGCGCGGTGTCCCCTTGGAGCCGAAGCCGCCGCCGACGTGTTCGGAGACGACGGTGATCTCGCTCGTGTCGAGCTTGAAGAGGGCGGCCAGGTCCTCACACACCTTGGTGGCCCCCTGGCTGGAGTCGTGGACCGTCAGATGCCCCTCGCTCCACTGGGCGGTCGAGGCGTGCGGTTCCATCGGGTGGTTGTGCAGCGGGGGCACGTGGTAGGTCGCGTCCACGGTGACCGGCGCGGCGGCGAACGCCCCCTCGAAGTCGCCGCGTTCCCGCGTCCCCGGGTACCCGCCGTTGACCTTGTCCGGCTCGTACATCCGCGGGTGGTCGGCCCGCAGCAGGACGTCGACGTCGTCGTCGGTCTCGTACGTCACCCGGACGGCCTCGGCGGCCGCCCGCGCCGTTTCGATCGTGTCGGCGACCGCGAGCGCCACGTACCAGCCGCGGTGCGGCACCCGGTCCTCCTGGAGCAGCGACAGCGTGGGGTCCTCGGCGGCGGCCAGCCGGGGGGCGTTCTCGTGCGTCAGCACCGTGATCACACCCGGCAGCGCGAGCGCCTCGGTGGTGTCCACGGCGGCGACCCGGCCGCGTGGGATGCCCGCGGCGACCGGACAGCCGTAGGCGCAGTTCGGCGGGGTGTGTTCGGCCGCGTAACGGGCGGCACCGGTGACTTTCTCCCGGCCCTCCCGCCGGACGAGGGGTTCGCCCAGGGGGTACGGGGGTGGGCCGAGCGGGAAGGTGCGGGGGCTCATGGGCGGGTCCTTGGGTGCTCCTGGAGACCCTGGTGGGTCCGGGGATGGGTGGAGGTCAGCCGTGGGCGGGTGGGGCCGCCAGTTCGGTCAGGACGGCGACGGCGAGGTTGCGGGCCAGCGGGACCTTGAAGCCGTTGTCGCGCAACGGCTCGGCGGCCGCGAGTTCGGCCTCGGCGGCGCGGGCGAAGGTGTCCTCGGTGGCGGGCGCGTCCCGCAGCACCTCTTCGGCCGCACGGGCCCGCCACGGCCGGTGCGCGAGCCCGCCGAACGCCAGCGCGGCACGCCGTACGACACCGTCCCGGACGTCCAGCACGGCGGCGACGGAGGCGAGCGCGAAGGCGAACGACGCGCGGTCGCGGGCCTTGCGGTAGCGGGACCGCGCCCCGCTGTCCGCGGGCGGCAGCTGCACGGCGGTGATCAGTTCGCCGGGCCGGATCACGGTGTCCTGCTCGGGGTGGTCGCCGGGCAGCCGGTGGAACTCGGTCGCCGGCACGCTCCGGTCGCCGTCCGGGCCGTGCAGGTGGACGGTCGCGTCGAGTGCGGCCAGCGCCACCCCCATGTCGGACGGCTGGGTGGCGACGCAGTGCGGGGAGTGGCCCAGTACGGCGAGGTCGCGGTGCACGCCCTCACGGGCCGGGCAGCCGGTTCCCGGCTCGCGTTTGTTGCAGGGCTTGGAGACGTCCTGGAAATACAGGCAGCGGGTGCGCTGCAGCAGATTGCCCCCGGTGGTCGCGGTGTTGCGCAGCTGCCCCGACGCACCGGACAGCACCGCCTGCGACAGCACCGGGTAGCGCTCGCGCACGGGGGCCGCCGCGGCCAGGGCGCTGTTGCTGACCATCGCCCCGATGCGGAGCCCGCCGTCCGGCAGTTCCTCGATGTGGTCCAGCGGCAGCCGGGTGACGTCGATGAGCAGACCGGGCCGCTCCACGCCCAGTTTCATCAGGTCGACGAGGTTGGTGCCCCCACCGAGGAAGCGGGCTCCCGGCTGCCCCTCGGCGGCCCGCACGGCCTCCTCGACGCTCATCGCCCGCACGTATCCGAACGGTTTCATGACGCCACCCCCTGGTCGGTGGACACGTCATGGACCGCCTCGACGATCCGCGGGTACGCCCCGCAGCGGCAGAGGTTGCCGCTCATCCGCTCGCGGATCTCGTCGACGGTCAGCTGCACCGGCCCGCCCTGGGGCGCGTCGGCGGGGGTGACGTGGGACGGGAAGCCGTCCGCCGCCTCCTGGAGCACTCCCACGGCCGAGCAGATCTGGCCCGGGGTGCAGTAGCCGCACTGCAGCGCGTCCCGTTCCACGAACGCCTCCTGGAGCGGATGCAGCCGCTCCCCGTCCGCCAGCCCCTCGATGGTGGTGATGTGCCGTCCGTCCTGGGCCACGGCCAGCATCAGACAGCTGTTGGCGCGCCGGCCCTCGACGAGCACCGTGCAGGCGCCGCACTGTCCGTGGTCGCAGCCCTTCTTGGCCCCGGTGAGACCGAGGTGCTCTCGGAGCACGTCCAGGACCGTGGTCCGATGATCCAGGGTCAGCTCGTACGCCGTTCCGTTGACGTGCAGAACCAGCGCGGAACTCTGCTCGGCCGCCGCCTCGGCGGGCCGGTCGGACCGGACGGGGCGGGCGGTGGCCGTCCCTGCACGCGTTCCGGCACCGGTCCCGGCACGCGCGGCGCCCGCCGCCCGCGCCCCTCCGGCGTCCGCCGGTTGATTGGTGGGCTGCACTCGCTTCTGCCTTTCCTTGCTCCGGGTCCCCCTGGTTCCGCTTTTCCCCTTGCTCCGGTTTTCCCTTGCTTCGGTTCCGGGTTGCGCCGGTTCCGGCTTGCGCCGCCTTCCCCTGATCCGGCTTTGGCTTTGCTCCCGTTCCCCCTGGCTCCGCTTTCCCCTTGGCTCCGATTCCGCCTTGCGATTGCCCGGTGGCGTACGCCCGGGGCTTGTGTGCTCGTGGGGTGCGTCGGCGGGGGTGCGTTCTCGTGGGGTGCGTTGTTGTGGGGTGCGTTGTGGTGGGGTGCGTTGTGGTGGGGTGCGTTGTGGTGGGGTGCGTTGTGGTGTCCTCGTGGCGTGCTCCGTTGCGTTCGCCCTTGGGGTTCTCCCTTGAGGTTCTCCCTTGGAGTTCTCCTTTGAGGTTCTGCTGTGACGTTCTGCTGTGGCGTTCTCCCGTGGCGTTTGTTTTCCCCGCCGCCCACCCCCCTTCGGGGGGTGGGCGGGTGAGGACGGCCGGTTCGCCCCTCGAAGGGGCCGGTCGCCTCCCCGGGCTTCCGGGCGCCGCCCTGGTCCGTTGGGCGGGCTAGCGGGATTCCAGGCGGAGTTCGACCTCCTTCTCCTGGTCGCCGGCGGCCATGCCGAGGATGTGCACCGTGAACGCCGGCTCCAGGCCCTTGCACAGCTGGTCAACGGCCCAGTAGCCGCCCTGGAGGCTGACCAGCACCGGCGCTGTCAGCCGCCGGGGCTCGGCCTCGGCCTTGTGCTCGCTCACGTCGATGGTCGAGGTCCACACCGTCGGCCCCGCCCCCGCCATTTCCTCGGGCACGTCGTCGGCGGCCCGGTCGGAGGCGAAGGCGGTCCGCAGGGCGCTGAAGACGGCGTGCGCGTCCTGCGTCGCACAGCTCTCCAGCTCCACCACCACCTCGGCCGATACATGTTCCGCGTGTGACGCCTGTTCCGCGCTGTTCACTGTGGGGCCTTCCTCTGGGAGCCGAACGCTTCCAGGCTCGCCCCCCGGCCCGCTCTGTGCGACCCGAGGCTCGAACGAGTGGTTTAAACGGGCGCAACGGCGCGGCGCGACCCAGAAGCGTTACGCTCAGTAATCACAGCAAGCATTCTGTAACCGCCCGCAGCAGCCGCCGGCGCCGCGCCCCCTCGTTCCCACTGCCTCTTGCTCCCGACCGCCTCTCGTTCCCACTGCCTCCGCTCCCGACCACCTCTCGCTCCCGCGGCACCGCCGGCAATCCACCGCAGTACGCCCACGAGCAATCCACGAGCCCGTACACGAGCAGTCCACGAGTCCGTAAACGAGTCCGCCCACCGTCAGCCCCTTGATCCGATCTCCAGGAGCCCACCTTGACCAGCACCGTCATCGACCAGAAGGTCACCAGCTACAGCGTCCGCCATGCGCTCTGCATGGCGCGCGCCGCCGAGCTCGCCTACAAGGACGAGCCGGCCATCGACAAAGCCGCCCGCGAATGGGGCTTCCAGCAGGTGCGCCACCACCACACCACGTTCCGGCCGCCGTTCCCGCTGGAGGACACCCAGGCGTACACCCTCGGCGGCCGCGACATGATCATCACCGCCTTCCGGGGCACCGAGCCGTCGAACATGCGCGACTGGCTGTCCGACACGACGACCCCGCCCTGGCCGGGCCCCGGCGGCAAGGGGTACATCCACTACGGCTTCGGCGAGGCGCTGGAGTCCGTCTGGCCGCAGGTCCACGCCGCCGTCCACGAGTTCCGGGACAACGGCCAGACGGTCTGGTTCACCGGCCACAGCCTGGGCGGTGCACTGGCGATGCTGGCCGGCGCCCGGTTGCACTTCGAAGAGCCGTATCTGACGGCCGCCGGCGTCTACACCTTCGGGCAGCCGCGGACCTGCGACCGGCTGCTGACGCGGGAGTTCGACGCGGCCTTCACCGACCGCATGTACCGCTTCGTCAACAACAACGACGTCGTGCCCCAGCTCCCCCCGGAGCCCGCCTTCCACCACGTCTCCGCGCTGCGCTACATCGACTCCACGGGCAAGATCCACACCACGATGCCGGTGATCACCGGCCTCTTCGACCACGCCAAGGGCTACACCGCCGACCTGCTCGCCCCCACGTCCGACGGCGTCCGGGACCACTTCATGGGGGCGTACATCAACGCCTTGGAGAAGAACCAGAACTGACCGGGAAGCCGGAGAGCCGCGGCACGGAGGCACGCCCCGGCGGGGAGCCGCGCCTGGCAGGTCTCCGGCGGGCGCGGGGGGTCTCCGCCGGGCGCGGCAGGTCAGCACTCCCGCTGATCAGCGCTCCCGGCGGGTCAGCACTCCCACCGGGTCACCCTTACCGGTGGGCCACCGGGCCCCGACGGGCCATCGCTCCCGGCGACTCACCGCTCCTATCCGGTCACCGCTCGCGGCGGGTCAGCGCTCCCGCCGGGGCAGCGTTACCGGTGCGCCACCGGGCCTCGACGGGCCATCGCTCCCGGCGGCTCAGCGCCCCTTTCTGGTCACCGCTCGCGGCGGGTCAGCGCTCCCGCCGGGGCAGCGCTCCGGGCGGGTCACCGCTCCGGGCAGGGCAGCACTCCAGGCAGGGCAGCGCGAGCGGAGGGTCAGGGTGTCCGGCGGCTCACCCGTCCCGGCGAGCGTGGACCGGTGCGGTGAAGGTGATGTCGGCGGCCTGGGCGACGATCTCGACTTCGTCGCCCAGTGCCCACTCGGCCGCACGGGAGGACATCGCGGCCGGGACGACCCCGCTGATGCCCGGGGCCGCGGGGATGTCGTAGGTGGCGTGTGCGTCGTGCGGCAGGACCACGCGGTAGTCGCGGGCCAGGGCCGTACGGGCGGTCGCGCTGACGCACATCTCGGAGAGCACCCCGCAGATCGCCAGCTCTCCGACGTCCGCCGCCTCCAGCAGGTCGCCCAGTACCGTGCCCTCGAAGCCGTCGTCCTGCGTCTTGCGGACCACGATCTCGCGCGGCCCCGGCGCGACGGGCAGGTGGAGTTCCCAGCCGGGGGTGTGCGGGGCGTCGACGGCCCCGGGTTCGCCGTCGTTCTGGAGGTGGACGACGAGGGCCCCGGCGGCGCGGGCCCGGGCCAGCAGACCACGGCTCCGGTCGAGCACCCGCGCCGCGTCCGGCACCGCGTCCTCGCCCGCGACGAAGGCCGATTGGATGTCGACGAGGACCAGCGCCCCGACGGGACGGACCAGCGCGCCGGCACCCCCGTCCCCGCCCCCACCGTCCTCCACGGCCTCGGCGCCGCGCATGGCGTTGTTGCCCGCGTCGGCGTCACCCATGGTCCCCGCGCCCGCGCCCGCCTCGGCACCGCGCATGGTGCTGGTGCCCCTGTCGGCAGCGCCCATGGCGCCCGAGCCCGCGCCCGCACTCGCCTCGGCGCCGCGCGTGGTGTCGTTGCCCGCGTCGGCATCGCCCATGGTCCCCGCGCCCGCGTCGTCGTCGGCGGCGGCGTCGTCGGCGGCGTCGTCGTCGGCGGCGGCGGCGCGGATGGTGCTGGTGCCCGTACGAGCCGCGGCGGCCACGTCGGCGTCGTCGGCCGCGTCGGTGGTGGTGGTCATGATGGCCATGGTGCGGGTGGGGCGTACCCGTTCGCGCCGGCGGGGGCGTGATCCGGCCAGGGCCCGATCTCCCCCTCCTCCCTCACTCGCTCCCTGACACGCCGTTCTCGGCCGTCCGGGTCCACATGGTTGCCACGGGCATCGAACTGGGCAGATCATCCCGTAGGGACGCCGTTTCGCAGGTACAGGCGTACGTACGCACACCCCTGCGTACGGGATGAGCGCACCGGGCGACGCGAGAAGAGGCAGTCGTGGGACCAGCCACCGTCAACGTCAACGGCCACTGCGCACCGGAGTTCGCGGGCGTGCAGGAGGCCTTCGAGCGAAATTTCCGGCGGCACGGAGAAGTCGGGGCCGCCGTCACGGTGACCCTGGACGGGGAGCCGGTGGTCGACCTGTGGGGCGGCCACAAGGATGCCGACCGGACGCAGGACTGGGAACGCGACACCCTGGTCAACGTCTACTCGACGTCCAAGGGTATGACGGCACTCTGTGCCCATCTGCTCGTCGACCGCGGGGAGTTGGACCTCGATGCGCCGGTCGCCCACTACTGGCCGGAGTTCGGCCAGGCCGGCAAAAAGGACTTACCCGTCCGCTGGCTGCTCAGCCACCGCTCCGGCCTGATCGCTCCGCGCACCCCGCTGCCGCCGGGGCGCGCCTACGACTGGGACGCGGTCTGCACGGTGCTGGCGGCGACCGAGCCGTGGTGGGAGCCGGGGACCGCCCAGGGCTACCACGCGGTGACCTTCGGCTATCTCGTCGGCGAGGTGGTCCGGCGGGTCACCGGGCAGTCCCTGGGGGCGTTCCTGCGCAGCGAGATCGCGGAACCGCTGGGGGCCCGGGTGTTCATCGGCACCCCGGACGAGGAGCACGCCTCCTGCGCGGACATGGTCGGGCAGCTGGACGAGGCGCTGCTCGCCGAGCGGCTTCCGGGTGCGCCGAGGCCGCCGTTCCGGTCCCTGGACGACCATCCGATGGCCGTCGTGATGCTTTCCCTGATGTCCATTCCGACCGGCGACGTCAACAGCGCGGCCTATCGCTCGGCGGAGCTCCCGGGCGGCAATGCGCACGCCTCCGCGCACGGGCTCGCGACGGTGTACGGCGCGCTGGTGGGCGGGAAGCTGGTCGGTGCCGGGACGCTGGAGGCGATGCGCCGGTCGCAGAGCCGGCCCGGGGAGCCGGATCTGGCCATAGGGCCGCTCGCCCCGCCCGGTTTCGAGCTGCGCTGGGGGCTCGGCTACATGCTCAACCACCAGTGCCGACTGGGCCCCAACCCGGCGGCGTTCGGGCACGGTGGGGCCGGCGGTTCGTACGCCTTCGCGGACCCCGAGAACCGGCTGTCGTACGCGTACACCATGAACAAGTACGGCGGCGGGACGGCGGGCGACGACCCGCGCAACGGCGGCCTGGTCAGGGCGGTGTACCAGGCGCTGGACGGGCAGCGCGGCTGAGCGCGGACGGGGCGGGCGGGGGCGGGCCGGTGGCGCGGGGCAAGCCGCCCCCGGCCCGCTGCCCCCGGCCCCCGGCCCGCCAGGGAGCGGCCGGCGGTCGGTGGTCGGTGGTCGGCAGCAGGCGGTCGACGGCCCGCGGCAGGCGACAGGCGGTCGGCGGCAGGGGGTCGACGGTCCGCGGCAGGCGACAGGCGGTCGACGGCAGAGGGTTCGACGGCCCGTGGTCGGCGGCCCGCGGCAGACGGCCCGCGGCCGGCAGCAGGTGGTCGACGGCCCGCGGTCGGCGTTAGGCGGTCGGAGGTCGGCGGCAGGTAGTCGGCGACCGGCAGTCGACGGCTCGCGGTCCGCGGTCCGCGGTCGGCGGTCGGCGGACCGCTAGGGAGCGGTCAGCGGCCGATGGTCGGCAACAGGCGGTCGACGTCCTGCGGCAGGCGGTCGGCGGCAGGCAGTCGGCGGCCCTCGGGCGGCGGCAGGCGGTCGACGGCAGGCGGTCGGCGGCAGGACGGCAGGCGGTCGGCGGCCCTCGGGCGACGGCCCGCGGCCCCGGTCGGCGGACTGCTAGGGAGCCGCCGGTTCCGGGGGTGGGGCGGGGCGGGGTGGCACCGGTGGGGCGTCTGCGGCGGCGGCGAGGGCGTGCAGTGAGTGGACCAGGCCGGCGCGCTGGCCGGCCGGCAGCCGGGCCACGATCGCGGCGATCTCGGCGTGCCGGTCGGCGAGTACCTGCGCGACGAGTTCCCTGCCCTCGGCGGTCAGTTCCAGTACGACCTCCCGGCGGTTGCCGGGGTTGGCCTTGCGGGTGACGCTGCCGGCCGCCGCGAGCCGGTCGACCATCCGCATCGCGGTGGACGGATTGACCCCCAGCGCGGCGGCCAGGGCGGCGAGCTTGACCGGGCCCTGGCTGTCGAGCACGACCAGGGTGCGCAGCTGGGGCAGGGTGAGCGAGGGCTCGATCCGGGCCAGCGCCCGGGCCGAGATCGCGACCAGCAGCCGGGAGGCGGTCAGCACCGCGGCGATGACCTCCTCGACGTCCTGGTCGAGGTCCTGGTCAACGTCCCGGTCGACGTCCCGGTCGACGTCCCGGTCGAGGTCCTCGCCGCCGTGCTGCGCGGGCTCGTCCCCGGGCGCGGCCGGGCCGCCCGGCCGTCTTGCGCGATCTTCCTCGTTCCCCATGGCGCCTTTATACCCGCCCCGGCATCGTGCCTGGTCGCGGGCGGTGCCGACGGGCGCGAACGGGCCGGTGCCGCGGCCCGGGGCGGCCCGGAAATCCGGCCCCGCGCTCCTCCTTGCACGGCGCAATAATGGGAGGTACGGCATGGCCGGGTCCGGCATGCATCCGGCATGCATCCGGCAGCGCCGCTCGTGCGGCGGGGCCGGGGAGAGGGCGTGGTGATCATGGAACGGGACACCGAGACGGTTCACGAGGCGTACGCGTTCGTCTGTCTGCACTGCGGGCACGGCTGGGAGGAGGAGTACGAGATCCGGCACACCACGGATCTGGCGGGCCACCGACGGGCCGACTATTTCGCGCGCGGCATCCGGGTTCCGTCCCCGCTGACCCGCAATGACTGCCCCTCCTGCAACCTCGGCCCGATCCGCATCCTGCGCCCCGGCCGGGTGAACTCGACCCGGACGTATCTGGCCTGACGGCGGCCTCGGCGTATCGGCGTGAGGGCTGGCCTGACGGCGCCCCCGGCCTATCGGGCGTGGAGGGCTGGTCTGACGGCGCCCCCGGCCTAATCGGGCGTGGAGGAGGGCTGGCCTGACCGCGACCCCGACCTGTCGGGCGTGGAGGGCTGCATGACGGCGCCCCCTGCCTAGCGGGCGTGGAGAAGGGCTGGCCTGACGGCGCCCCCGACCTGTCGGGCGTGAGGGCTGGCCTGACGGCGACCCCGGCCTATCCGGCATGAGGCTTGGCCTGACGGCGACCCCGGCCTACCGACCCCGACCGCCGCCCCGCGTCGCGTCCCCGGCCTTCCGGCCCCGACCGCGGCCCCGGCGTACCGCAGCGACGGCGGCCGTGCCCTTCGGAGCGCCTGCCCGCGCAGCCACCAACCCGCGTACAGCAGCCCTCACCAACGGGTGCACAGCAGCCGTAACCAACCGGCGTACAGGAGCCGTCACCACCCGGTGCACACCAGCCGTCACCAACGGGTGCACACCAGCAGTCACCAATCGGTGCCCAGCAGCCGTCACCAACCCGTGTACAGCAGGTGGTTGACCAGCAGCGGCAGAACGGCCTGGGCGGTCAGCCAGTGGCGCCGGTGGGATGGGGGCAGCAGGGCGCAGGCAGCCAGCAGCCAGGGTGCGAAGGGCAGCCAGATGCGCTCGGTTTCCGCCTTGCTCATGCCGGAGAGGTCGGCCACCAGGAGGGCGAGCAGCGCGGCCAGCACGAGCACGGTCAGGCGGTCGGCGGGCGTGGGCGGCGCGGTGCGCGCGTCGGTGCGCGGGCGGAGGCGCCGTACGGCGGCCGGGGCGGCCGCGAGGGTGCGCCGTAGCGCTGCGCAGGTGGCGAGACCGGTGATCAGTACGGCGCAGGCCAGGTTGCCCCACACCCAGTACGCGTACGGACGGACCGCCGCGGCGCCCTGGTAGTAGCGCTGGACCAGCAGCCGGTACCCCTCCCACCAGTCGAAACCGGCGAGCGTGAAGGCCACCGCGACGGCCGCCGCCCCGGCCGCCACGAGCGGCAGCGGGCGGGCGCTCCGGGCGAGCAGCAGGACCGCGGCGGCGATCAGCACGATGAGGGTGAGTCCGTAGGACAGGTAACAGGTCAGGCCGAGGAGGAGCCCGGAGCCGAGGGCGGCGGCCGCGCGGAGGGGGGCACTCCGCCGGCTGCCGCCGGGGACGCCCCCACCCCGCGGTGGCCCGGGGAGGGTGCGTCCGGTGGCGGCGAGCGCGAGCAGGGCGAGCGACCAGGCGGCGACCGCGGCGAAGTAGCCGTCGGCGGAGGTGCCCACCCATACGGCGGCCGGGGCCAGGACGAGGTAGGGCGCGGCCCGGCGTGCGGTGGGCTCGTCGGTGAGCGCGCGCAGGGCGATGAGGACCGCGGCCGCGGTGGAGGCGCCGGTGACCAGGCACCAGACGCCGGCCCAGGCGCCGCCGCCCAGGCCGAGGCGGTCCAGCCCGACGAAGGTGAGGATCGCGGCCGGCGGGTGTCCGGCGACGTGGGCGGGCCAGTGGTCCGGGGCGTTGTTGAGGATGTGCCCGGTGAAGCCGCGCAGCGCCGGGCCGAGGTCGTCGAAGCGGTGGATGACCGTCAGGTACTCGTAGGCGGTGGTGAGCCGGCCGGCGACACCGGTCCGCCAGCCGTCGATCAGGGCCAGTGCGGTCGTCCAGGCGAGGGCGGCGGCCCAGCAGGTGGGGAGCAGGGCCCGCCAGGGCAGCCGGGCGGCGAGCGGCGGTCCGTAGGCGATCACGAGGACGGCGACGGTGACCGCGGCGGGGGTGCCGGGGCCCAGGTGCGGGAACCACGAGGCGTACAGCGGCGGCCAGTTCACGTGCAGGCTGCCGTTGGCGTGCTCGATGACGGTGCCGATGACGGCGGCGAGCGCGACGAGGAGGGCGCCGGCCGCGGCGGCCAGCAGATCGGCGCGGCGCAGGGCGCGCTCGTCGGGCTCGGGTCGGACGCTCGCCCGGCCCGGCCGGATCTCACGGTGGGTCACACCGGCACGCTAGGCCGCCAGGGCCGGGCCGGGGTGGCGCCGTTCCGCCGACGTCAGACTTTCGTCATGCGTTGCGGCCCGCTCGGGACGCCGGTCCCGGCATACCGTCGGCGCATGGCCGCTTCCCGCCCGGTTCCGCCCACCTCCCCGTCGTTCTGGCGCAGTCCGCTGCGCGGCCCGCGGCTGACCGCGCTGCTCGGTGTGGTCCTGCTGGCCGGGATCACCCTGCTGTTCGTCACCGGGCTGCTGTCGTACGCCGCCTACAACCCCGACCTGGCCGGCGGCGTCAACGACCAGACGCCCGAAAAGGGCCTGCTGGGGTTCTATCTCTTCGGCTGGCCGACCGGCCCGCGCTGGCTCTACCGCCTGACCCAGGGGGTGCACGTCACCCTCGGCGTGGTCCTCGTGCCCGTGCTGCTGGCGAAGCTGTGGTCGGTGATCCCGAAGCTGTTCCGGATGCCGCCGGCGCGGTCGGCGGGCGATGCGCTGGAGCGGCTGTCGCTGCTGTTGCTGGTCGGCGGGGCGCTGTTCGAGTTCGTCACCGGGCTGCTCAACGTCCAGCTGGCGTACCTCTTCCCCGGGTCGTTCTACCGGCTGCACTTCTACGGCGCGTGGGTGTTCATCGGCGCGTTCGTGGCCCATGTGGTGCTGCGGCTGCCGCGGACCGTACGGGCGCTGCGGGAGCGGACCGATCCGGCGGCGCAGGACGACGAGACCGGGCTGGTGGCGATCCGTCCGGACCGGCCGACGGTGAGCCGGCGGGGCGCGCTGGGGCTGGTCGGCGCCGGGTCGCTGCTGTTGCTGGTGACGACGGCGGGGCAGAGCGTGGGCGGGTGGTGGCGGCGTACCGCGCTGCTGGCGCCGCACGGGGGCGCGGATCCGGGCGGCGGGCCGAACGGGTTCCAGATCAACAAGTCCGCGGCGGCCGTCGGGATCCGGGCGCAGGACACCGGTGCCGACTGGCGGCTGACGGTGGAGGGCGGCGGGCGCCGGGTGCGGCTGACCCGTGCCGACCTGCTGCGGCTGCCGCAGCACCAGGCGGCGCTGCCGATCGCCTGTGTGGAGGGCTGGTCGACGGACGACCAGTGGTGGAGCGGGGTGCGGTTGCGGGAGCTCGCCGCGCTGGTGGGCCTCGGCGACCGGCCGCCGGGGGTGCTGGTGGAGTCGCTCCAGTTGCACGGCGCGTTCCGCCGGGCCGCGCTGAGCGGCAGCCAGGTGCGCGATCCGCGGTCGTTGCTCGCGCTGCGGGTGGGCGGCGCGGAGCTGTCGCGGGACCACGGCTACCCGGCGCGAATCATCGTGCCGGCGGCGCCGGGCGTGCTCAACACCAAGTGGGTGGCGCGGCTTTCGTTCGGGGAGGGGTGAGCGGCGTGCGACGCGTACGGATGCCGGGGCGGGCCGCCGTGGTCCGCGGGTGGCGGCGACTGCGCCGGCGCCGCTGGTACGGCGAGGGGCCGTTGCACCTGGTGCTGATGCTCGGGTCGTTCGCGCTCACCGGTTATGCGGGGGTGCGGCTGCTGGCCGGCGGGCGGTGGCCGCTGGTGGTGGTGTGGTTCGTGGGGGCGGCGCTGCTGCACGATCTCGTGCTGCTGCCGCTGTACGCGTGCGCCGACCGTGCGGTGGTCCGGTGCACGGCGGGGACCGCTCACCATCGGCCCTGGACGGCGTTCGTGCGGGTGCCCGCCGCGCTGTCGGGGCTGCTGTTGCTGGTGTGGTTCCCGCTCATCGCCTATTCGGCGGGCGGCCGTTGGGCGGTGCACTACGAGGCCGCGACCGGGCTGCCGGCCGGGGTGTTCCTGGGCCGCTGGCTGCTGATCACCGCGGTGCTGTTCGCGGGCTCCGCGCTGTGGTTGCTGTGCCGTACGGTTCAGCCCCGGCGGGCGGTGGGCAGGCTGCGGCGCCGCCGCAGGGCGACGAAGCAGCGGGCGGCGGACGGTGACTGACTCCGCCGGCCGCCGGCGGTCCACCGCTCGACGGGTGTCCAGCCGGCGGCGTCGGCGTACCGCAGCAGCGCGGGCGTGCCGACCCGGGCCCAGGGGAACGGGTCGGCGGTGTGGTGGCCCGCGTACGGGTCGCCGGCGACGCTGACCCGGGCCCGTTCGTCGACGTCCGCGGGGGCGGTTTCCACGATGAGCAGCCCGGCCGGGTGGACCAGGGCGGCGGTGCGGGCGAGCAGGGTGCGGGGGTCGCCGCCGATGCCGATGTTGCCGTCGAGGAGCAGCGCGGTACCCCAACTCCCCTCGTCCGGAAGGGAATCGAAGACCGAGCGGCACAGTGCGGCGCCCCCCGCCGCGGCGGTGCGGGCGACCGCGGCCGGGCTGACGTCGATGCCGAGCACCCGCCTGCCCTGTGCGGTGAGCGCGGCGACCAGCCGTCCGGGGCCGCAGCCGATGTCCAGGACGGTGCCCTCGCAGCGGCCCAGCGCCGCGAGGTCGGCCTCGTCCGCCGCGGCGCACCAGCGCTCGACGTCCAGCGGCAACAACCAGCCGTCGGTACGGCGCAGATAGAGCGGGCCGCGGCCGTTGCGCAGCGCCTCGGCGTAGGCGTCCGCTCCCCAGACCGGCGGGTGCGGCGGGGCGGCGGGAACGGTGGTGCTCATCGGCCCCTCACCGCTGTCAGCCGAGCAAGGGTGGTGGCGAAGCGGCCGGTGGGGGCCTGGGCGGCGACCCGGTGGGCGTCGGCGGCGGTGTCGACGTCGCGGAGCACCGGCAGGTCGCCGATCCGGAGTCCGGCCGCGGTCAGGCGGGCGCGCTGGGCGGCGCCGGTGCCCGCGGTGGACATCGGGACGCCGCGCAGCAACCGGGGGTCGGGGTCGGCGAGGCCGAGCGCCCAGAACCCGCCGTCCTCGGCCGGGCCGAACCAGGCGTCATGGTGTTGCCAGGCGACCGACTCCAGTGCGGGCGCGAGGAGTTCGGCGGTCACCTGTGGGGTGTCCATGCCGAGGAGCAGGGTGGGGCCGGGGCTGGCGGCGAAGGCCGCGGCGAGCCGTTCGTCGAGGCCGCCGGCGCACTGCGGCCGGACCTCGAAGCCGTCCGGCAGCCAGTCCCCGGGCCGTCCGTCGAGCACCACGGTCCGCCGCCGGGCGGGCATCGCGCGGACCGCGAGGAGGGTGTCGTGCAGGGCCGCGGCGGCCAACTGGGCGGCCTCGTCGGGGGTGTAGGGCGGGGTCAGCCGGGTCTTGACCCGGCCGGGCACCGGTTCCTTGGCGATGACCAGGAGTGCGGTCGGCCCGTGCGGGGGCGGCGTACGGGGCGCGGGGCGGGTCATCTGGCCGCCTCCTGCGCCGGGGCGGGCTGCGGGGGCTGGTGGAGGACGGCCCGCATGTCGCGGACCGCCTGCCAGGTGCCCCGCCAGGTGCCGGTGACCTTCGAACGGCCGGTGCGCGGCCGGTAGGGCACCGGGCGCTCCTCGATCCGCCAGCCGGCGTCGGCGGCCCGCACGACCATCTGCAGGGGGTAGCCGCTGCGGCGGTCGGTGAGGCCGAGCCCGAGGAGCTCGGTGCGCCGGGCGGCGCGCAGCGGGCCGAGGTCGTGCAGCCGCAGTCCGGTGCGGCGGCGCAGCAGGTGGGCCAGGGCGAGGTTGCCGGCCCGGGCGTGCGGCGGCCAGGCGCCCCGGCCCTGGGGGCGCCGGCGGCCCAGCACCAGATCGCGGTCGCCGTCGCGGATCGCACGGACGAACGGGACGAGCAGCGAGGGGTCCAGGGAGGCGTCGCAGTCGCAGAAACAGACGATGTCCGCCTCGGCGGCCAGCAGTCCGGCGTGGCAGGCGGCGCCGAAGCCGCGGCGGGGTTCGCGGACGACGGTGGCGCCCAGCTCGCGGGCGATCTCGGCGGAGCCGTCGGTGGAGCCGTTGTCCACCACGATCGCGCGCCAGCCGGCCGGGATGCGTGCCAGCACCCACGGGAGCGCGGCGGCCTCGTCCAGGCAGGGCAGGACGACGTCCACCGGGGCGGGCCGGGGGGCGGCGGGGAAGGGCGGGCCGGTGCCGGTGGGTGCGGCGGTCCGCATCTCCTCCCGGGCGAACTCGGCCATGCCCTCCTCGAATCGAATCGCCGCCCGCCAGCCGAGGTCCTCGGCGATCCGCCGCGACGAGGCGGTGATGTGGCGCACGTCGCCGAGCCGGTACTCCCCCGTCACCACCGGCGCAGGGCCGCCGTACGCGGCGGCCAGCTCCTGCGCCATCTCGCCCACGGTGTGCGGGACGCCGCTGCCGGTGTTGTACGCGGTCAGGGTGGCGGCCGCCCGGTCCGGCAGGGCGGTCAGCGCCAGTACGTTGGCGGCCGCGACGTCCCGGACGTGCACGAAGTCCCGCCGCTGGCCGCCGTCCTCGTACACGGTCGGGGGCGCGCCGCGGGCGAGGGCGGAGCGGAAGAACGAGGCCACCCCGGCGTAGGGGGTGTCCCGCGGCATGCCGGGGCCGTAGACGTTGTGGTAGCGCAGTGCGACGGCCCGGCCGCCGGTCGCCCGGGCCCAGGAGGCGGCGAGGTGTTCCTGGGCGAGCTTGGTGGCCGCGTAGACGTTGCGGGGATCGGTGGGCGCGGCCTCGTCGACCAGGCCCGGCCGCAGCTCGGAGCGGCAGTGCGGGCAGCGGGGTTCGAACCGGCCGGCGTCCAGGTCCGCCACCGCGCGCGGGCCGGGCCGCACCGCCCCGTGGGCGGGGCAGGTGTAGTGGCCCTCCCCGTAGACCACCATGGAGCCGGCGAGCACCAGGTGCCGGACCCCGGCCGTGGCCATCGCCGACAGCAGGACGGCGGTCCCCAGGTCGTTGCAGCCGACGTAGTCGGGGGCGTCGGCGAAGTCCTTGCCCAGGCCGACCATGGCGGCCTGGTGGCAGACCGCGTCGATACCGCGCAGGGCGGCCTCGACGGCCGCCCGGTCCCGTACGTCGGCGACGATCCGCTGGGTGCCGGGCCGCGCCGGCGGGGGTTCGCGGTGTGCCGTGGGCAGCAGGGCGTCGAGTACGACGGGCTCGTGGCCGCCGGCCAGGAGGGCGTCGACGACCTGTGATCCGATGAATCCGGCGCCGCCGGTGACCAGTACGCGCATGCCGGTCACGCTAAGCGCGGCCGGGCCGGAAGCCCCGCGCCACGGCGACGGTGTCACCGGTCCGTAAGATCCGGACGTCCGTGACCGGCGGTGTTCCCCCGGGCGTGCGTGACCGGCGGATGTTCCCGCCACTGCGATTCGGTAACGGGCGTCGGTGAGGTATTTCGATACGGCATATGTTGCATATGCTCAGGTCGGGGGTCTGGGGGCCGTTTTCGGACAGTCCGACGGCCGGGACCCCTCCACCCGATCACCTCACACCACACCGTCGGAGACCGCCTTGGCCGTGGAGAACGGGGAGCGCCGCACCGGCTCCCGTGTGCTGTCCGTGCTCCCCTACACGGTCATGGCCGTGGTCACCGCCGTCGACCTGACCGCGGGGCCCGGTGTGGGCTTCCTGCCGCTGGTGTCCCTGGGGCCAGCGTTCGCCGGACTGGTCGGCGGCTGGCGGCGGACCGCACTGGCCGGGTTGACCGCGTTCGTCCTCTGCCTCGGTCTGGGCGTCTACAACGGGGTGTACGAGAGCCGGCGGGGGCTGACCGCGCTCTTGTCGGTGGCCGGGGTGACCGCGGCCGGGGTGGTCGCCGCGGTGATGCGGCAGCGCCGGGAGGCCGAGCTGGCCAGCGTCCGCTCGATCGCCGAGGTGGCCCAGCGGGTGCTGCTGCGCCCGGTGCCGCGCAGCGCCGGACCCCTGCGGATCGCGGTCTCCTACACGTCGGCGCTGGCCGAGGCCCGGATCGGCGGGGACCTGTACGAGGTCGTGACCTCGCCCGCCGGTGTCCGGATCATCGTCGGGGACGTCCAGGGCAAGGGGCTGGAGGCCGTGGAGAGCGCGGCGGTGGTGCTCGGCGCGTTCCGCGAGGCGGCGTACGACGAACCCGATCTGCCGGCCGTCGGCGAGCGGGTCGAACGGGCCCTGAACCGCCATCTGTCCGGCGAACGCTTCGTCACGGCCGTGCTCGCCGAGATCGGTGACGGTCCGCACGCCACCCTGCTCAACTACGGCCATCCGGCGCCGCTGGTCGTCCGCCCCGCCGGCACGGTCGGTTTCCCCGCGCCGCCGGAACGGTCCCTTCCGCTCGGCCTCACCTGGCACACCGCCAACACCCCGCTGCCCTACGAGGTGCCGTTCAGCCCCGGCGACCAGCTGCTCTTCTACACCGACGGGGTCAGCGAGGCACGCGACGCGGCCGGCCGGTTCTATCCGCTCGACGACCGGGCGGCGCTGCTCAAGGAAGCCGACCCGGAGGCCGCCCTGCGCGCGGTGCGCGAGGACCTGGTCGAGCATGCCGAGGGCCCGCTGCACGACGACGCCGCGATGCTGCTGGTCCGCTACCGCGACGAGCACTCCGCCGGCACCGCGGGGAGCGGCAGCCCGGCGTAGTTCTCGGCGAGTTCGGCCGCGGCGTGCGGGGCGGTGGCGATCCGGTCGAGCTGGGCGAGCTGCAGCCGGGTGTCGAACGGCGACTGGTCCGGGGCGGTGTGCAGAGTCGTCGTCATGAAGGCCGAGAAGTGCTCGGCGCGCCAGACCCGGCGCAGGCAGGTGGCGGAGTAGGCGTCCAGCAGTTCCGTCGCGCCGGTCGTGTGCAGACGGTCCAGGGCGCGGGCGAGGACGGTGACGTCGGCGACGGCGAGGTTGAGGCCCTTGGCCCCGGTGGGCGGCACGATGTGCGCCGCGTCGCCGGCCAGCAGCACCCGGCCGTAACGCATCGGTTCGGTGACGGAACTGCGCATGGGCAGCACCGACTTCGCGGTGATCGGCCCGCGCGCCAGCTTCCAGGGGGCGGCGCCGGTGGCCGGGTCGACGGCCGCGCGGGTCTCCAGTTCGTCCCAGATCCGGTCGTCGGGCCAGTCCGCCGGGTCGGTTCCGTTGGGGACCTGGAGGTAGAGCCGGCTGACGGTCGGGCTGCGCATGCTGAACAGGGCGAAGCCGCGCGCGGAGTGGGCGTAGACCAGCTCGTCCGCGGAGGGCGGGACGTCGGCGAGCACACCGAGCCAGGAGTACGGGTAGCCGCGCTCGTAGGTGCGGCGCCGGTCCTCCGGTACGGCCCGGCGGGTCACACCGTGGAAGCCGTCGCAGCCGACGACGTAGTCGCAGTGGAGGGTGTGTACGCGGCCCTGGTACCGGTAGTGGACGGCGGGGCGGTCCCCGTCCGCCCCTTCGACGGTGAGCGCCTCGGCCCCGAACAACAGCGGTGGCCCGTCGGCGAGTTGGAGGGCGACGAGGTCCTTGACGACCTCCGTCTGGGCGTAGACCGTCACCCGGCGGCCGTCGGTGAGCTCCGGGAGGTCGAGGCGGTGGGACCGTCCGGCGAAGCGCAGCTCGATGCCGTCGTGCACCAGGCCCTCGCGGTCCAGCCGGGCCCCGGCTCCGCAGCCGCGCAGCACGTCGACGGTGCCCTGTTCGAGGAGGCCGGCGCGCTGCCGCCGCTCCACGTAACCGCGGTCGCGGCTCTCCAGGACGGCGCAGTCGATGCCGGACCGGTGCAGCAGACGGGCCAGCAGCAGTCCGGCGGGGCCGCCGCCGATGATGCCGACGGTGGTGCGGCGGACGGGCGGAGGGGGTGTCACGGCGCGGTTCCTTCCGAGGGGTACGGGACGGGGACGCGGGCCGCCGCGGGGGCGTCCGGCGGTGCGGTGAGGTGGCCGAGGAGGGCGGCCAGGACGGCGGCGGGGCGTTCGACGCCCGCGAGGTGGGCGGCGCCGGGCAGTTCGAGGAGGCCGGCGCCGGGGATGCCGTCGACCAGTTCGCGGGCGTGCGGGGGCGGGGTGGCCGGATCGGTGCGGCCGGCGACGACGAGGGTGGGCGCGGTGACGCGGGCGAGGTCGCCGCGCAGGTCGTAGCCTGCGAGGGCGTCGCAGCAGGCCGCGTAGCCGGCCGGGGCGATGCGCTGCCGCAGGGTGGCGAGCAGCGTGGTGGCCTGCGGGGAGGCGGCGAAGTCCGGGGTGAACCAGCGGCCGGCGGCGGTGTCGGCGACCGGTCCGAGCCCCGACTCGCGTACCAGGGCGGCCCGTTCGTGCCAGGCCTCCGGTTCGCCGAACCGGGCGGAGGAGCAGATCAGGACGAGCGAGGCGATCCGCTCGGGGTGGTGGGCGGCGAGCCAGGCGCCGACCGCGCCGCCGAGCGAGATCCCGGCGTACGAGAAACGGTCGATGCCGAGGCCGTCGGCGAGCGCGAGGACCCCGCGGGCGAGCGTCGGGACGGTGGTGGTGGCGACGGAGGGGGTGCCGCCGTGGCCCGGAAGGTCCCAGCGCACGACGCGGAACTGCTGTGCCAGCGCGGCGAGTTGAGGCTCCCAGACGGAGAGTTCGGTGCCGAGGGAGGGGCCCAGGACGAGCGGTGGGGCGCCGTCCGGACCGTCGAGGGCGTGGTGCGGCGGCGGGCCGGCGGGCGGGCGGGTCATACGGGCTCCTGCGGGGTGTGCACGGTACGTTCCAGCGCCCGGTCCACGAGGGCGCCGGACGATCCCAAGTAGCCGGTCGGGTCCAGCAGTTGGTCGAGGTGTGCCGGCAGCCGCTCCTCGTCCAGGGCGTGGCGCAGTGCCGTGGCCAGGGGGACGCCCTGTTCGGCGGTGCGGCGGGCCGCGGCGTCCAGGAGGCGGCGGGCCTCGGCGCGGCCGGTCCGGGGAGTGAGGGCCGCGACCAGACGTTCGGTGACGACCAGGCCGCCGGTGGCGTCGAGGTGGTGGCGCATGCGGTCCGGATGCACCCGGAGGTCGGCGGTCAGTTCGGCGGCGTCCCGGGCGGCGCCGCCCACCAGCCGCAGGGCGTCCCGCAGCGGCTGCCATTCGGCGTGCCAGGCGCCGGCCGGACGCTCGTCCTCCGCGGCCAGCGCGCCGTACAGCACCGCGGCGAGCGCCGGGACCTGGCGGGCGGCGGCCGTGATCAGCGTGGCGCGCACCGGGTTGGCCTTGTGCGGCATGGCGGACGAGCCGCCGCCGCTGCCCTCCGACAGCTCGCCGATCTCCGTGCGGGAGAGGGTCAGGACATCGGCGGCGAGCTTGCCGAGGGCACCGGCGGTGAAGGCGAGCGCCCCGGCGAGATCGGCGACCGGGGTGCGCAGGGTGTGCCAGGGCAGGGCGGGTTCGGCGAGCCCGGTCGCGGCGGCGTACGCGGTGAGCAGCCGGGTGCCGGGGTCCTGGCCCGCGGTGGCCGGTGCGCGATCGGCGTCGGCCCCGTACGCAGGGAGGACGGCCGGTGTGCCCTCGGCCTCGGCGTACGCGTGGAAGGCGGCCAGGGTGCCGGCCGCGCCGCCCAGTTGGACGGGCAGCGCGGCACGGACGGCCGTGAGCCGGGCGTGGGCGTCGAGCACCAGGCTGCGCCAGCCCGCGGCCTTGAGACCGAAGGTGGTCGGCACCGCGTGCTGGGTGAGGGTCCGGCCGGCCATCGGGGTGTCGCGGTGCGCGGCCGCGGTCCGGCGCAGTGCCTCGGCGGTCCGGGCCAGGTCCGCCAGTACGGGCTCCAGCGCCCGGGTGCAGACCAGCATGGTGGCGGTGTCGAGGATGTCCTGGCTGGTGGCGCCGCGGTGCACGTAGCCGGCGGCGTCGGGGGCGCGGGCGGCGACCGCGGCGGTCAGGTCGGCGACGAGCGGGACGACGGGGTTGCCCGCGGCGCGGGCGCGGCGGGCGAGCGTGCCGGGGTCGTAGAGGCCGGGCTCGGCGGCCGCGGCGGTGACCGCGGCAGCCGCTTCCTCGGGCGCGAGCCCGGTGGCGGCCTGGGCGCGGGTCAAAGCGACCTCGGCGTCGAGCAGGGCGCGCAGATAGGCGGCGTCCCCGGTGGCGTCGGCCACGGCGGAGCCGGCCCGGGACGGCGCGAGCAGCCCCAGGTCGGCGTCGTCGTGGGGAGGTGGATGCGGTGCGGCGGCGGGAGCGGGGGCGGGATGGGGAGCGGAACGGTGGTCCTGGTGGCGAGGGGCGTCGGAGCAGGCGCGGTCATCGGAACGCAAGGAAGACCGTCTCCTCGTGGGTGCCGTCGGCGGTCTGCTGCAACTGGACGTCGAAGCGATAGCGGTCCGGGCCGTCCGGGTGGGCGAGCAGGGTGCGGGCCCGGTGGTCGGGCAGCCGGGACAGCAGCGGGTCGGCGGCGTGGGCCTCGGCGTGTTCGGGGAAGTAGACGCGGGTGAAGAGGTGGTGCAGCAGCCCGCGGGCGAAGACGCAGACGGCGAGGTAGGGCGCGGCGTCGGGGTGGCCGGCCGGGGCGGTGGCGGGCAGGGTGTGCAGGGCGTAACGGCCATCCGCGTCGGTCGGGACCCGGCCGAATCCCGTGAAGTCCAGGCCGTGCCGGCCGATGACCGCACCGGTGACCGGGTCGCGGCGCAGCGAGCCGGGCGCGCCGGTGAGGCTGCCGTCCGGGCCCGCCTGCCAGAACTCCAGCAGGGCGTCCGGCACCGGGGCGCCGTCCCCGTCCCGCACGAGGCCGTGGAGGGTGATCGTGCCGGGCCGGCCGGCCGGGGCGATCTGCTCGCCGCCGCGGAACGGGAGGGCGTAGCCGTAGAACGGGCCGATGGTCTGCGAGGGCGTCGGGGGCAGCGGCGCGGCGGGGGCGCCGGCCGGGTCGGTGGTGGCGGCCGGATCGGTGGTCGCGGCCGGATCGGTGGTGGTGGCCGGGTCGGTGGTGGTGGCCGGGTCGGTGGTGGCGCGGGGCATCAGCGGCCCTCCTCGGTCCAGGTGGCGGACGGGCCGTCCAGGACGATGTCCCAGCGGTAGCCCAACGTCCGCCCGGGGCAGGAGAGTTCATGGTCGTAGGCGGCGACCAGACGGGCGCGGGCGGCCGGGTCGGTGACCGACTGGAGGATCGGGTCGTAGGGGAAGAGCGGGTCGCCGGGGAAGTACATCTGGGTGATCAGGCGCTGGGTGAAGGCCGTGCCGAAGAACGAGAAGTGGATGTGGGCCGGGCGCCAGGCGTTGTCGTGGTTGCGCCAGGGGTAGGCGCCGGGCCTGATGGTGGTGAAGGTGTAGCGGCCCTGATCGTCGGTCAGGCAGCGGCCCGCGCCGGTGAAGTTCGGGTCGAGCGGGGCGGGATGCTGGTCGCGCTGGTGGGCGTACCGGCCGGAGGCGTTGGCCTGCCAGATCTCGACGAGCTGACCGCGCACCGGGCGGCCGGTGCGGTCGAGGATGCGCCCGGTGACGGTGATCCGCTCACCGAGCGGCTCGCCCGGGTGCTGCCGGGTGAGGTCGGCGTCCAGGTCGGTGACGTCCGTGACCCCGAACGCGGGGCCGGTCAGCTCGACGGCCTCCGGGTCGGCCAGGTGGTCGATCTCGACCGGTGGCCGCCGGGGGTGGCGGGGGGTGCTGCTGCGGTACGGGGTGTAGTCCCGCGCGGGGTGCGCCGGGGCGGGGCTGCCGTCGGCCCGGTCCCGTTCGGCGGCGGCGGACCGCGCGGCGATCTCGCGGCTGATGTCGGCCTGGGTGGGCAGGGGCGGTACGGGCGCGACGAGCGGCCGCGGGCCGCGAAGCGGGGCGCCGGGCAGGAAGGTGGGAGTCGCGGGAGTGGCGGGAGTGGCGGGGGTGAACGGGGTCAGGGTCATGGGTGCCCTCTCCGTGCGGGTGGTCGGGGCGGTGCGGGTGGTCGGGGGGTGGGGCGGTGTCGGTGGTCGGGACCGGTGATCGGTTCCGTGCGGGCGGTCGGGGCCGGGGCGGTGCCGGTGGTCGGGGCCGTGCGGGCGGTCGGGCGGGGCCGGGGCGGTGACGGTGGTGGGGACCGGTGATCGGGGCGGTGCGGGCGGTCGGGACCGAGGCGGTGCCGGTGGTCGGAGACCGGCGATCGGGTCCGTGCGGGCGGTCGGGGCCGGGGCGGTGCCGGTGGTCGGTGCTGGTGGTCGGGACGGTGATCGGGTTCGTGCGGGTGGTTGGGCCGGGGCGGGCGGGAGGCCGGGGGCGGGCGCGTCGAGCGGGGACGAGGCCGCGCGCCGGCCCGGCCGTGGCGCGGTGCCCCTGCAGGATGCGGCTCCCGACGCCGGGCGGGTAACTACCTTTCGAGCACCATCGCCAGCCCCTGCCCGACGCCGATACACAGCGTCGCGAGGCCCGTTCCGGCGCCGGCGGCCGCCAGTTGGTGGGCCACCGCGCCGACCAGCCGTGCCCCGGAGGCGCCGAGCGGGTGGCCGAGAGCGATCGCACCGCCGCGCGGATTGACGAGGCCCGGGTCGAGCTCCGGCCAGCGGGCCAGACAGCCGAGCGCCTGGGCGGCGAACGCCTCGTTGAGCTCGACGGTGTGCAGGGCGTCGAAACCGCGGCCGGCCTTCTCCAGGGCCCGGGTGGCCGCCTCCACCGGGCCGAGCCCGAAGTACTGCGGCTCGATACCGGTGACCGCGCTGCTGCGGATCCGGGCGAGCGGGGTGCAGCCGGAGGCGCCGAGCCCCCGCTCGTCCATCAGCAGCAGCGCGGCCGCACCGTCGCTGAGCGGTGAGGAGTTGCCGGCCGTGACGGTGCCCGCGCCGGCCGACGCTCCGGTGGCCCCGGGCACCGCGTCGCTCCCCGTACGGAAGGCCGGCCGCAACGCGCCCAGCGCCGCCAACGAGGTGTCCGCACGGATGCCCTCGTCCTCGGCCACGTCCCCGTACGGCACGATCTCCGCGGCGAACGCGCCGTCCTTCCGGGCCCGGGCCGCCTTCTCGTGGCTGGCCAGCGCGAAGGCGTCCTGCCGGTCGCGGCTGATCCGGTCGCGGTCGGCGATCAGTTCCGCGCCCTCGCCCAGGGCCACGGTCCACTCGCCGGGCATCGCGGGGTTGGTCAGCCGCCAGCCCAGGGTGGTGGAGTGCAGGGTCTGCGGTCCCGCGGGGAAGGCGCGGTCCGGCTTGGGCAGGACCCAGGGCGCCCGGCTCATCGACTCCACGCCGCCGGCGACGGCCACCGAGGCGTCGCCCAGCGCGACGGCCCGGGCGGCCTGGATGACGGCCTCCATGCCGGAGCCGCAGAGGCGGTTGACGGTGACGCCGGGTACGGACACCGGCAGCCCGGCGAGCAGCACCGCCATCCGGGCCACATCGCGGTTCTCCTCGCCCGCGCCGTTGGCGTTGCCGAACCAGACGTCGTCGATGGTGGCCGGATCCAGTCCCGGCGCACGGTCCACCAAGGCCTTGAGGACATGTGCGGCGAGGTCGTCGGGGCGGGCGCCGGACAGCGCGCCGCCGTATTTGCCGAAGGGGGTGCGGACGGCGTCGACGACGTACACGTCCCGGGGCCGGTCGGTGATCATCGGGTGGCGGTGTCCTTCCGTGCGCCGGCCGCCTCGGGCGTACCGGATGCGGGGGTGCCCTGGGGGGTGGCGGCCTTCAGGGCGCGCAGGGCGGCGAGTTCGGCGGCGGTGGGCGGGTCGGTGACGCCGATCCGGGCCGCCTCCTTGAGGTCCCAGCCGGTGGCCGCCCGTACCTGCTCGACCGTCACTCCCGGGTGCAGGTCGGTCAGGACGAGCTCGGCGGTACCGGGGTCGGGGCGGAGGACGCCGAGGTCGGTGATGACGGCGGTCGGGCCGGCGCCGGGCAGTCCGAGCGCGGCCCGGTCCCGGGGGCCGCTGCCGTGGCCGAGGGTGGTCACGAAGTCCAGCGAGCCGACGAAGTTGCGGCGGCTGTGTCGCAGAACCATCAGCACCTGCCCGCAGTTGGCGGCGATCTCGGGCGCGCCGCCGGCCCCCGGCAGCCGGCCCTCCGGTTTGCCGGGGCCGCGGTCGACGACGGTGGTGTTGATGTTGGCGAACCGGTCGACCTGCGCGGCGCCGAGGAAGCCGACGTCGATCCGGCCGCCCTGCAGCCAGTAGTTGAACATCTCGGGCACGGACACCACGGCATCGGCGGTGTCGGCCAGTTCGCCGTCCCCGATGGACAGCGGCAGCCGGGTCGGTTTGGAGCCGAGGGTGCCGGACTCGTAGATCAGCACCAGGTCCGGATTGACCGTGCGGCGGGCGAGGTTGGCGGCCGTACTGGGCAGCCCGATCCCGACGAAACAGGTCCGCGCACCGGCCAGCGCCCGGGCCGCGTTGACCTCCATGAGCTCGTCGGGGGTGCAGGGCGGGGCGGAGGCGGGCGCGGGGGCGTGCACGGGCGGGGCGGCAGGCTCGGGCGCCGAGGCGGGTGCGGGCGCGGGTGCGGCACCGGGCGCGGGTGCGGCACCGGGCGCGGTGGTGGGGACGGTTGCCGCGGGAGAGGGGGTGGCGCCGCCCCTGATCCCTTCGAGCCACCGCCCGAACGCCGCGCGGTCCCGCGAAATCCCGTCCCAGCGGCGGTAGAAGGCGTTGTCGCGGACCGAGTACCCGGCCGCGTAGGACGGGTGGGCGCCGCCGGGGACGACCGCGACCGCGTCGACGACCCAGGTGGGCAGGACGACGCCGCCGGGGCACGGCTCCAGGGTGTCGACGAGTTCCTCGACGGTCACCAGGACGCGCCGGGCGGCCAGCGCCGCCTCCTTCTGCACCCCGGTCAGGCCCCACAGCTGGACGTTGCCGGCCCCGTCGGCCTGCTGAGCGTGGATGACCGTGACGTCCGGGTTGAGGGCGGCCACGGCGGCCAGTTCCTCACCGGTGAACGGGCAGGTGACGGTGGCGACCGTGCGCGTCCGGGAGGGGAGGTCGCTGCCGCGGTAGCCGCGCAGCACGGCGAACGGGAGCCCGGCCGCGCCCGCGGCATAGCGGTTGGCCATCCCGGCGTGGCTGTGCTCGTCGGTCCGCAGCGGGCCGGGCCAGCCGTTCTCGACCGCGTCCCGGAAGCGGTGCAGCGAGCCGACGCCCGGGTTGCCGCCCCAGGAAAAGACCAGCTTCTCGGCCACGCCCGCGCCGATCAGCTGGTCGTAGACCACGTCGGGGGTCATCCGGGCGAGCGTGAGGCCGGTGCGGCCCTGGCGGATGATCTCGTGCGCCGCGGCGAACGGGATGAGGTGGGTGAACCCCTCCAGCGCCACGGTGTCCCCGTCGTGGATCAGCTCGGCGACGGCCTCGTGCAACGAACGGATGTCGGCCATATCGGCCATGTCCTCCAGCCTCTGTCGATGATCCGGGCGCTCAGCGCTAGGCGCTAGGTGTGGGAAGGATGGGAAGAGTGGGGAATATGGGGCATTTCGTCCAGACAGGAAGAACGGGGGCCCTCCAGCCAGTCGTTCGCCCAGTGAACTTAAGTTCATAATGCCGCTCCGAGTCTGGACCCCGCCCCCGACCCTGTCAACGGTCCGCCGGGTACGGTTCGCACGAGATCACCGCACGAGGGAGAGGCCATGACCCACCCCGCCCCCGCCGCACCGCCCTCCCCGGCCACCCCGCCGGAAGCGGTGGGTCCGCTGATCCGCTGCCTGACGGTGCTGCGGGAGCTGTCGGCCGGCGGCGGCCGCCAGGCGGTGGGCGATCTGGTACGGGGCACCGGTCTGGCCCGGTCCACCGTCGACCGGGTGCTGAGCACCCTCGCCCGGCTCGGTTACGTCCGCGTCGACGGCCGGGACGCGGTGCTCGCGCCGCGCTTGCTGGAGCTCGGCAACGCCTATCTCGCGGCGTCCGGGCTCCCGGACCGGCTGGGCCCGCTCGCCGACCGGCTGGCCGACGAGCTGGACGAGTCGGTCTCGCTCGCGGTCCCGGACGGCGACGGTGTGCGCTTCGTCCACCAGGCCACCCGCCGCCGCGCGATGTCCCTCGCCTTCCGCATCGGCGATCTGCTGCCCGCCGAACGCGGCGCGCCCGGGGCGCTGTTCGCGGACGCCTGGGACGCGGCGGACTGGGAGCGCTGGCGCCGCCGCCGCGCGGCCGACCCGACGGACGCCGGCTTCCCGGCCGTCCCCCCACGCCCCGACGCCGAGGCGGAGTCCACCACTTCCCCAACTTCCGTATTCGAGAGCCGAGTTGACTCCGCCCGCACGGCCGGCTGGTCCCTGGACGACCAGCTCATCGAACCGGGCCTGGTCGCGGTCGCGATGCCCGTACGGGACCCGTCCGGCCGGATCGTCTGCGCGGTGAGCGTCGTCAGCCACACCAGCCGGCTGTCCGCCGCCGAGCTGCCCGGTGCGGTCCTCCCCCGGCTGCGCGACACGGTGACGGCCATGGAACTCGCCCTGACCGCCCCGCATGCGGCCCCCTCCGCACCGGAGCCGGGGGCCGCCGGGGGCGCGTCCGACTCCTCCCACGCCTCCTGGATGCGGGCCTCCAAACAGGAGCTGGGCCCCGAGTTCGTCGAGTCCATGGCCCGCGGACTGATCACCCTCACCGCCTTCGGCGCCGGCCGCGCGGCACTCCCGCTCACCGCCGTCGCGGAGGCCACCGGCCTGGCCCGGGCCACCGCCCGGCGGGCCCTGATCACCCTGGAGCACCTCGGCTACCTCGCCTCGGACGGCAAGCTCTTCCGGCTCACGCCGAAGGTGCTGGAGCTGGGCTTCGCGCACCTCTCGGGCCTGACGCTGCCGGCCATCGCGCAGCCCCACCTGGCCGCGCTGGTCGAGCGGGTGCACGACTCCGCCTCCATGGCGGTCCTCTCCGGCGACGACATCCAGTACGTCGCCCGGGTCCCCACCGTGCGCATCATGAGCGTCAACATCACCCTGGGCACCCGCTTCCCCGCCTACGCGACGTCCATGGGCCGGGCCCTGCTCTCCGGCCTGCCGCCCGCGGAGGTGTCCGCCCGGCTGTCCCTCACCGACCTCCGGCCGTTCACCCGGCACACCGTCACCGACGAGGAGACCCTCCTGGGCCTCCTCCGGCAGGTCCGCGCCGACGGATACGCCCTGGTCGACGAGGAACTGGAGGAGGGACTGCGCTCGCTCGCCGTCCCCGTGCGCGACCGCACCGGAGAGGTCGTGGCAGCCGTCAACGTCTCCACCCACGCGGGCCGCACCTCCCCCGCCGCCACCCGCGACGCACTCCTCCCGGCCCTGCGCGAGACGGCCACCGCCATCGAGGCGGACCTCGCGGTGGCCGGCCGGTACGTACGGATCCCCGTCCTGTGACGGCGCTTTCCGTCCCCCCACCGGAGCCGTTACTGGGAGGCGACCCCGTCCTATCAGGACGGAAAGCGCAATCCGGCCTTCCAGGCGAGCGCATGGGACTACGCCGCCGCGAACTTCCGGCCGGTGGCCGGGCTGCGGGTCCCCCTGGAGGCACTCGCCGCACGCCTCCGGGGAGAGCCGTGCGCGCCGCCCCTCCCCGCTACCCGGCCCCTCCCCGTTACCCGCGCCTCCCCCCTTACTCCGCCCCCGCCTGTGCCTCGGCCTGCGCCCCCAACGCTGCCGGCGACGCCGCTCCGTTGCCGACGCGGCGGGCCACCGGCACCAGGCCGATCGCGAGGGCGCCCACCAGGCCCGCCAACGCGAAGGCCACGAAGCCCAGTTGGGCGTTGCCGCCGGCGGCGAGGATGCCGCCCAGCCAGGGGCCGACCACGGCGCCGGTGCGGCCGACGCCGGTGACCCAGCCCATGCCGGTGGCACGGTCGGCGGCCGGGTAGACGCGGTCGGCGGCGGCATAGACCATCACCTGGGCGCTGAAGAGCCAGATGCCGGTGACCGCGACCACGGCGTAGGTGAGGGCGAGCGGCAGGTGCGCCCTCAGGAGCAGGGCGCCGGCGGCGGTGAGCAGGAACCAGAGGGCGGAGACCCGCACCGGGCCGTAGCGGTCGGCGGTGCGGCCGGCGATGAACATGCCGACGACCGCGCCGATGTTGATGACGAGCAGGAAGCTGACCGAGGAGATGAGGCCGTAACCGGAGGCGCGCATCATCTGGGGCAGCCAGGTGCCGACGCCGTAGACCAGGAGCAGTCCGCAGAACGAGGCGAGCCAGAGGAGCGGCGTGGCCCAGCGGGCGCCGGGGCGGAAGAGGGCCAGGACGGAGGACGGCCGGCCGCCGGTCCCGGGGGCCGGGGCGTCGGCGGGGCCGGGGCGGGCCATGCCGTAGCGGTCGGCGATCGCATGCGCCTCGGCGGTACGGCCCTTGGCGAGCAGCACACCGGGGGACTCCGGCAGCAGGCGCAGCAGCAGCGGGATCGCGATCAGCGCGGGCAGCACACCGGCCCAGAAGATCGAACGCCACCCGAGCGCGGGGGCGAGCGTCATGCCGAGGCCCGTCGCGAACATGCCGCCCACGTGGTACGAGGTCATCAGCAGTCCGGTGGCCAGCGCGGCCCGGCGCGGCGGGGCGAACTCCAGCACCATGGACAGGCAGATGGGCAGCAGGGAGCCGAAGCCGAGGCCGGCCAGGAACCGTCCGGCGCCGAAGGGCGCGGGGGTGCCGGAGAGCGCGCAGATCGCCGAACCGAGGGAGAAGAGGGCGACGCTGACGGCGAGGACCGGGCGGCGGCCGAGGCGGTCGGTGACGGGTCCGATGACGAGGGCGGCGACCAGCATGCCGAGCGTGGTCCAGCTGCCGATGGTGCCGGCCGTGGCGGGGCCGAGGCCGAGCCCGGGGTCGTCGAGCATCCGCGGCATGACGGCGCCGTAGACATTGACGTCCATCCCCTCGAAGAAGACGGCGAGCCAGCACAGCGCCAGGACGGGCGCGACGGAACGGAAGGTATGGCGCGGAGCGGTGGGTGGCATGGGCACCTCGGGCACCTCGTCTTCGGGATACGGCGAGCGGACTACCGGCTACCGGACTACGGCTACGGCTACCGATCTCTCCGGCGACCCTCGTTCGCCTGGTGAACTTTCGTTCGCTCGTGGGCCAGGATCATCTGCGCCCATCCAGGGAGGTGTCAATGGTGCGAACGGGTAAGGCCGTTACGCGTTACCCATTCGCCGGACCCGCCGGACCCGCAGGCCCCTCCCGGCCCTCCCGGCCCTCCGGCCCGTCCTCGTCCCGCTTCTTCGCCTCGGCGGCGGCCCGCTTCGCCGCCAGCCGCCGGGCCATCTCCTCGCGCGCCTCGGCGGTGGCGGCCGACGGCCAGACCCGGTCCAGCGAGGCGTTCATCGCGGCGCCGACCAGCACCGCGAACGCCGAGACGCCGATCCACAGCAGCACCGCGACCGGCGCCGCCAACGAGCCGTAGATCGTGGGCCCCTCGACCGTCGAGACCAGGTACAGCCGCAGCAGGAAACTGCCCAGCACCCAGATGCCGAGCGCCACCACCGCCCCGGGAATGTCCTCCGGCCAGGGCGACCGGACCGGCACCGAGAGGTGGTAGAGGGTGGTGAGGAAGGCGACCGACAGCAGCAGGACGACCGGCCAGTACAGCGCCCGGACGACATGCTCACTGGCCGGCAGCAGGCTCACCACGGCGTCCGGCCCGGCCACCATCAGCGGCAGCGCGACCGCGCCGACCAGCAGCCCGGCGACGTACAGCGCGAACGACAGCAGCCGGGTCCGGACGATGCCGCGGCGGCCGTCGAGCCCGTACATGATCGTGATGGTGTCGACGAAGACGTTCAGGGCGCGGGAGCCGGACCACAGGGCGATGGCGAAGCCGAGCGAGATGACGTCGGGCCGGCGGCCGGTGAAGACGTCGTTCAGCAGCGGCCGGGCGACCTCGTCCACGCCCTTGTCGGAGAGCACCGTGCCCGCCACGCCCAGGATGTGCTGCCGGACGCTGTCGAGGGTGTCGTGCCCGATCCAGGTCTGGGTGTAGCCGAGCACGCCGAGGAGACCGAGGATCAGCGGCGGCAGCGACAGCAGGCACCAGAACGCCGCCTCGGCGGCCAGTCCGGTGACGCGGTAGGTCATGCAGGAGTGGACGATGTCCTTGAGCAGCAACCAGGCCAGCCGGCGTGTGGAGACGTTGCGGTAGAGCACACGGGCCCTGGTCAGACGGCCCGCGTGCCGCTCGGTTGGTTCGTTCTCCGGCTGCACCTCCTTACCGTAGCTGCATGGCAGCCACCACTCACACGGTCACAAACCAGCCCCCGCCGCTGGTCGGATACGACGTGTTCGCGAGCGACCCGGCCCTCACCGAGGGCATCACCCGGCACATCGCCGCCGACCGCCTGGACGAGGTCCGCCAGGAACTGGGCCGGCTGGGGGAAGCCGCCGGCTCCGCGCACGCCCAGCAGTGGGGCGAGCAGGCCAACACCCACCCCCCGGTGCTGCACACCCACGACCGCTACGGCCACCGGATCGACGAGGTGGAGTTCCACCCGGCCTGGCACCGGCTGCTCGGCCACGCCGTCTCCGCCGGGCTGAACGACGCCTGGTCACGGCCGGACGGCCATCTGCGCCGCACCGCGGGCTTCATCGTGTGGACCCAGGCCGAGGCGGGCCACGGCTGCCCGCTGTCGATGACCCATGCGGCGGTGCCCGCCCTGCGCCACGAGCCGGAGCTGGCCGCCGAATGGGAGCCGCTGCTGACCTCGTGGATCTACGAGCAGGAGCTGGGGCCGGCCGCCGAGAAGGCCGGCGCGCTGGCGGGCATGGCCATGACGGAGAAGCAGGGCGGCAGCGACGTACGCGCCAACACCACCCGCGCCGAACCGCTGTCGGGCCCCGGCGAGTACGTGCTGACCGGACACAAGTGGTTCTGCTCGGCCCCGATGTCCGACGCGTTCCTGGTGCTGGCCCAGGCACCGGGGGGTTTGACCTGCTTCCTGCTGCCGCGGGTGCTGCCGGACGGCACCCGCAACTCCTTCCGCATCCAGCGGCTCAAGGACAAGCTCGGCAACCGGTCGAACGCCTCCGCGGAGGTCGAGTTCGACGGGCGGACGTGGGCGCGCCGGGTCGGCGAGGAGGGCCGCGGGGTGGCGACGATCATCGAGATGGTCGCGGCGACCCGGCTGGACTGCGTCAGCGCGTCGGCGGCGGTGATGCGGCAGGCGGTGGCCCAGGCGCTGCACCACACCGCGTACCGCGAGGCGTTCGGCCGCCGGCTGACCGACCAGCCGCTGATGCGCAACGTCCTGGCCGATCTGGCGCTGGAGTCGGAGGCGGCGACCACCCTCGCGCTGCGGCTGGCGGCGGCGTACGACGGCGGCACCGAACAGGACCGGCAGCTGCTGCGGCTGGCGGTCCCGGCGGCGAAGTACTGGGTGACCAAGCGCTGCACGCCGGTGGTGGCCGAGGCGCTGGAGTGCCTGGGCGGCAACGGCTACGTCGAGGAGTCGGGACTGCCGCGGCTGCTGCGCGAGGCGCCGCTGAACTCGATCTGGGAGGGTTCGGGGAACATCCAGGCACTCGACGTGCTGCGCGCCCTGCGCCGCGAACCCGGCACGCTGGACGCCTACTTGACCGAGATCGGTACGGCGCGCGGCGCGGACCACCGGCTGGACCGGGCCATCAAGGGGATGCTCACCGAACTCGCCGACCTGGAGGGCATCGAGGCCCGCGCCCGGCGCCTGGTGGAGCGGATGGCGCTGGTGCTGCAGGGCTCACTGCTGGTACGCCACGCGCCCCCCGCGGTCGCGGACGCCTTCTGCGCCTCCCGCCTGGGCGGCGACGCCGGCGCGGCCTTCGGCACCCTGCCCCACACCCTGGACCTGGCAACGGTGGTGAACCGGTCCCGGCCGGTGCTGGACTGCTGAGGACGACGGCGGTCGGTGCCCCGTTGCCGAGGGCAACAACGGCCGACGGCGCCGAGTTGCCGAGGACCCGGCCCGCTGCCCTTAAGGGGGCGGTCGAACGGATCCCGTAGGGGGCGGTCGAACGGATCCCGTAGGGGACGGTCGAACGGATCCCGTAGGGGACACGAAGGCCCCCTGCGGGGCCACAACGAGGCGGCGGCGAGGGATATTCCCGGGGAGGGATGTCCCGAGGAGGGAGGTTCCCGGCGTGGGAGATTCCCGGCCAGGAAGATTCCCAGCGTGGGAGGTTCCCGGGGAGGGATGTTCCCCGTGTGGGAGGTTCCCGGCCAGGAAGATTCCCGCGTGGGAGGTTCCCGCGTGGGAGGTTCCCCGCGCGGAAGATTCCCCGCGCGGAAGATTCCCCGCGCGGAAGATTCCCGGCCAGGGAATTTGACGCCGCGCCGGCCCCGCTCGCGGAGGCTCGACGCGGCGGCGGCTCCCCGTCGCTTCGGGCCGTGGCCTCGCGAAGGGACGGGGACAGGGGGTAGCCGCCGCCGCGCCGGTCGGGGAGCGGTGCCGCGCCGACTCGGCACCGCTCCCCCGTCTCAGGGCCGCCAGGGTGTCCCGGGCGGGCCTTCCGGGTCGCCGCGCCCACGCAGTGCCGCGTCGATGACCAGGATGATCTCGTCGTCGGGGGTGTCCGCCCCCACGGTCAGCAGCACCCCGCGCGCGTCGTAGAAGCGCAGCACGCGGGAAGTCTCCTCCGTACCGCTCGATCCCGCCCCGGGCAGCAGCACCACCAGGTCGACGAAGGCCAGTACGGGCAGCAGACCGCCGACGCCGGCCACCCGGTCGAGCAGTTGCGGCGGGCTGTCGATCACATAGCCGTCTTCAGGCAGCAACTGACGCTTTATCAAGATGTCGACCGCGGGCAGCAGGGGGATCGCGTAGTGGCCGGCCAGCCGGGCGGCCCGTGCCCTTCGTACCCCCTCACCCGCTCCGATCACCACGACGCGCGGAGCAGCGGCCACCGTGGAGCCCCCTCCCCCGTACCGTCCCGACGTCGCGCAGCGGCCGATGGACTTCCCGGCGACAACCGGCGGGTTCTCCGACGGGTGACCGGCGAATCCGCGGTGGCGAGATGCCATCGGCCGCTCGGGCCAGAGTCCCGTTTCCCCGTCATACGCCACAACGGTTGCAGGGCGTTGCACTTCCCGGGAGCCGATGTGGGCAATGGCGCCTCCATGGCGGGCCGATGACGGCACCATGGGCGCACGGACCGGGGGGACCTCCCGGTCGGGCCGACCGTGAACCCGTGAGCCCGGCATGATCGAGGGACGCCCCCAGGGACAGTGCACAACGGAGAGCAGCGTGAGCGACAGCACGATCGACAGCGCCATCTGGTCGGCCCAGGAAGTCCGTGCCACCGCCCGCCGGATCGCCACCGTCCGCGAGGCCGCGCTCGCCGGCGGGGCGCCCGGCGGCCCGGCCGACGCCCCCCGTGCGGTGATCGGCGCTTCGTGGCGCCGGGCGCTGGACTCCGGTGTCGACCCGGACGCCGATCCGGCCCAACAGCCGCTACCGGTCGCCGAGTTGGAGTACCGGCGGCAGAAGTCGCAGCTGGCGGCGGTGCTGCCGGTGCTGAACGAGGGGCTGCTGGCGGCCGCCGACGCGGCACAGCAGATCATGGTCGTCACCGACGCCGAGGGCCGGGTCCTGTGGCGGGAGGGCAGCGCTCCGGTACGGCGGATGGCCGACCGGCTCGGCTTCGACAAGGGCGCCGACTGGACGGAGCAGGTCGTCGGCACCAACGCCATCGGCACCGCCCTGGTGGCCCGCCGCCCGGTGCTGGTGCACTCCGCCGAGCACTTCGTGCGCAGCCACCACCAGTGGACCTGTGCCGCGGCGCCGCTGCACGACCCGCGGGACGGGCGGCTGCTGGGCACCGTGGACGTCAGCGGACCGGCGCAGTCGTTCCACCCCACCACGCTCTCGCTGGTGTCCGCGGTCGCCCGGCTCGCCGAGGGTGAGCTGCGCACCCGTCACCACCGGTCCCTGGAACGGCTGCGGTCGAGCGCGGCGCCGGTGCTGGCGCGGCTCGGCGGGCAGGCACTGGTGGTCGATCCGAACGGCTGGGTCGTGGCCGTCACGGGGCTGACACCGCCGGACCGGTTGGCGCTGCCGAAGGCGCCCGCGGCCGGGCCGTTGTGGTTGCCGCGCTACGGCATGTGTGCCCTGGAACCGCTTCCGGGCGGCTGGTTGATCCGGGTGGGGCGGGCGGAGCGGGAGCCGGTGCCGAGCCGGGTCGTCCTGGACGTCAGCCGGCGGGACGGCTCGACGGTCACGGTCAGCGGGCCGGCCGGCAGCTGGTCGCACGAGCTGTCGCCGCGCCATGCCGAGCTGCTCTTCGTGCTGGCCGCGCAGCCGCAGGGGCGCACCGCTGCCGAACTCGCCCAGGACCTCTTCGGCGACGCCGGGCGTACGGTGACGGTGCGCGCCGAGCTGTCCCGGCTGCGCCGCCATCTGGGGAGCGTGCTGGCGCACCGGCCGTACCGCTTCGCCGACGGGGTGGAGGTGGAACTGCGGCTCCCGGCACGGCCCGGGCGGCTGCTGCCGCACTCGCTGGCTCCGGCGGTAGCGGCGGCCCGGCGCGGGCGGCCCCCGTCCTGAGCCGGCGGCGCGGCGGGAAGCACCGGAGGCAGATTCCGCCGCTTAGGGATGCGGAACGGCGAGTCCGTTGCGACCGAACGACCCGGGACTCGGCGCGACCGGGCCGGGGCGGAGCTCGGCGCGTCCTGTCCAGAGCCAGGACTCGGCATGCCCGCGCGGGGCCGGGCCGGTACGTGACCGGGCGGGGACCGGCCCGGTGCGTGACCGGGTCCGGCCCCGGGTCGGCACCCGTTCGGACGTCCGGTGTCGCCGCCGGGGCGGGCACGGCCTAGCGTGCCGACCGGGCCATGAAGGTGGTGGCCGCGGTGTGCGGGAGGTGAGCGATGAGCCCGACGGATCCGCCGGAGGCGGCGCCCGCGGAGGCCGTCGCGGTCGCGCGCCGGCCGCGGTGGGGCATGCTCGCGCTGGCCGGTCTGGTGGGGTTCGGGATGCTGCGGCAGGGGCTGTCGAACGATCCGGACGGGCCGCCGCAGCCGGGGACCGCCACCTCGGTGGTGCCCGGTGGCGCGGCCGGCCCCGCGGCCGCGCCACTGCCCCGTTCGGCCCCGGCCGAGGTCGACATCCCGTCGCTCGCGGTGTCCGCGCCGGTGCTGCCGCTGGGCCTGGACAAGGACGGCTGGATCGAGGCCCCGCCGGGAGGGAACCCCAATCTGGCGGGCTGGTACGCGGACGCGCCCTCTCCGGGGGAGCGGGGCACCGCCGTCCTCGTCGGGCACGTCGACACCCACAGTGGCCCCGCGGTCTTCTACGGGCTGGGCCGCCTGGCGAAGGGCAGCACGATCCGGGTGATCCGCGAGGACGGGCGGACCGCGGTCTTCGAGGTCTACGGCGTCCAGGTCTTCGACAAGCGCGACTTCCCCGCCCGTAAGGTCTACGGCGGCACCGGTCGCCCCGAGCTGCGCGTGCTGACCTGCGGGGGTCCGTACGCGGCGGGGTCCGGGTACACGGGCAATGTGGTGGTCTTCGCCAGGATGACCGGGAGCGTGTGAGGACGTACGGGGCCGGGCGCGAGGTGCCCGCGGGAAGCCGTACGAGCCGCACCGGCTGCCCGGGCCGCGCGGGCCGGGATGCCCCACGATGCGAACCACCGTCTCATCATGCGGAACGCCGGAAGCCTTCCTTCCGCCGCACGCCCGGCCCCGCCCAGCTCGCCCGGCCTCACCCTGCCCCGCCCGGCCCCGCTCCCCCGCGTCCCGATGTGATGTATTGGCCGCATGAGCATCTCGGTCACCACCTGGTACCTCGAACAGACCTCGCGCGCCGACCTGTCCCGCGGGCAGGAGCCGCCGGCCGGGCAGGGTGTCCGGATCGCCCGGGCCGAGGTGCCTTCGCCCGAGTTCAGTCGCTTCCTCTACACGGCGGTGGGCGGGGACGTCACCTGGACCGACCGGCTGCCGTGGTCGTACGCGCAGTGGGCGGAGTACCTGGGGCGGCCGGGGACCGAGACCTGGGTGGCGTACGAGCGCGGGACGCCCGCGGGATTCATCGAGCTGGCCGCGGGGCCGGACGCCTCCGTGGAGATCGCCTACTTCGGGCTGATACCGGCCTTCCGGGGCCGCCGGATCGGCGGCCATCTGCTGACGTACGGCATCGAGCGGGCCTGGGACCTGGCCGAACGGTGGCCGGGCCGGCCGTCGACGCGCCGGGTCTGGGTGCACACCTGCAGCAAGGACGGTGAGCACGCGATGGCCAACTACGAACGCCGCGGCTTCCGGGTCTACGACACCACGGTGACCGAGGAGCCCGACGTGCCGACACCGGGCCCCTGGCCGGGCGCCGGACCGCTCACCTCGCCGCCGCAATCGACCGCCGGGAAGTGATCGACGTCACCCTGTCTCATCAAGCGGGACAGGGTTGTCCACATCATGGATAGCGGTGGACTGGCCGGAGAGCGGCGTGCCACGCTTCCGTCATGTCCAGAGCTGGAATTGCCTTGGTGAGTCGGCGGCACGTCGACCTCGGCCGCATGTCCAGCGCCATTTGTCGGGCGGGCTGAGGCTGTTTCCAGCCAGGGCCCATGGCCCTGGACAGCACCCGGCACCACCGATCACCCGCCGTCCCCATCGTCGCGGACGCGCCGGAACCCCCTTTGACCCGCAGCTGTCGCCGACGCGTTGTCCACGCGCCGCGCTTCGGTGTGTCTGCGCAGGTCGGCACGGGCCTCCGGCGCCGGTCCCGATCCCCTGAGCCCGCCCAGAAGGACGTACACCCATGGCCGCCTCCCCCGACCGACCCGCAGCCGCTTCGACCCGCCGCAAGGCCGGACGCCACCGCGGCGAGGGCCAGTGGGCCGTAGGTCATTTCACGCCGCTCAACGGAAACGAGCAGTTCAAGAAGGACGACGACGGTCTCAATGTGCGGACACGCATTGAGACGATCTACTCCAAGGCCGGTTTCGACTCGATCGACCCCAACGACCTGCGCGGGCGCATGCGTTGGTGGGGCCTCTACACCCAGCGCAAGCCCGGGATCGACGGCGGCAAGACCGCGATCCTGGAGCCGGAGGAGCTGGACGACAGGTACTTCATGCTGCGGGTCCGGGTCGACGGCGGCCGGCTGACGGTGGCCCAGCTCCGGGCCATCGGCGAGGTCTCCGAGCAGTACGCCCGCGGCACCGCGGACATCACCGACCGGCAGAACATCCAGCTGCACTGGATCCGGATCGAGGACGTTCCGGCCATCTGGGAGAAGCTGGAGGGCGTCGGGCTGTCCACGACCGAGGCGTGCGGCGACTGCCCGCGCGTGATCATCGGCTCCCCGGTGGCCGGTATCGCCGAGGACGAGATCATCGACGGCACCCCGGCCGTGGAGGAGATCCACGAGCGCTACATCGGCAGCAAGGAGTTCTCCAACCTGCCGCGCAAGTTCAAGACCGCGATCTCCGGCTCGCCGGTCCAGGACGTGGTCCACGAGATCAACGACGTGGCGTTCGTCGGCGTCGTCCACCCCGAGCACGGTCCGGGCTTCGACCTGTGGGTCGGCGGCGGGCTGTCCACCAACCCCAAGCTCGCCCAGCGGCTGGGCACCTGGGTCCCGCTGGACGAGGTCGCGGACGTCTGGGCCGGCGTCGTCGGGATCTTCCGCGACTACGGCTACCGCCGGCTGCGCAACCGCGCCCGGCTGAAGTTCCTGGTCGCCGACTGGGGCATCGAGAAGTTCCGCCAGGTGCTGGAGGACGAGTACCTGAACCGGAAGCTGGTCGACGGCCCGGCGCCCGAGGAGCCCGTCCAGAGGTGGCGCGACCACGTCGGCGTGCACCGGCAGCAGGACGGCCGCTTCTACGTGGGCTTCGCCCCGCGCGTCGGCCGGGTCGACGGCACCACCCTCACCAAGATCGCCGAACTCGCCGCCGCGCACGGCTCGGACCGCCTGCGCACCACCGTCGAGCAGAAGATGATCATCCTCGACGTCGCGGAGGACCAGGTCGACGCGCTGGTCGCGGGCCTGGAGGCGCTGGACTTCCAGGTCACGCCCTCGCCGTTCCGCCGCGGCACGATGGCCTGCACCGGCATCGAGTTCTGCAAGCTGGCGATCGTGGAGACCAAGGGCCGCGGCGCGTCCCTGATCGACGAACTGGAGCGCCGCCTCCCGGACTTCGACGAGCCGCTGACCATCAACCTCAACGGCTGCCCCAACGCCTGCGCCCGCATCCAGACCGCGGACATCGGCCTCAAGGGCCAGCTGGTCCTGGACGACGACGGCAACCAGGTCGAGGGCTACCAGGTGCACCTGGGCGGCGCACTGGGCCTGGAGGCCGGCTTCGGCCGCAAGGTCCGCGGCCTGAAGGTCACCGCCGACGAACTCCCCGACTACGTCGAGCGGGTGCTGCGCAACTTCCAGGAGCAGCGCGAGGACGGCGAGCGCTTCGCCACCTGGGCCGCCCGGGCGGAAGAGGGTGCGCTGAAGTGAGCGAGCGAGCCGCGCCCTTCTACTGCCCCTACTGCGGGGACGAGGACCTGCGGCCTTCGGAAGAGGGCCACGGCACGTGGGAATGCCGGTCCTGCAGCCGTGCGTTCCGGCTGTCGTTCCTGGGGCTGCTGGCCCCCGGGACGTCCGCCAACTCCCCTGCCACTGACGGAGGTACGTCGTGACCACCGCTACCGATCTCCAGCAGCTCGCCGAGCAGGCGGGCCGCGACCTGGAGGACGCGTCCGCCCTGGAGATCCTCACCTGGGCCGCCGAGACCTTCGGTCCGCGCTTCTGCGTCACCTCCTCGATGGAGGACGCGGTCGTCGCGCACCTGGCCTCGCGGGCCTTTCCGGGCGTGGACGTGGTCTTCCTGGACACCGGCTACCACTTCCCCGAGACGATCGGGACCCGCGACGCGGTCGCCGAGGTGATGGACGTCAACCTCATCACCCTGACGCCCCGTCAGACGGTGGCCGAGCAGGACGCCGAGTACGGGCCGAAGCTGCACGACCGCGACCCCGACCTGTGCTGCGCCCTGCGCAAGGTCAAGCCGCTCGAAGAGGGCCTGACCGGGTACGACGCCTGGGCGACCGGGCTGCGCCGGGACGAGTCGCCGACCCGGGCGAACACCCCCGTCGTCGGCTGGGACGCCAAGCGGCAGAAGGTGAAGGTCTCGCCCATCGCCCGCTGGACGCAGGCCGACGTGGACGCGTACGTGGCCGAGCACGGGGTGCTCACCAACCCGCTGCTGATGGACGGCTACGCCTCCGTCGGCTGCGCGCCCTGCACCCGGCGGGTGCTGGCGGGCGAGGACGCCAGGGCCGGCCGCTGGGCCGGGAGCAACAAGACCGAGTGCGGGCTGCACGGATGACGACGCATCAGGAGATATCCATGACGGGCGCCACGATCTGGCTGACCGGTCTGCCGAGCGCGGGCAAGACGACCATTGCGCGCGAGCTGGCCGGGAAGCTGCGCGGCGAGGGCCACCGCGTCGAGGTGCTCGACGGCGACGAGATCCGCGAGTTCCTCTCCGCGGGCCTCGGCTTCACCCGCGAGGACCGGCACACCAACGTCCAGCGGATCGGCTTCGTCGCCGAACTGCTGGCCAGCAACGGCGTCAAGGCGCTGGTGCCGGTGATCGCGCCCTACGCGGACAGCCGCGAGGCGGTGCGCAAGCGCCACCAGACCGAGGGCACCGCGTATCTGGAGGTGCACGTGGCGACCCCGGTCGAGGTGTGCTCCGAGCGCGATGTGAAGGGCCTGTACGCCAAGCAGGCGGCCGGCGAGATCTCCGGGCTGACCGGCGTGGACGACCCGTACGAGGCTCCCGGATCGCCCGATCTGCGCATCGAGTCGCACACCCAGACCGTGCAGGAGTCCGCCGCGGCGCTGTACGAGCTGCTCACCGAAAGGGGACTCCTGTGAGCGACGCGCGCGCGGCCGCCGGCCCGCAGACAACAACGATGGCCGCACCGCTGCGCCGCGCGGGCGGAGAAGCGAACGAAAGAGGTGCAGCGTGACCACGGCTGCTTCCATCACCGAGACCGGCCCGGGGCACGAGGGCGACTCCCCGTACGCGCTGTCGCACCTGGACGCGCTGGAGTCCGAGGCGGTGCACATCTTCCGCGAGGTGGCGGGCGAGTTCGAGCGGCCGGTGATCCTGTTCTCCGGCGGCAAGGACTCCATCGTCATGCTGCACCTGGCGCTGAAGGCGTTCGCGCCGGCCGCGGTGCCGTTCTCGCTGCTGCACGTCGACACCGGGCACAACTTCCCCGAGGTCCTCGACTACCGCGACCGCACGGTCGAGCAGCACGGGCTGCGGCTGCACGTCGCCTCCGTGCAGGACTTCATCGACCGCGGTGAGCTGCGCGAGCGCCCGGACGGCACCCGTAACCCGCTGCAGACCGTGCCGCTGCTGGACGCCATCGAGAAGAACCGCTTCGACGCGGTCTTCGGCGGCGGCCGCCGGGACGAGGAGAAGGCGCGCGCCAAGGAGCGGGTGTTCTCGCTGCGCGACGAGTTCGGCGGCTGGGACCCGCGCCGGCAGCGCCCGGAGCTGTGGCAGCTGTACAACGGCCGGCACTCGCCCGGTGAGCACGTCCGGGTCTTCCCGCTGTCCAACTGGACCGAGCTGGACGTCTGGCAGTACATCGCCCGCGAGAAGATCGAACTGCCCGCCATCTACTACGCCCACGAGCGCGAGGTCTTCGCCCGCAGCGGCATGTGGCTGGCGCCGGGCGAGTGGGGCGGCCCGAAGGACGGCGAGACGGTCGAGACCCGTCTGGTGCGCTACCGCACCGTCGGCGACATGTCCTGCACCGGCGCGGTCGATTCCGACGCCGACACCATCGAGAAGGTGATCGCCGAGATCGCCGCCTCCCGGCTGACCGAGCGGGGCGCGACGAGGGCCGACGACAAGATGTCCGAGGCCGCCATGGAGGACCGCAAGCGCGAGGGGTACTTCTAACCATGAGCACCACCAATGCCGTTGACGGCGTCGTGGACGCCGGCGCCACCTCGTTGCTGCGCTTCGCCACCGCCGGTTCCGTCGACGACGGCAAGTCCACGCTGGTGGGCCGGCTGCTGCACGACTCCAAGTCGGTGCTGGCCGACCAGCTGGAGGCCGTCGAGCGGGCCTCGCTGGGCCGCGGGCAGGAGACGCCGGACCTGGCGCTGCTGACCGACGGGCTGCGTGCCGAGCGCGAGCAGGGCATCACCATCGACGTCGCCTACCGCTACTTCGCCACGCCGCGCCGCCGGTTCATCCTGGCGGACACCCCGGGGCACGTGCAGTACACCCGCAACATGGTCACCGGCGCCTCGACCGCCGAGCTGGCCGTGGTGCTGGTCGACGCCCGCAACGGCGTGGTCGAGCAGACCCGCCGGCACGCCGCGGTCGCCGCCCTGCTGCGCGTCCCGCACGTCGTCCTGGCCGTCAACAAGATGGACCTGGTCGGCTACGAGGAGTCCGTCTTCGCCGCGATCGCCGCGGAGTTCACGACCTACGCGGGCTCGCTGGGCGTCCCGGAGATCACCGCGATCCCGATCTCCGCGCTGGCCGGTGACAACGTCGTGTCCCCGTCGGCCAACATGGACTGGTACGGCGGCCCGACGGTGCTGGAGCACCTGGAGACCGTGCCGGTGGTCGCCGATCCGTCGGACGACCCGGCCCGCTTCCCGGTCCAGTACGTGATCCGGCCGCAGACCGCCGAGCACCCCGACTACCGCGGCTACGCGGGCCAGATCGCCGCCGGTGTGCTGCGCGTCGGCGATGCGGTGACGGTGCTGCCCTCGGGCCGTACCAGCACCATCGAGGGGATCGACGCGCTCGGGGAGGCCGTGGACGTCGCCTGGGCGCCGCAGTCGGTGACCGTCCGGCTCGCCGACGACATCGACGTCTCGCGCGGTGATCTGATCGCCCCGACGGCGGCCGCGCCGGCCGTCACGCAGGACATCGAGGCGACCGTGTGCCATGTGGCGGACCGTCCGCTGACCGTCGGACAGCGGGTGCTGCTCAAGCACACCACCCGCACCGTCAAGGCGATCGTCAAGGACATCCCGTCCCGGCTGACCCTGGACGACCTCTCGCAGCACCCGGCGCCCGGAGAGCTGGCCGCCAACGACATCGGCCGGGTGGTGGTCCGGACGGCCGAGCCGCTGGCCCTGGACGCGTACGCGGACTCCCGGCGCACCGGCTCGTTCCTGCTGATCGACCCGGCGGACGGCACGACGCTGACCGCGGGCATGGCGGGCACCGCGTTCGCGGAGGCGGCCGCCGAGGCGGCGCCGGCCGAGGGGACGGACGACGACGGATGGGACGTCTGAGCATGCTGAACGACGTGTTCTCGACCTTCGCCAAGGAGGGCGGCCGCATCGGCAGCGGCGCCATGGGCAGCGGACAGGGCGGAGTCGGCCGATGTGTGTGCTGACGATGCTCGACTCCGTACCCCCCACGCCCCCCTTCCGAAGATCCACTGCTCCGCCGGGCGCGCCCTAGAGGGCGCGTAGTCTCCCGGCCCTCCGAGAGGAACCACCTCCGTGTCTGCCGTTCGACACCGCCTGCTGGCGGCCGCCGTCTCCGTCCCCGTGCTGATCGGCGCGCTGGGCGCCTGCGGCTACGGCTCCGAGGCCAAGAAGGACACCTCCGCCCAGGTCGCCCCCAAGGGGCCCAAGACCGACGGGCTCGACCAGATCAAGCTCGGCTTCTTCGGCAACACCACCCACGCCACCCCGCTGATCGGCCTCCAGAACGGCCGGTTCCAGAAGGAACTGGGCGGCACCGAGGTGAAGACCTCCCTCTTCAACGCGGGCCCCGCCGAGATCGAGGCGCTCAACTCGGGCGCGATCGACATCGGCTGGATCGGCCCCTCCCCCGCCATCAACGGCTACGCCAAGTCGCACGGCAAGAGCCTGAAGATCATCTCCGGTTCGGCGTCCGGCGGTGTCTCGCTCGTCGTCAACCCCAAGAAGGTCAAGGGGCTGGACGACCTCAAGGGCAAGAAGATCGCCACCCCGCAGCTGGGCAACACCCAGGACGTGGCGCTGCTCAACTTCCTCTCGGACAAGGGCTACAAGGTCGACGCCACCACGGGCAAGGGCGATGTCACCGTCCAGCGCACCGACAACAAGGTGACGCCGACCGTCTTCGAGCAGGGTTCCATCGACGGTGCCTGGGTGCCCGAGCCCACCGCCTCCAAGCTCGTCGCGGCGGGCGGCAAGACCATCCTGGACGAGAAGAAGCTGTGGAAGGACGGCAAGTTCGTCATCACGAACATGATCGTCACGCAGAAGTTCCTCAAGGAGCACCCGAAGGCCGTGGAGGCGGTACTGCGCGCCTCGGTGAAGACCAACGCCTGGATCCGGTCGCACCCGGACGAGGCGAAGAAGGCCCTCAACGCCAAGCTCGCCGAGCCGGACGTGGCCGGTAAGGCGCTGCCGGCCGACGTCCTCGACCCGGCCTTCAAGAACATCGACATCACCGACGACCCGCTGGCCGCCACCCTCCAGGAGGAGGCCGACCACGCCGTGAAGGCGGGCCTGCTGAAGAAGCCGGACCTGACGGGCATCTACGACCTCACGCTGCTGAACAAGGTCCTCAAGTCCGAGGGCAAGCAGCCGGTCGACGACGCCGGTCTCGGCACCAAGTAAGCCCGTAGCTCCGCACTCCCCCAGGAGGTGACACCGATGACGACCACCACGCTCACCAAGCAGCAGCCCGCCACGGCGGACACGGGCACCACCGTGCCGTACGCGGCTCGCATCGATCACGTTTCGAAGTCGTTCGGCCGCCCGGGCGCCCAGCAGCACGTGCTGGACGACATCGACATCGAGGTGGCACCCGGCGAGTTCGTCTGCCTCCTGGGGGCGTCCGGCTGCGGCAAGTCCACCCTGCTCAACCTCGTGGCCGGTCTGGACGCGCCGTCCGCCGGCCGCATCGAGACGCCGGGCGGCCGGCCGGCCCTGATGTTCCAGGAACACGCGCTGTTCCCGTGGCTGACCGCGGGCCGCAACATCGAACTGGCGCTGCGGCTGCGCGGGGTGCCGCGGGCCGAGCGCCGGGACGAGGCCGAGCGGCTGCTCGAACTCGTCCGCCTCAAGGGCGCCTACGGCAAGCGGGTGCACGAGCTGTCCGGCGGCATGCGCCAGCGGGTGGCGATGGCCCGGGCGCTCGCCCAGGACAGCCAACTGCTGCTGATGGACGAGCCGTTCGCCGCGCTGGACGCGATCACCCGGGACGTGCTGCACGACGAGCTGACCCGCATCTGGCAGGAGACGCAGCTGTCGGTCCTGTTCGTCACACACAACGTCCGCGAGGCGGTGCGGCTGGCCGAGCGGGTGGTCCTGTTGTCCTCCCGTCCGGGCCGGGTGGCCCGCGAGTGGCAGGTGGACATCCCGCAGCCGCGGCGCATCGAGGACGCCGCGGTCGCCGACCTGTCCATCGAGATCACCGAACAGCTGCGTGGGGAGATCCGCCGCCATGGCCAGCACTGAGACCCGGGCCGGGGCCACGACCACCCGGACCGACGACGACCCGGCCGCCTCCGGCAACGCCGCGAAGGGCGGTGACGCCGCGGACCTCGCCGGTCTGGAGGCCGGGCTCGACGCCCTGGAATCCACCGTCGTGCACCGGCAGCCCTGGCTGCGGACCGCCGTGTCGAAGGCGGTCCCGCCGATCGTCGCGATCGTCGTCGTGCTGGGGCTGTGGCAGCTCGCCTACCACTTCCAGCTCAAGCCGCACTACCTGCTGCCCAGTCCCGTCGACGTCGCCCGCTCGCTCCGGCAGAAGTGGCTGGAGGGCACCCTGCTGGGCTTCGTGTGGACCAGCGTCTCGCGCGGTGCGCTGGGCTTCGTGGCCTCGGTCGCCATCGGTACGGTGCTCGGGCTGATCGTCGCCCAGGTCAAGGCCGTACGGGCCGCGATCGGGCCGATCCTGAGCGGTCTGCAGTCGCTGCCGTCGGTGGCCTGGGTGCCGGCCGCGATCATCTGGTTCGGGCTGAGCGACGCCACGATCTACGCGGTGGTGCTGCTCGGCGCCGTCCCGTCCATCGCCAACGGCCTGGTGTCCGGCGTCGACCAGATCTCACCGCTCTACCTGCGCGCGGGCCGCACCATCGGCGCGACGGGTCTGGCCGGGGTGCGGCATGTGCTGCTGCCGGCCGCGCTGCCGGGCTACCTGGCGGGCCTGAAGCAGGGCTGGGCGTTCTCCTGGCGTTCCCTGATGGCCGCCGAGCTGATCGTCAACGCGCCCGATCTGGGCACCGGTCTGGGCCAGTTGCTGGAGCAGGGCCGGGAGCTGCAGGACATGTCCTGGGTGCTCGCGGCGATCTTCCTCATCCTCGTCGTCGGCATCGGCATCGAGCTGCTGATCTTCGCGCCGATCGAGCGGCGGGTGCTGCGCAGCCGCGGTCTCCTGGTCAAGAACTGATCCCATGAGCGCACGTCCCACTCTCCTCGTCGTCGCCCACGGCAGCCGCGACCCACGGCACGCGGCGACCGTCGCCGCGCTCTGCGCGCGCGTCCGGTCGCTGCGGCCCGGGCTGCGTGTCGAGGTCGGCCATCTGGACTTCAACGCACCCCGGGTCCCCCGGGTGCTGGAGCGGCTGGCGGCCGAGGGAGAGCGGGAGGTCCTGGCGCTGCCGCTGCTGCTGACCCGGGCGTTCCACGCGAAGTCCGACATCCCGGCGGTGCTGCGCGAGGCGGCGGCCCGGCTGCCGCGGCTGACGATCCGCCAGGCCGAGGTGCTCGGCCCGTCCACCCTCCTGACCGCCGCGCTGGAGCGCCGGCTGGCGGAGGCCGGGCTGCGGCCCGGGGACCGTCGCTCGACCGGGGTCGTGCTGGCCTCGGCGGGCTCCTCAGACCCGGAGGCGATCGCAGTGATCGCTGAAATCGCGCGGGAGTGGCGGCGCACCACTGGTTGGTGTGCCGTGCGACCTGCGTTCGCCTCCGCATCTCTGCCCCGTACGGCCGAGGCCGTACGGGCCCTGCGGGCCGAGGGCGTGGCGCGGGTGGCCGTCGCCCCCTACGTCATCGCCCCCGGCTTCCTCCCGGACCGGATCGCGGCCGGCGCCCGGGAGGCCCGGGCCGACGTCCTCGCGCCGGTCCTCGGCGACGCCCCCGAGCTGGCCCGGCTGCTGCTGCGGCGCTACGACCAGTCGCTGGTGGCCCGGGCCCGCGGCGACCTGTCGTCCCTGATCGCCTGAGGGGCGCGGGCCACCGGTCCGGCACCGGGGCTCAGCCGGCCGTCCGTACCCAGGCCGTCGTCCACGGCGGCAGCCGGTCGCCACTCAGCGGCGCGGAGGACAGCAGCAGTTGCCCCTCGGGCAGCGGTCGGACGGCGTCCGAGAGGTTGGCCACGCACTCCCAGCCGCCGGAGCGGCGGAAGTGCAGCAGTCCGCCGGCCATCGCTTCCGGGCCGCCGATCCACTCCAGTGCCTCGTCGGCGAGCAGTCCGCGGCGGATCCGCAGCGCGGCGCGGTAGAGCTCCAGGGGCGCGGCCGGATCGCCCTGCTGGGCCTCGACGGACAGCTCGCCCCAGCCCGGCGGCTGCGGCAGCCAGGACCCGCCGCTGCCGAAGCCGTACGAGCTTCCCCCGCGCCGCCAGGGCAGCGGCACCCGGCAGCCGTCCCTGCCCTTCGACCGGCCGCGGCTGCGGGTCCACACCGGGTCCCGCAGGGCCTCGCGGGGGAGGTCGGCGACCTCGGGCAGGCCCAGTTCCTCGCCCTGGTAGACGTAGCCGCCGCCGGGCAGCGCCAGCATCAGCAGGGTCGCGGCGAGCGCCCGGCGCAGACCGAACTCCCGGTCCACCACCGGCCGTTGGCCGTCGGAGAGCAGCCAGGCCTCCTCGTCGCAGCCGTCCGGCAGGCCGTGCCGGGAGGCGTGCCGGATCACGTCGTGATTGGAGAGCACCCAGGTCGCGGTGGCGCCGGCCGCCCGGGCGTCGGCGAGCGCGGTGTCGATGGAGGAACGGAGCTCCCCGGCGTGCAGCGACGCCCTGAGGAAGTCGAAGTTGAACGCCTGGCCCAGCTCCTGCGGGGTGGCGTAGGCGGTGCGCCGGGAGTTGCGCACCCAGGCCTCGGCGACCGCGATCCGCGGCGGGTCGTACTCGTCGAAGACCGTGCGCCAGTCGCGGAAGATCTCGTGCACCTCGTCGCGGTCCCAGAAGGGGTGGCTGCCGTCCTCGGGCAGGTCGTCCGGTTGGTAGCTCTCGACGGTGCCGATGTCGCGGAGCGGCGCCGCCAGGTCCTTGGCGAGGCCGTGCGCCACGTCGACCCGGAAGCCGTCCACGCCGCGGTCCGACCAGAAGCGCAGGGTCTTCCGGAACTCCGCGCGGACCTCGGGGTTGTCCCAGTTGAAGTCGGGCTGCTGCGGGGCGAAGAGGTGGAGGTACCACCAGCCGTCGGGGAGCCGGGTCCAGGCGGGGCCGCCGAAGCAGGAGAGCCAGTCGGTGGGCGGCTCCGCGCCGTGTGCGCCCTTGCCCTCGCGGAAGACGTAGCGCTCCCGCGCGGCGGACCCCGGGCCGGCCCGCAGCGCCTCCTGGAACCAGACGTGCTGGTCGGAGGAGTGGTTGGGCACGATGTCGACCATCACCTTGAGGCCGAGACGGTGCGCCTCGGTGACCAACGCGTCGAAGTCGTCGAGGGTGCCCAGCCGCGGATCGACGTCGCGGTAGTCGGCCACGTCATAGCCGCCGTCTGCCAGTTCGGAGGGGTAGAAGGGGCTCAGCCAGACGGCGTCCACCCCGAGGTCGGCGAGGTGGCCGAGCCGGGAGGTCACACCGGGGAGGTCGCCGATGCCGTCGCCGTCGGAGTCGGCGAAGCTTCGCGGGTACACCTGGTAGACGACGGCCTGCCGCCACCAGTCGCGGCTGCTGCGGCCGGCCGTTGTGGGGTCCGGGCCGAGGTGCTGTGCGGTCACGTGGCTGCCTTTCGGTAGCGGGTGTGTCACCGGGTGGTCGGCGGGCGGGAAGGGGCGGCGCCCCTGGCGGCGCTGTCATCCCCCGACCGCCGCTGAGGTCATGCCCGAGGCGATCGAGCGGCGGAAGATCGATCACGACCAGGACGGAGATGGGCAGGGCGGCCGCCACGGCCCCGCGGACAGCGTCCCGTAGGGGACGGTGCACCGTCCGGCGAAAAGCGCGATTCCGACCGGAACCGTGCGGTATCCGTCCTCACTGTGGAACGTCAACGCCAGCAGGAACTCCATCAGCGCCGGCAGGAACTCCGACCAGGTCGCGGTGAAGGTGAAGATCCCGCCCGGAGATGCGGAGATGCGGAGATTCGGACAGCGGCGCTGGAGGGGCCGGAGGTTCAGGTCGGCCACCACCGTCCCGTTCCGGGCGGGGAGTTCGGAGACCTTGAGGCGCGAATGACCGGGGTACGCGGGACGTGGGCGGCCTGGGTCAGCAATGTGTCCAAGGGCTTGCCCGCGCAGCCGCTGGTGAGCCCGGCCCCGGCAAGGCCGTCGGCGCGCAGGCTTCTGCGGCGCAAGGTCATGAGTGCTCCTCACGTCTCGGCTGCCTGCATGCTTCATGACAGCGCTTGCAGGCTAGAAGTGGGCTCGTGGTCAGGTCAACGGGCAGTGGTCCAGAGATTCCGCAAGCGGTCTCCCCTGCCAACGCTGTCATCACCCGTCTGTGCTAGCGTCCCGGCATGTCCTCAGCTCGCAGCGAGGCCACGATGGCCGATGTGGCCCATCGGGCGGGGGTTTCGGTGTCGACCGTCTCGCGCACCCTGCGCGGCCTGCCGACCGTGTCGGAGACCACCCGGGCCCGGGTGGAGGCGGCCGCCCGCGAGCTCTCCTTCGCCATCACCCGCAGCGCCTCCAGCCTCGTCACCGGCCGCACCGGCCGGGTGGCCGTCCTGATGCCCCACCTGGAGTCGTGGTTCCTGAGCGCCACGCTGTCCGGTATGGCCCCCGCCCTGCGCGACGCCGGCCTCGACCTGTTGGTCTACAGCGTGACCGACGTCCAGGAACGCGCCGATTTCTTCGACCGGTTGCCCGCCCGCCGCAACGCCGACGCCCTCCTCGTGGTGAGCTTCGCGCTCTCCCCCGCCGAACGCGCCCGCCTCGACGACCTGGGCATGCCGCTGGTCTTCGTCAGCCAGCACGCCCCCGGCCGGCCCAGCGTCTATGTGGACGACGAGGAGGCCGCGCTGCGCGGCACCCGCCATCTGCTCAACCTCGGGCACCGGCGGATCGCCTTCCTCCAGACCGCCGACCGGACGGGCTTCGCCTGGAGCAGCAAGAACCGACTCGCCGGGCATCTGCGCGCCCTCGCCGAGGCGGGCATCGAGCACGACGACGACCTCGTCATGAGCGTGTCCGACTGGAAGGGCAGTGGTATGGCCGCCGCGGTGGGCCGGCTGCTGAGTCTGCAGGTCCCGCCGACCGCACTCTTCGCCGAAACCGACGACCTGGCCTTCCGGCTCCTGGCCGCCCTCCGGGAGGCCAACATCCCGGTCCCCGGCCGGGTTTCCGTCATGGGCTTCGACGACCACGTCATGTCCGCCCTCATGGGCCTGACCACCCTCGCCCAGTCCGCCGCCGAACTCGGTCGCACCGCCGTCCGCCTCACCCGCTCGGTCATCGACGACACCGACGGCGACGCCCCACGCCACATCGTCCTCCCCACCGAACTCGTCCCCCGCCGTACCACGGCGCCGCCGCCGGCGGGAGCGTAGAAGTCAACAGCGGGAGCTAGAGAGCAGCAGAAAGTGTGAAGCAGGGCGAGGCGCCGCCGCCGGTGCAGAGGCAACAGCGCCGCCGCCGGCGCAGACGCCAGCACCTCCGCCGATGCAGATGTCCGACGCCTCCGCCCAGCGCAGATCTCCGACGCCTCCGTCTGCCGTCGCTACGCCGCCCCGGCGGGGGCCGTTCGTACCGTTCGGCCCGTCGGGGTGTCGGCTCGGCCCTTTTCGTACACCGTGAGGCCGCGGGCCAGGTGGAGGGGTACCAGGACGAGCTCGACGAGGAGGGCCTTCCAGGCGTAGACGAGGTTGACGGTCTTGGTGGCGTAGACGCAGGGGAGGTTCAACAGGACGCCGGCGAGCGGGAGTTTGCGGCGGTGGGCGGCGTAGATCAGGGGTGGCGCGGTCAGGAGCAGCTCGGCTCCGGCCCACCAGGCGAAGGTGACGGCGAGCGGCCGGCCGGTGGTCGCGGCGGCCACGAAGGGGGTCGCCCACCAGAACGGTGCGGTGACGATCTCCAGGAGCGCGAGGAGCACCCAGAGGGCCAGCAGGGGTTTGTGGCGGATCAGACTCCCCAGGTGGAGACGGACGTTCTGACAGAAGCCCGCCATCCAGCGCCAGACCTGTTTGCGGAGGTAGGTGAGGTTCTCGGGGTCGGCGGCGAGGGCGACGGCGTCGGAGACATAGACCGCGCGTCTGCCGGCGATCTGCTGGGACCAGGTGTAATCCATGTCCTCGACGATGGTGCGTTCGGGGAAGCCGCCGAAGGTCATGAGGTCGTCGCGGCGGAAGACCGAGCAGCAACCCGAGCAGACCATGGGGCTGTTGGCGCGGGCCTGGATGGGGCGGTGCCAGTGGAAGCCGAAGAGGTATTCCGTGGACCGTCCGCGTTCCCAGAGTGTGCGGGTGTGGCGGGTGCGGACCGTGCCGGCCGCGACCGAGACGGTGGGGTCGTCGAAGGCGGGCAGAACGGTTTCGATGTAGTCCTTGGCGAGGACGGTGTCCGCGTCAACGGCCAGGACGAGGTCGGTGGTGCAGTGCGGAAGGGCGTAGTTCTGGGCTTTGGCCTTGCTGCCGAGGTTGCGGGGCGGGCGTAAGACCGTGACGCCGTGTGATGCCGCCACCTCGCCCGTGCGGTCCGTGGAGGCGTCGTCCACGACCAGGACGCGGTCGGGCGGGACCGTTTGCCGGGCGAGTGACTCCAGTGTGGCCGGCAGGCCCTCCTCCTCGTTATGAGCAGGAACGATGGCGGTGATGGTGCGCATGACGGGCTCCCCCCTTGGTGCGGATCGCGGTGATGACGACGCCGGTCAGACCGATGACGCCGTAGACGATGGTGCTGATGCCGATGAACGGCAGTCCTCCGTGCATGTCACCGACGGTAGTCGGAGGGAGCGAGTTCCGGTTCCGGAGGGTTCCTCCTGTGGATAACTTGCTTTCAGCTCGGGCGGATTGGGGATGCCGCCTCCTGCTCGGCTTCGTTCGTGCCGTTGCGGAGGGGTAGTCCGCAGGCCGCCAGGGCGCCGGTGGCGGCAACGGCGGCCAGGGCGAGGAGCGTGGTGCTCATCGCGGAGGTGAGGGCGGTCAGCATGGTCGCGAAGGCGACCCCCAGCGTCGGGCCGATGTTCATCGCGGTCTGCTGGAGTCCGCCGGCCACTCCTGCGTGAGCCACGGGGACATGGCGCACGATGACCGCCGTCGCGGTGACCATCACCGTGCCGAATCCCGCGCCCAGCAGGGCGAAACCGCCGCTGATCGTCAACGCACCGGATCCGGGCGTGAGTTGGGAGAGGAGCAGGACGCCGGCGGAGAGGAGGGTCATGGCCGTGAGGGTTGTCCGGCGGGGGCCGTAGCGGCGCTGGAGTACGGCCGAGGCAGGCGCGCTCAGCACCATCATGACGGCCAGGGGCAGTACGCGCAGACCGCTCTGGAGCGGGTCGAGTGCGAGGACGTTCTGCAGGAAGTACGAGCCGACGAAGAGCGTGCCGAACAGCCCGGCGGAAGCGCACAGCAGGACGGAGAGCGCGGAGGCCACGGCGCGTGAGGTGAGGACCGTGGGCGGGATGAGGGGGCTCGCGGTGCGGCGTTCGTGGCGGACGAAGGCGCCGCAGGCGACCGCTCCCGCCCCGGTGGTGAACAGGGTGACCACGGTCCAGCCGGATTCCGGGAGCACCACGAGGGTGTGGACCAGGCAAAGGAGGGCGAGGGAGAGGAGGGCGGCTCCGGGGAGGTCGAGCGGGGAGCGGGCCGGCGGGGGTGATGCGGGTGGGCGCGTGGCGTCGGGGGTCTCGTGGGGGTGCGGTCGCGTCGGCATGCGGGTGGCGAGGGCCAGTACGCCGACGGCCAGCGCGGGCGGCACGTTGAGGAAGAAGACGGCGCGCCAGCCGAACTGGGCGGAGAGTGCCCCGCCGAGCACCGGGCCGGCCGCGGCGGCGAGACCGATGGCGCTGGTACGGAGGGCCAGGGGCATGGCGAGCCGGTCCGGTGGATACGTGGCGCGCAGCATGCCCAGGGTGGCCGGTTGCAGCAGCGCGCCGCAGACACCTTGCGCGATCCGCAGCGCGATCACCCAGCCGATGCCGGGTGCCAGTCCGATCCCCGCGGACGCGGCGCCGAAGCCCAGAATGCCGAGGGCGAAGATGCGTTGGTGGCCGTAGCGGTCGCCGAGCCGGCCGGCGAGGACGAGCAGGGCGGCCACGGCGATGAGGTAACCGGTGCTGGTCCACTGGACCTGTACGAACGAGGCACGCAGGTCCCGTTGGAGGGCCGGCTGGACGATGGTCAGTACGGTGCCGTCCAGTGCGACGATCACCGCTCCGGTGATGCTCCCGGTGAGGATCAGACGGCGGTGGCGGCCGGAGAGCGAGGAGCCGCGGGGCGGGCGGTGGCGAGATGAGGCGGCGGGCGGATGGCTTCCGGGGTCGGCCTCACGGCGGCCCCGTGAGGAGCGGTCAGCGTCGCCGCGCTCCATCGAGGAGTGGTCATCGGCAGCGGGGCCCCGTGAGGAGCGCGGGGCGGTGGTCATCGGGCCTCCGGTCCGAGGTGCGCGTCGAGGGTGGCGCGCAGCAGCGGTTCGATGTCGTCGGAGCCGGTGGCGAGCGGGAGGCTGCCCCATCCCCACAACTGGGCGACGCCGTGCAGGTTTCCCCACAGGGCGCCCGCGACCACCGAGGGCGGCGGGTCCGTGGACGGCCGTATCCGGGCGATCAGGTCCACGAGCACCTGGAAGAGCGGGAGGCTGGTGTCCCGTAGGCCGAGCCGGTTGCTCTCCAGCAGGTCGTGACGGAACATCAGCTCATACATGCCGCGTTCGGCCAGGGCGAAGTCGAGGTAGGTCCGGGCGAGCGAGGTGAGCCGGGCGCGGGGAGACGCGTCGTTGCCGTCGAGCACCTCGGCGGTCCGGGCGGCCAGGTCGGCGAAGCCCCGGCGGGCGATCGCGGAGAGCAGATCGAGGTGCGTGGGGAAGTAGCGGCGCGGGGCGCCGTGCGAAACCCCTGCCCGGCGGGCGATTTCCCGCAGTGACAGCGCTTGCACGCCCTCCCTGGCCACCAGCTCGACACCGACCTCGACCAGACGGGCGCGCAGACCCGCGTCCTGGGCGGGTTCCTCGTTCGCGGAGTTCGCAGGTCTGGACGTAGACGTAGACATAGACACTGTCTACCAGGCGTGGGTAGACAGTGTCTACATGCCGGGGTGAAGGGAGACCACACACTCCGAGGGAACGGCAGACACGACGACGCCGGCCGCCGCGCCCCGTGGGGGCGAGCGCGACGGCCGGCGTGGAGAACGGGAGTCGAGGTCCTACTCGACGACCTTCAGCAGCTTGTTGGGCGTTCCCTGACCCGGGTTGGTGATCTTGTCGGCGGTGGCGCCGTCGGTCAGCGCCTTCTCGACGTCGGCGGGCTTGGCGTCCTTGTGGCCCGCCAGGTAGACCGCGGCGGCACCGACCACGTGCGGGGTCGCCATCGACGTACCCGAGATGGTCTTGGTGGCGTCATCGCCGCTGTTCCAGTCCGACGTGATGTCGGAACCGGGCGCGTAAATGTCCACCACGCTGCCGAAGTTGGAGAAGTCGGACTGCTCGTCCTTGTTGGTGCTGGAGGCCACCGTGATGGCTTCCTTGACGCGCGCCGGGGAGCTCTGGCCCGCGTCGCTGGACTCGTTGCCCGCCGCGACACCGAAGGTGACACCGGAGTCGATGGACTTCTTCACGGCCGCGTCGAGCGCCTCGTCCACGCCGCCGCCCAGGGACATGTTGGCGACCGACGGACCCTTGTGGTTCTTGGTGACCCAGTCGATGCCGGCGACGACCTGCTCGGTGGTGCCGGAGCCCTGGCCGTCCAGCACCTTGACGGCCACGATCTTGGCCTTCTTGGCGACACCGTGCGCCTCACCGGCGATGGTGCCGGAGACGTGGGTGCCGTGGCCGTTGTCGTCCTCGGCCTTGACGCTGCCGTCGATGGCGTTGAAGCCGTACGACGCGCGGCCGCCGAAGTCCTTGTGGCTGATGTGGACGCCGGTGTCGATGACATACGCGGTGACGCCCTCACCGGCGCTGTCGGGGTAGTTGTACTTCTTGTCGCCCTGGGTGTCCGCCTGGTCGATGCGGTCCAGGCCCCACGACGGCGGGTTGTCCTGGGTGGCGTCGATGTGGAACTTCTTGTTCTGGACGACCTTGTCGACGGCCGGGTCGGCGGCGAGGCGCTTGGCCTCCTCGGCGCTCAGACCGTTGGCCGAGAAGCCGTCGATGGCGGAGGAGAAGGTGCGCTTCACCTTGCCGCCGTACTTGGAAGCGAGATCGCCGCTCTCGGCCGTACGGACCGACTTCTTCAGCATGACGATGTAGCTGCCGTTGACAGCGCCCTTGGCCTGGGCGCCGTAGATCTTGCCTTCGGCGGGGGCGGGCGAGGCGCCCGCGGTCACCGCGGTAACGGTGGCGATACCAGTCGCGGCCACCGCGGCGGCTATCGCCGTGACGAGCCGCTTCTTGCTGGAACGCTTGTGAGCCATTGCGAGGGTTCTCCTCGTTCGTGGTGTGGGGGGAAAGCGTTGCGCCAACAGCCCCTGGACGCAGGAAGATCTGCGTCGGGCTGACTCGAAACCCTGTCTGATTGATGGGTCCAATTCAAGGGAGACCCCGTCGTGTGAGATAGGCAACAACCTTGAAAAAATGCAAAAGCGCCCAGAACTGCTCAAAGCAAGCGGCCGACTTGAAGCAAGGCGACTCAACTCCGTTTACGTTCGTGTAATGGAGGGAAACAGGCCGCGATTGCTGTGTGCCCGACCGTCGCCACAACTCCGTTGATGAGAAGGCGACTTCGGGGTCGTTCTTCAGCGCTGGTACCGCGCCAGGACCAGATTGCCGTCCCTGATCAGCCGTTTGCGGAGGGTATCGAGGTCGATCGCGCCGCTGTAGTACTCCTGCAGGCCCGGAGTGGCGATCTTGTCCTTCCACTCCGGGTAGCCGCGGACGGACTGGGCCGGGGCGGAACGCAGGGTTCCGGCGAGCGCGGTGCCGGTCGCCCAGTCGTACCGCCGCACCCGGAGCGCCGGGTTCCGTAGCGCTTCCTGGCCCGTCGGCAACAGCCAGTCCCCCAGGGCCAGCCGGACCATGTTCGGCGGCCGGAGGAAGAAGTCGATGAACGCCATCGCCTCCTCCTTGTACGGGCAGTCCGCGGCGATCGACAGGGTCTGCGGACTCACGCCCTGCTCCGGTGTCGCTCCCGCGGGGGCCGGCAGCACCGTCCAGTCGAAGCCCTTGGGCGCCTGCTGGGCGATCTGCTGGCGGTAGGAGAAGCCGAGCGGCACCATCGCGTAGCGCCCGGCGAAGAAGCCGGGGAGGGTGTCGGACCCGCCCATGCCCAGCGTCGTACGGGCGGCGGTGCGGTCGACGTTCACCTGGTCGTGGATGAGCCGCGGGACCACCTGGTCGACGGCGTCGAAGCGGACCTGGACCCGGCCGTCCGGGCGGCGGTGGAAGACCCGGCCGCCGGTGGACAGCGAGAGGTTGAGGGTGGCCGAGACCGGTTCCTTCAGCGGCCAGGCCACCCCGTGGTCGGTGCCACGGGTCAGTCGCCGGGCCACCTCCGCGAACTCCTCCCAGGTCCAGGGCTCCTCCGGGGTGGGGACGCGGACACCGGAGCGGTGCAGTTTCGCGCGGTTGGCCACCAGCACCCGTGGTTCCTGGAGGAACGGGACGCCGTGGATACGGCCGTCGAAGGTGGCGGTCTCCCAGCTGTGGCCGGGGATGTCCGCCTTGAGGCGGGCCGGCAGGAGGGAGGTGAGGTCGGCCAGGTCGCCACCGTAGGCGAAGTCAGCGAGGTCGTCGGAGGCGTCATGGATGATGTCCGGTGCCTCGCCGCCCTCGAAAGAGGTCAGCAGCTGGTCGTGGACGGTCGGCCAGGCGCCCTGGACGTAACTCACCTGGACGGTGGGGTGCCGGCTGTTCCACTCGGCGACCAGCTGCCTGTTGGCCTTGACGGAGTCCTGCTGCCAGGCCAGCGACTGGAAGCGCAGGGTGATCCGGCCCCCGGAGCCGCGCCGCGGGCGCTCGGCTGAGCAGCCCGGGAGCAGGGCCGCGGCGGGCAGTGCGGCGGCAGCCGTCAGCAGGCCCCGGCGGCTCCATCGGGCCGGCCGCGCCGGCGTGCGGGTGGCGGGCATCAGCTCTTCACCGCCCCGGCGAGCATGCCACCGGTGATCCGGCGCTGGATGGCGGCGAAGAGCAGCAGGCCGGGGAGGGTGGCGAGCAGTGCGGCGGCGGCCAGTGGCCCGAGGTCGGCGACGCCCTCCGCCCCGAGGAAGTGGGTCAGCACCACCGGAAGCGTCTGTTTTTCCGGCGACTTGAGCAGGACCAGGGCGAAGAAGAACTCGTTCCAGGCGGTGAGGAAGGCGAACAGTGCGGTGGCGACGATGCCCGGGGCCAGCAGGGGCCCGGTGACGGACAGCAGCGTACGGAGCCGGCCGGCGCCGTCGACGGCCGCCGCCTCCTCCAGTTCGCGGGGGACGGCCCGGACGTAACCGGTGAGCATCCACAGCGCGAACGGCAACGCCCAGACCACGTAGACCAGGATCAGCCCGGTCCGGGAGTCGACCAGCTGGAGTCCCTTGAGGATCAGGAACAGCGGGATGATCATCAGCACCAGGGGGAACGCCTGGCTGACGACGACCCAGCCGGTGGCCGCCCGGGCGAGGCGGGTGCGGTGACGGGCCAGGACGTACGCCATCGGGGTCGCCAGCACGACGGCGAGCACTGCGGAGGCCGCCGCGGCCAGCAGGCTGTTGCCCGCGGCGGCCAGCAGTGGCTGCTGGTCGAAGGCGTGCCGGAAGTTCTCCAGCGTGGGTGCCGCGGGGATCCAGGTGGGGTGGGCGGCGGCCAGCTCGCGGGGCGGCTTGACGGCGGTGGAGACCAGCCAGAGGAAGGGGAACGCGAGGAAGGCGAGGTAGCCGAGGAGCGCGGCGTACTGGCCGGTGCGGGTGGCGGCGCGGCCAAATGCGGTCATCGGTCCTCGTCCCCCTTCAGCCGGCCGGCCAGATAGAAGGCCAGCAGGACGGAGATCACCGCGACCATCGCCAGGCCCATCGCGGCGGCGTACCCGAACTGCCCGTAGCGGAAGGCCTCTTCGTACGCGAAGAGCATCGGCAGTCTTGTGCGGCCACCGGGGCCGCCGTCGGTCAGCACGAAGACCAGGGCGAAGGAGTTGAAGTTCCAGATGAAGTTGAGGGCGGTGACGGCGAGGGCGACCGGTTTGAGGGCGGGCCAGGTGACGGTGCGGAAGCGGCGCCAGGCGCCCGCGCCGTCGAGGGCCGCGGCCTCGTGCAGTTCGGGCGGCACGTTCTGCAGACCGGCCAGCAGCGTGACGGTGGTCTGGGGCATCCCGGCCCAGACCCCGACGACCAGCACCGCGGGCAGCGCGGTGGCCAGGCCGCTGAGCCAGTCCCGTCCCTCGGCACCGGACAGGCCGAGACCGCGCAGGGTCTCGTTCAGCACACCGGCGTCGGGGTGGTAGACCAGCCGCCACATGATGCCGACGACGACCTCGGGCATCGCCCACGGAATGATCGCCAGCGCCCGGGCCAGCCAGCGTAGCCGGAGGTCGAGGTTGAGCAGCAGGGCGAGGCCGAGGGCGAGCAGGAACTGCGGGACGGTGACGCCGAACGCCCAGATCAGGCCGATCCGGAAGGAGTCCCAGAACAGCGAGTCGTGCAGCAGGTCGGAGAAGTTCAGCAGTCCGACGAAGCCGGTGGCCCGGGTCCGGCCGGACTGGGCGTCGGTGAACGACAGGCCGATGCCGTACAGCAGCGGTCCGACGCTCAGGCCCAGGATCGGGAGCAGCGCGGGCAGTACGAGGAACCAGACGCCGTGGTCGCGCCGGGGCCGGCCGGCGCGGCCGGGGCCCGCCGTGGTGGACCGCCGCGCCACCGCGGTCGGCGCTGCTGCCATCGTTCGGCCCCCCGTCCCCGTCCCGTCCCCCGGTGGCCGCTCCCCACCGGCCGCCGTCATCGTCGTGAGACCGGCTGCCGTCGTCAAGGTCCCGGCCGGATTCCGTGCAGGCTCTCCCCATCCCGGGGCCCCGGGTGCACCTGCGACACTGAGGGCCGGTACGTATCGCAGGAGGCAGCACCATGACCGAACCGAGCCCGGCCGCCTTCACCGAGGCGCGTGCCCGGGACGTACTCGCCGCGGCCGGACGACCGGAGGCGGCGGCCGACGCCCGACTGCTCGCGCTCGGTGAGAACGCCGTCTTCGCGCTCGGCGGGCGCGGTCCGGTCGTACGGGTGGGCCGCAGCGCCGACCTCCTGGCACGCGCCGAGCGGGAACTGGCCGTGGCGCAGTGGCTGGCCGCCGAGGGCGTGCCGGCCGTGCGGGCCGCGGAGCCGGTGGCCACGCTCGTCGACGGGCATCCCGTGACGTACTGGCGGCGGCTGCCGGAGGCCGTCCGGCCGGCCGGTCCCGAGGACCTCGCCGCGCTGCTCAAGCTCGTCCACGCGCTGCCGGAGCCGCCCTTCGCGCTCCCCCGCCGCGAACTGCTCGGCGGTGTCGAGCGCTGGCTGCGGCTGGCGGGTGACGCCGTATCGGCGCCGGACGCGGAGTATCTGCGCGGGCGCCGGGACGCCTTCGCGGCGGCCGCCACGGCGCTGGAGCCGCATCTGCCGCGCGGGCCGATCCACGGTGACGCGCTGACCCGCAATGTGCATGTCGGGCCCGACGGGCCGGTGCTCGTCGATCTGGAGACCTTCTCCTTCGACCTGCGGGAGCACGACCTGGTCGTGATGGCGCTCAGCCGGGACCGTTACGGCCTGGCCGCGGACGCCTACGACACCTTCGTGTCCGTCTACGGCTGGGACGTACGGGACTGGGAGGGCTGCGCCGTGCTGCGCGGATCGCGGGAGACCGCGAGCTGCGCCTGGGTGTCCCAGCACGCGCCCGGAAACCCGGCGGCGCTGAAGGAATTCCGGCGCCGGATCGCCTCCTTGCGCGAGAAGGACGCGACGGTGCGGTGGTACCCCTTCTGACCCGGCGTCGCGGCGACCGGCCGGCTCCTGCGCCTGCCGCTGCCCCGGCCCGGCGGCCGGCGGATCAGACCCTCGTCGCCTGATACGGGATCAGCGGCCAGGCCGGCTCGACCGTCGCCTCCGGGTCGCTGCGGCGCAAGTACGCCTGGAAGGAGGCGGCCTGCTCGGCGGCCGCCTGTTCCTGCAGGGCGTGCAGCGCACGCGGCGACGGCAGGGCGACGGCCGGATACCGCTCGCCGATGCGCCGGGCGACCCCGGCCGCGGCGGCGGCGTCGGCGCCCGCCTCGTGTGCCCCCTCCAGCCGGACGCCGTAGTGACCGCACAGCGCCTGCAACGCGCGGCGTCCCTTGCGGTAGCGGTCCACGTGCTTGTCGAGCACCAGCGGGTCGATGACCGGCGCGGGTGCGCGCCCGAGCCGCTCGGTCAGGGTCCGTATGCCGTGGCGCCGGCACTCGCGGTCCAGGAGGGAGAGGTCGTAGCGGGCGTTCATCACCACCAGGGGGATGTCCGCGCGCAGGGCCTCGGCCAGCGCCTCGGTGATCTCCTCTATCGCGGTCGCGGGCGGTCGGCCGTGCAGCTGGACATATGCGGTCGAAATGCCGTGAATGGCCGCTGCTTCCTCGGGTATCGGCACGCCCGGATCGAGCAGCCAGGTCTGCTTCCCGACCGCCCGGCCGTCCCCCTCCAGCCGGATCAGGGCTGCGGTGACGATGCGGTCCTGCTCGACGTCCGTGCCCGTGGTCTCCAGATCGAAGCCGACCAGCAGCTCCTGATGCCAGCTCATGCCGGTACCTCACTTCGCCCGGCCCGGCACGCGCCCGGCACGCTCCTTGCCGTGCCGAGCTCGCCACGCTCGCTCATGCGGTCTCCTTCGGTGGTACTTCCCCCGTTGCTCCGCCACTCTCCCACGCACCACTGACAATCGACCGGCCGCCCGTCGTCACGCACCGGACCGGGCCCCGCGCGCAGAACCGCGAGCCCGGCACGATCGGGGCGGCGTCCCCCTAGGCTGGCCGCATGGACCTACGGCTGGCAGGACACGGGGCGCTGGTGACGGGCAGCAGTTCGGGGATCGGGGCGACGATCGCCGAGACGCTGGCGGACGAGGGGTGCGAGGTCCTCGTCCACGGCCGCAACGCGGGGGCCGCCGCGGCCGTCGCCGAACGGGTCGCGGCGCGCGGCGTGCGGACGGAAGTGGTGCTCGGGGATCTGACGGAACCGGGCGTGGCGGAGCAGATCGCCCTGACCGCCCGGGACTTCGGCGTCCAGATCCTCGTCAACAACGCCGGGCCGTTCGCCGAGCACGACTGGGAGAGCTCCCGGGCGTCCGACTGGCGGGCCGCCTTCGAGGGGAACGTGCTGCCCACGGTGCGGGTCAGCCAGACGCTGCTGCCGTCCTTGCGCGCGCACGGCTGGGGCCGGGTCATCACCATCGGCAGCCGGGCCGTGCGGACGCCGCTGCCCAACATGGTGACGTACTCCGCCGCCAAGGCCGCCGTGGTGAACATGACCACGAGCCTGGCCCGACACCTCGCCGGGACGGGGGTCACCGCGAACTGTGTGAGTCCCGGGGTGATCGTCAGCCCGTCGATGTACCGGATGTTCGAGGAACGGGCGGCGGACACGACGGACGAGGGGAACGGCACCGCGGCGGCCGTGGAGTCGGTGGGTGCCGTCGACGAGGCGGACGTCGTCGCCGCGTACGCCGCGAACCCGACCGGGCGGCTGGGGCGCCCGGAGGACATCGCCGCCGCGGTCGCCTATCTGGCGAGCCCGCGCGCCGATTACGTCAACGGGATCGAGCTGCGGGTGGACGGCGGGATCACCGGGACTTCGTAGCGGTCCTCCGCCACCAGTTCCTCCGGGGTCGTCTTCGCCCCGCGCGCGTACGCCGTGTCGAAGGCCACCGCGCCCAACCCGCGGCGCGCGGTGGTCGTGCTGCGGGTCACGTCCGTGCGTTCCGCGGCCGGCCGGGGTGCGCCGGCGGCGCTGCGCAGGGCGTCCGCCGCGCCGAGCAGTCGGGCCGCGGAGGCGAGGTGGCCGGTCAGCGTCCGGGCACCGGCCAGGCCCTCCAGGGCCAGCGCGACCGCCCGGGGGTCGCCGGTGGCGCGGGCCGCGGCGAACCCGTCGAGATGACGCTCGCGGGCGGTGGCGGCGTCCCCGCGGAGTTCGGCGATGAAGCCCAGTTCGGCCAGGACGAACGCGGTTCCCGGATCGCCCTCCCGGCCGCGGCACCACTCCAGCCAGGGCAGCAGATGCGCCTCGGCCTCGTCGAGCCGGCCCTCCCTCCTGGCGCCGAGGGCGAGTCCGCACTCGGCGAACATCTCGCCGCGCCGGTGGGACTGTTCGGCGGCCAGCCGCAGCGCCCGCTCGTGGTGGTCCCGGGCGGCCGCCAGGTCGCCGGTCAGCAGCGCGATCCGGCCGAGCCCGGAGAGCTTGTACGAGACCTGGATCCGCAGGCCCAGTTCCTCGGCGCTGCGCAGTCCCTCCTGGTGGAGCCGGGCCGCGCGGCCGTAGTCGCCGGCGATCTCGGCGATCGCGGCCAGGGCGTCGGTGGCGTGCAACTGGCCCCAGCGGTCGCCCAGTTCGGCGAAGAGCGCGGCGCTCTCCTCGGCGGCGCGGCGGCGGGCGGGCAGGTCCTCGCCGCCGGTGCCCTGGGCGCGGCTGCTCAGCGCCGCCGCGGTGCCCCAGCGGTCGCCGAGCGCCCGGAACGCGGTCAGCGCCCGCGCCATCCGGTCCGCCGCCACGCCGGGGTCGCCGAGGCCCACTTGGGCGTAGCCGAGGAACCACTGGGCCCAGGCCCGTTCGGCCGGGTCGTCGTGGGACTCGTAGCGACGCAGGACGGCGGCCGCCCGGGTCACCGGGTCGGCGTCCCCGCCCGCCAGTGAGGCCATGCCGACCTGCCAGGCGGCCGCCCGCAGCCGCCGGCCCTCCGGGACGTCCGGGTGCGCCCCTGCGGACGCGGTCAGCGCCGCGTCCAGCGAGCGGCCCGCCTCCGCGAGCCGGCCGCGCAGGAACCAGTACCAGGCCAGGGCGTTCACCAGCCGGAGCGCCCGGTCCGCGGCGTCGTCCACGACCGCGCCGTCCAGGGCGGCGCGCAGGTTCGCGGTCTCCTGGTCGAGCCGCTCCAGCCACTCCCGCTGGGCCGCCCCGTACAGCAACGGGGCGGCGCGCTCGGCCAGTTCGGTGTAGTGGAGCTGGTGCCGGCGGCGTGTCGCGGCCAGCTCGCCGGCCTCCCGGAGCCGTTCCAGGCAGTACGCGGCGACGGTCTCCAGAAGCCGGTAGCGGGTCCCGTACGGCGTCCGGGCGACCGTCACCAGCGAGCGGTCCACGAGCCGGGCCAGCAGCTCCGGCACGTCCTCGCGGGCGATGCCGTCGCCCGCGCAGACCGTTTCGGCGGCCTGCAGGGTGCAGCCGTCGGCGTGGACGGCCAGCCGGCGCAGCACGGTGCGTTCGGGGCCGGGCAGCAGCTCCCAGCTCCAGTCGATCATGGCGCGCAGGGTCTGCTGGCGGCGCGGGGCGCCGCGCCGGGCGGCGGCCGGCAGCCGGAACCGGTCGTCGAGCCGGGCGCTCAACTCCCGTACGCCCAGGGCGCGGACGCGGGTGGCGGCGAGCTCCAGGGCGAGCGGGATGCCGTCCAGCCGGCGGCAGATCTCGGCGACCGCGGGGGCGCTGTCGGCGTCCAGGACGAAGCCGGGGTCGGCGGCGGCCGCACGGGCCGCGAACAGGGCGATCGCGCCGTCCGGGGCCAGCGGCGGTACGGGGTGGATCCGCTCGCCCGCCAGCCCCAGCGGTTCCTGGCCGGTGACCAGGATGCGCAACGACGGGGCGGCGGCCAGCAGTTCGGCGGTGACCTCGGCGGCCGCGTCGACCAGGTGCTCGCAGTTGTCCAGGACCAGCAGGAGGCGTTTGCCGCGGACGGCCGCGACCAGGCGTTCGGCCACCGGTCCGGCCGCCGCGCCCTCCTGGACGCCGAGCACGGCCAGCACCGCCTCGGCCACCTCGGCGGCGGTGCACTTGGCGCGGCGGTCACGGTCCGGTTCGTCCGGGCGGCCGAGGGCGGCCAGCTCCACCAGCCAGCTGCCGTCGGGGAAGTCGTCGGCCGGCCGGCCGGCGGTCTCCAGCGCGAGGCGGGTCTTGCCCACCCCGCCGGGGCCGGTGAGCGTCACCAGCCGGTGGGCCGCCAGGGCCTGCCCGACCTGGCGTACCGCGTCCTCGCGGCCGAGGAGTTCGGTGAGCGGGGTGGGGAGATTGGTGCGGGGGCGGGGGTGCCGGGGCGGCTGCGCGCCCGGGGTGTGCGCCGGCGCTGTGGTGGCCACGGGCCGGGGCTGCCAGGGTTCTTGGCGCAGGATCGTCTGGTGCACCGCGGTCAGTTCGGCGCCGGGATCGACGCCCAGTTCCTCGGCCAGCCGGGTGCGGATCTCGTCGTACGCGGCCAGCGCCTCGCTCTGCCGGCCGGACCGGTACAGGGCGGTCAGCTGGAGCGCGCGCAGCCGTTCCCGCAGCGGGTGCCGGGCCACGAGGGGGGCCAGTTCGCCGGTGAGTGCGGTGTGCTCGCCCAGGTGCAGCCGGGCCGCGGCGTGCTCCTCCAGGGCGGTCAGCCGCTGCTCTTCCAGGCTCTCGGCCACCGGGCGGATCAGGTCGTCGTCCGCGAAGCCGGCGAACGCCGGGCCCTGCCACAGGTCCAGCGCCTCGGCGAGCAGCCCGGCCCGTTCCGCCGCGGAGCGGGCGGTCCGGGCGCGGGTGGTGAGCGCGGTGAAGCGGCCGGCGTCGAGGGCGTCGGCGGTGATGTCCAGGCGGTAGCCGGGCGGGGCGGTGGCCACCAGGGTGCGGGCGCCGGGTTCGGCGGTGTCCAGGGCGCGGCGGAGCTGGGAGACCTTGCTCTGGAGGGACGCGGTGGGGTGGGCGGGCGGCCGCGGGCCCCAAAGGTGCTCGATGAGCCGGTCGGCGGACACCGGACGGCCGTGGTGCGCCAGGAGGGCGGCGAGCAGGGCCCGTACCTTCTTCTCCGGGACGGGGGCGGGGCGGCCGTCGGTGGACCGCACGTCCAGGGGGGCCAGTACGCGGAACTGCATACGCACAACCGTACGAGGTGCGTCAGGAAACCGGCCGCGAGTCCGCCCAGATGCCCTCGAACTCCTCCCGGTAGGTCTCGAACAGCCCGTGGTCGCCGTCGCGTCCGTCCCGGGCGTCCTGCCGGACGATGTCCCGGGAGCCGCCGCGCAGGACGAAGACCGGGGATTCCATGCCGCGGCTCTTGCGCAGGTACGGCTGGACGACGGCCAGGCCGTCGGCCCCGTCGCCGTCGACGAGGTAGGCGGTGAACCGCGGGGTCTCGTCGAAGACCTGGATCTCGAAGGCGCCGGGGTCGCGCAGCCGGGCGCGCACCCGCCGCATGTGCAGGATGTTCATCTCGATGGAGCGGCTCATCTCGCCCTTCTTCAGGCCGATTTCCCGCTCCCGGCGGCGGACCGCGCTGCTGGCCGGGTTGAGGAAGAGCAGCCGGACCCGGCAGCCGGATTCGGCGAGCCGGACCAGGCGGCGGCCGGAGTAGTTCTGGACGAGGAGGTTGAGCCCGATGCCGACCGCGTCGAGCCGGCGGGCACCGCCGAAGAGGTCCTCGGCCGGCAGCTGGCGCTGGAGGCGGACCCGGTCGGGGTGGACGCCGATGACGTCGGCGTAGCGGTCCCCGACGAGGTCCTCGACGGCGTCGATGGGCAGTCGCCCGGAAATACGGGTGCCGGCACCGGAGCCGAGTATGTCGAGCAGCCGGGCGGAGGCGCGTTCGGCCTGGGCGAGCACGGTCTCGGACAGCGCGCGGTTGCGGGAGACGATGTTGCGGGCGACCTCCAGCTCGTCGAGGGCCAGTTCGACCTCCCGGCGGTCGTCGAAGTACGGCTCGAAGCAGGGCCAGTGCTGGACCATCAGTTCGCGGAGTTGCGGCAGCGTCAGGAAGCTGACGATGTTGTCGTCCGCGGGGTCGAGGAGGTAGCCCTTGCGGCGGCTGACCTCGCGGACCGCGACCGCCCGCTGCACCCATTCCTGACCGGCGGGGCCGGCCGCGGCGATCACCCATTCGTCGCCGTGCACCGGCTCGTAGATGGGCCGCAGCACGGCCGCCACCACGGCCCGCAGCCGCTGCTCGACGAGATTCAGCCAGATGTAGGCACGCCCGGCCCGGCGGGCACGGGTGCGCACCTCGCTCCACGCCTCGGCGCCCCAGTCCAGTTCCGCCCCGATCTCCAGCGGACGTGCCAGGGACACCGCGCCGGGCGGTGCGTCGACGGAGCCGCCGTCATGCCCCTCATGACTCTCGTCACCAGGGGGCAACTCCAGCCCGCCGCTCACCTGCCACCGCCTTCCGAACCCCCGTGCCAACGATCAAGGCAGACTACTGCGGTGCGGGAGGCGGTGCAGCAGGATGGGTCGAGTCGTCTACCAACTCCCCTTATCCATAGTGCCCGTTGTGACCGGCGAGGGCGGGCGGAGTGAGCGGATTCATAGCCGTGACGTCGCGCGGGACCAGCTGGAAGCCCTGCCAGTGGACGGGCATCGGCTCCTGGTCCTCGTCCCTGGCGATGTGGTGGAACCCGATGTTGACCCACGCGATGGGGTGTTTCAGCGGCTGACCGTTGACCCAGGTGTCCACGCTCCGCCCGGCGCGTGTACCGCAGTTGGCAAGGTTGTTGCTGGCGAACCGCTCGCAGGTGTTGTAGTCCGTGAAATAGACGTCGTGCCGGGTGTAACCGCGGCCGGTGTACTTGCTGGTGTGGCCCGGCACGATCTCGTACGAGCGCGGATGGCCGTCCTTGTTGCGGCCGTTGGGGCTGACCACCCGCCACCAGCACAGCGGTCCGGCGTCGCCGGCGAGTTCCCGGGTGACGGGGGTACGGGTGGTGCGGATGGTGGGCGTGTTGCCGCCGGGGCGAGTGGTGGTGGCCGAATCGAACTGCTCGACCTTGTTGGCGGAGGATCCGTCCAGGCCGAAGTCGAGGCGCCAGAAGACGTTGTGGCTGTGGCTGGTGGCGTAGTCCTTGGCGCCCTTGCCGAGCGGCATGCCGCGGCCGTCGCCGGCGTCGTAGTCACCGGGTGAGACGGTGCCGGTGGCGCCGACCTGGAACGTCATGGTGCCGTCGCCGGCGAACCGCCATTCGGTGAGGTACTCGTACCAGCCGACCTTGTTGACGGTGTAGACCAGCAGGTCCTGGCCCTGGAGCTGGTAGGTCGGGGCCTGCTCGCCGGGGTAGGGGCCCATGCGGTAGGCGTGGCCGCGGGCGCGGGTGGTGGTGCACAGGCCGCTGACATTCGGGTGGGCGGGGTCGTAGGCGCCGGGCACCTTGACGGTCTTGATGGTGCCGCCGGGGCACTCGGCGGGCGTGAGTTTCTGCAGGCCCTGGGCGAAGCCCTGGCCGGTGAGGTCGTCGTACTCGTTCCTGCCGTCGTCGTAGGGGACGTGGATCTGGCCGAGGCGGGCGCTGGTGAGCACCTTGACCGGGCGGGGTTCGCCCTTGGGCCGGTACGAGACGTCGTCCAGGACCAGGCCGGCGTTGCCCTCGTAGTGCCAGCACATCCGCCAGGTGGTGCCGCCGTCCAGCGTCCGGGAGATACGGAACGCGGCGGAGCAGGGTGGGGCGGCGGCGCGCGTTCCGGGGTCTTCGCGGGCTTCGGGGGCCGCCTGGACGGCCGGGGCGGTCAGCAGGGCGGTCGCGGCGAGCAGTAAAGGGGCGGCGGCGAGCGCGGTGGTGCGCCGGCGGATGCGGGCGCCGGTGGGGTGCCTTCCGGGCATGGTGGCGGCTCCGGGGAGGGGAGGGAGTGGCGGCGGTCAGCCGAGGCGGGCGACGGTGCGGGCGCTGAGGTCGATCACGAGGCGGCGGGTGTCGATCCACGGGCCGTTCTCGACCTTGGTGAAGAGGCGGACGCAGCGGTGCGGTCCGCAGGCGGCCAGGGCGCCCGGGGCGTCGCCCTCGGCGCGGCCGCGGTAGACGAAGCCGGTGACCGCGAGCGGGTCGGGTCCGGTGAGGTCGTGGCCGGTGGCGTGGCGGTAGTCCTGTCGCAGTCCGGCGCCGAGCGGGTCGGCGATCAGCAGCCGGGCCGCCTCGACCGCCTCGGCGTGGCTGGGCGGCGGCTGGACGCCGTGCTGGGTGTCGGTGGCCTCCACCGTGGCGGTGGTCAGATTGACCGTGGTGGTGACGTAGCCGTCGGTCGCGTAGTCGTAGAACGAGACCAGGGCCCGGCGCGGCGGGTCGGCCAGGCCGGCCTCAGCGGGACGGCGTTCGGCCAGATCGGTGAGGAGCGGCTCGGGCCCCGGGCGGCCGGTGACGTTCCTGGCGGCGTTGCGCAGGGCGCGCGGCTGCGCCAGGTCCCGGGCCCGCCGGAGCTCGTCGTCGGTGAGCGGATCGCGTCCCCGGCCGCGTTCGCCCTGGGTGCCGGCCGGCTCGACGACGCCCGGCGGCGGCGCGCCGGGACCGCGTCCCGGGGCCGGGGCGCCGGCCCCGGCCGGCCGGGCGTCCGTCGTGCCGGTGGCGCCGGCGCCGGCCGGCAGGGTGACGGCGGCCATGACGGCGGTGCCGGTCAGCGCCAGGGCGGCGCCGGCGAGGGCCTTCCCGAGGTGGCGGTGCAGCAGTCGGTGCACGGTTCCCCCCTGCTGTCACATCCGTGACATGCGGTCGCGGTCCCCCGTGGGTCCTCCAGTAGGACGACCATTAGGACGATCCGACATCCCGACGGGTTGCCACCATTCAGCGGGAATCTCGCGAAAATCCCTCTGTGAGGGACAAGTTGCGACAAGTTGGGGAAGGAATTCCCCTCGGTCCGCGGACGTGTGTCGTGGAGTCGCCGCAGCGCCCGACGAGAAAGTGGAAGAGTCTACGCATGCAGGTCTGGCCGGGACAGATGTATCCGCTGGGTGCCACCTATGACGGGGCGGGCACCAACTTCGCGGTGTTCTCCGAAGCCGCGAACCGCATCGAACTGTGTCTGCTGCACGACGACGGCTCGGAGACCGCCGTCGAGCTGCGTGAGAGTGACGCCTTTGTGCGGCACGCCTATCTTCCGGGGGTGATGCCGGGACAGCGCTACGGATTCCGGGTGCACGGTCCCTACGAACCGCAGCGGGGGAACCGCTGCAACTCCGCGAAACTGCTGCTCGACCCGTACGCCCGGGCGATGAGCGGGGTGATCGACTGGGACGAGGCGGTCTACGGCTACCACTTCGGGCGGCCCGAGGTCCGCAACGACCTGGACTCGGCGCCGCACACCATGGCCTCCGTGGTGGTCAATCCGTACTTCGACTGGGGCGACGACCGTCCGCCGCGCACCGCGTACCACGAGACCGTGCTCTACGAGGCCCATGTGAAGGGCCTGACGATGTGCCACCCGGAGCTCCCCGAGGAGCTGCGCGGCACCTATGCCGCGCTGGCGCATCCGGCGATCATCGAGCACCTGACGAAGCTCGGGGTGACCGCCCTGGAGCTGATGCCGGTGCACCAGTTCGTCCAGGACCACCGGCTGGTGGACGCCGGGCTGACGAACTACTGGGGCTACAACACCATCGGTTTCTTCGCACCGCACAACGCCTACGCCTCCTGGGGCGACCGGGGGCAGCAGGTGCTGGAGTTCAAGACGGCGGTGCGGGCGCTGCACCAGGCCGGTATCGAGGTGATCCTCGACGTGGTCTACAACCACACGGCCGAGGGCAGCCATCTGGGGCCGACGCTGTCGTTCCGGGGGCTGGACAACGCCTCGTACTACCGGCTCTGTGACGACCGGCAGTACTACATGGACACCACCGGCACCGGGAATTCCCTGCTGATGCGCAGTCCGCACGTGCTCCAGCTGGTCATGGACTCACTGCGCTACTGGGTGCAGGAGATGCGGGTGGACGGCTTCCGCTTCGATCTGGCGGCGACGCTGGCGCGCCAGTTCCACGAGGTGGACCGGCTGTCGTCGTTCTTCGACCTGGTGCACCAGGACCCGGTCGTCAGCCAGGTGAAGCTGATCGCCGAGCCCTGGGACGTCGGCGAGGGCGGCTATCAGGTGGGGAACTTCCCGCCGCTGTGGACCGAGTGGAACGGGAAGTACCGCGACACCGTGCGGGACCTGTGGCGGGGCGAGCCCCGGACCCTCGCGGAGTTCGGGTCCCGGCTGACGGGCTCGTCGGACCTCTATCAGGAGGACGGGCGCCGCCCGCTGGCCTCGGTCAACTTCGTGACCTGCCACGACGGCTTCACCCTGCGCGATCTGGTCTCGTACAACGACAAGCACAACCAGGCCAACGGCGAGGACAACCGCGACGGTGAGCGCTACAACCGGTCCTGGAACTGCGGTGCCGAGGGGCCGTCCGACGACCCCGGGGTGCGGCGGCTGCGGGCCCGGCAGATGCGGAACTTCATCGCCACGCTGATGTTGTCGCAGGGCGTGCCGATGCTCAGCCACGGGGACGAGTTCGGCCGCAGCCAGGGCGGCAACAACAACGCGTACTGCCAGGACAACGAGCTGTCGTGGGTGCACTGGCCGGAGCCCGCGGGCCCGGAGGAGGACACCTACGCGACGGACGAGGAGGACGAGGAGGACGAGGACGAGACGGCGGAGGCGGCGGCCGCGGAGTGGGGTGACGAGGAACAGCTGGAGCTGCTGGAGTTCGTCCGGCAGATGGTGTGGCTGCGGCGCGACCACCCGGTCTTCCGGCGCCGGCGGTTCTTCCAGGGTCATCCGATCGAGGGCACCCACGACGAGCTGTCGGACATCGCCTGGTGCACCGCGGGCGGCCGGGAGATGGGGCCGCGGGACTGGCAGTCGGCGCACGCCAAGTCCCTGACGGTCTTCCTCAACGGCAGCTCGATCTCGGAGCCGGGGCCCCGCGGGGAGCCGGTCACCGACGACTCGTTCCTGCTGATGTTCAACGCCCACGACCAGGAGAAGGAGTTCACGGTTCCGGAGCACCTCGGCCGGCAGTGGCAGGTCGTGGTGGACACCGACCGGCCGCGGTCGGTGGCGGACGGCGGGGGTGCGAAGGTCAAGGCGGGCGACCGGTTGACGCTCACCGACCGGAGCATGCTGGTGCTGCAGCGGCCCGCGTAGCGGCCGCGGGCGCCGGGGCCGGGCCCCGGGTGGCAAGGGCGATGCCGAGGATCAGTACGGCGGCGCAGACGGCCACCGCGAAGGCGGCGGCCGGGCCGTACGCCTCGGCGAGCCGGCCGGAGGCGGCCAGGGAGAGCGCCTGGCCGCCGACCACCGCGCTGGTGAGGAAGGCCATCGCCTCGGCCAGCCGGGTGGCCGGCACCAGGCGTTCGGTCAGCCCGAAGACGGTGATCAGATGCGGGGCGATAGCCGCGCCGAGCACCACGACGACCAGATAGAGCGCCCCCAGCGTCCGTACCCACAACAGCGGCACGGACAGCACGATCAGTGCCGCGGCGGCCGTCCGCCAGCGCGCCGGCAGCCCGATCCGGGCGGGGACCAGCGCCAGCGACAGCCCGGCGGCGGCGCTCATCACACCCATCGCGGCATAGACCAGCCCGGCCTGGCCGGGCTGGTTCAGACGGTCGGTGAGGGCGGTGATGCCGGCCTGGCAGGCACCGAAGAGGACGCCTTGCAACGCCATCGAAGCGCGCATCCCGTGGACCGCCCGGGGCGTTCGGGCGCGGGCCGGTGCGGCGGCGGCCGGTTGCCGTCCGGCGGGCCGGACCACGGCCGCCGTCGGGTGCAGCGCGAACGCCGAACCGCAGACGGCCAGCAGCACCGCGGCCAGGGCGAGTGCGACGGCCGGGCGGGCGAGGGTGGCGGACAGTCCCACCAGGGCCGGGCCGAGCACGAACGACACCTCGTCCAGGGTGCCCTCGAAGGACAGCGCGGTGGTGACCGTGCGGTCGTCGGCCCGGGCCCGGCGGGCCAGTGCGACCAGCCGGGTGCGGGCGAGCGGGCCGATCTGCGGCACGGCGGCCCCGGCCAGCAGCGCGAGCAGCACCAGCGGCAGGGTCCCGGACCGGGCCAGGGCGGCGGCAACCAGGGCCGCCACGGCGAGCGCGTCGCACCAGCAGGCGGCCAGCACCACCGGACGCTGGCCGTGCCGGTCGGCGAGCCGGCCGAGCAGCGGCCCGCCGGCCGTCTGACCCGCCGCCAGGGCCCCGCCCACGAGGCCCGCGGTGGCCAGTGAGCCGCTGGTGTCGGCCACCAGCAGAAGGCTGCCGAGCTGGCACATGGCGGTCGGGAGCCGGCCGAGGAAGGACACCAGGGGCAGCAGCGGCCCGCTCAGGGCGATCACCCGGCGGTAGGCGGTGACGGCGGTCATCGCCCGACGCTATCCGCCGGGGGCTGCGCGCCGTACGCACGGGACGTACGAAGCGGCCTGCCGTCCCGGCGCACGGGGTTGGAGGAAACGACGACGCCAATGCCGCGCAGCGATGACAGAACGGGCCGTCGGCGGGGTACGGGTGTTCCCATGACGCAGCCTTCCAGTTTGTCGCCGACCGCCACCTACCGGCTGCAGCTCCAGCCGGACTTCCCGTTCTCGGCCGCCGAGCGGGTGGTCCCCCATCTGGCCGCGCTGGGCGTCTCCCATCTGCACCTGTCGCCGGTGCTGGAGGCGGTGCCGGGGTCCACGCACGGGTACGACGTCGTCGACCACACGCAGGTGCGGGCCGAACTCGGCGGCGAGCCGGGCCTGCGGTCCCTGGCGGCGACGGCCCGGGCGCACGGCCTCGGGCTGGTCGTCGACATCGTGCCGAACCACATGGCGGTGCCGGGGCGGACGGTTCTGAACACGCCGCTGTGGGAGGTCCTGCGGGACGGCCCGGCGTCCCCGTACGCCCGCTGGTTCGACGTCGACTGGGACGGCGGGCACGACGGCCGGCTGCTGCTGCCGGTGCTGGGCGGGCGGATCGGCGACGAGGCACGGCACCTCCGCGTCGATCCGGAGGACGGGGTGCTGTGCTACCACGACAAGGTCTTCCCGCTGCGCCCCGGTACCGAGGAACTGCCGCTGGCGCACCTGCTGGAGGCGCAGTGGTACCGCCTCGCCTGGTGGCGGCTGGCCCGCAGCGAGCTGAACTACCGCCGTTTCTTCACCATTTCGGACCTCATCGCGGTGCGCGTCGAGGAGCCGGCGGTCTTCGAGGCGACGCACGCGACGGTGCTGCGGCTGATCCGCGAGGGCGTCATCGACGGGCTGCGCATCGACCACCCGGACGGGCTGGCCGACCCCGTTGGCTATCTGGCGCGGCTGCGTGCGGCCACCGGCGGGCGCTGGACGGTCGTCGAGAAGATCCTCACGGGCGAGGAGCGGCTGCCCGGCAGCTGGGCCTGCGCGGGCACCACCGGCTATGACGCGCTGCGCCACATCGACGGGCTGTTCGTCTGCCCACAGGGCGCCGGGCGGCTCTTCTCCCACTACCGGGACTTCGTCACGCCGCTGGCCGACGAGGGCGGCGACTGGGAGGAGACGGTGCGCCGGGCCGCCTACGAGGTGGTCAGCCATGACCTGGCCGCCGAGGTGGAGCGGCTGGTGCGCACCGCGGCCCGGATCAGTGCGCGCGATCCGCGGCCGGGCGACCATGCGCCGTGGGCGTTGCGGCAGGCGCTGCGCGAACTGCTCGTCCGGCTGCCGGTCTACCGGCCGTACGCCGGCGACGCCACGCGGGCGGCGCAGGACGCGGCGATGCTGGGCCGGGCGGCGGCCGGGGCACGCACCGCGTTCCGGGTGCCCGAGGAGGCCCGGGCGGTGGACCTGATCCACGATCTCGCGCTGGGGGTCGGCGCGGACGGTGAAGCGGCGCTCAGCGAGACTCCGGATCCTGCCGACGGTCCCGACCGGACCGACCGTCTCGACCGGGCCGACTTCGCCGCCCGTTTCGCCCAGACGGCGTCCGCGCTGCACGCCAAGTCCGTGGAGGACACCGCCTTCTACCGCTATCCGGTGCTGCTGTCGGCCTGTGAGGTGGGCGGCGACCCCGGTGAGCCCGCGCTCGGCCCGGAGGCGTTCCATGCGTACGGCGCCCGCATCCAGCGGGACTGGCCGGCGACCGGCACGGTGCTCTCCACGCACGACACCAAGCGCAGCGCCGACGTCCGGGCGCGGATCGCGGTGCTGTCGGAGTGCCCGGACCGGTGGCGGGACGTGCTGGCCGGGATCGGAGAGGACGCGGTGTGCGGCGCCGGGACGGCGTTGCTGCCCGCTGCCGGGCCGGCCGATCCGATGGTCTCCTGGCTGGCCTGGCAGACCGCCTTCGGCCTGGGCGCCACCACCGACGGGCCCGCGGCCACCGGGCCCTCACCCGGCGAGAGCTGGGGAAGGGTGGCGCCCGCGGTCCTCAAGGCCGTGCGGGAGGCCGGACTGCGCACCTCGTGGACGGAGCCGAACGCGGCGTACGAGGAGGCGGTGACGGAGTTCGTACGGACCGGGCCGTGCGGAGTGACGGCCGCGCCGCTGGCCGCGCTGGCGGCGCAGCTCGCGCCGTACATCCGCGCCAACGTCCTGGGGGCGGCGCTGCTGCATCTGACGATGCCGGGCGTCCCGGACCTCTATCAGGGGACCGAACTCACCTACGCCGCACTGGTCGACCCGGACAACCGGCGGCCCGCCGCCTTCCGCCCCGAGCTGCTCGCCGAACTGGACGGCGGGGCGGAGGGCAGACGGGACGGTGGGCCGGGCGGGAGCGCGCCGCTCGATCTGGCCGGGGAGAAGCTGCGGTTGACCGTCGCGGCGCTGCGGCTGCGGCGGGCGCATCCGGAGTGGTTCGGCGCGGCCGGCTCGTACACCCCGGTGTACGCGGAGGGGCCGGCGGCCGAGCACTGTGTCGCCTTCTGCCGTACCGGGCGGGTGCTGACGGTGGTGACCCGGCACTCGCTGCGCCTGGTGGAGACCGGCGGCTGGTGGGACACCGGGCTGCGGATGCCGCCGGGCGGCCCCTGGCGCGATGCGCTGACCGGCGGAACCGGGCGGGAACTGCCGGGCGGCGAGGTGGTGGGGCTGAGCGAGCTGCTGTCCCGGTCGCCGGTGGCGTTGTTCGTACGGGAGTGACGGGCCGGCGGCGTCCTCCTTCGGGGCGGGCCGTCGTCCGGTTCAGGGGGCGTCCGCCAGGTCGGCGGCCGCGGGGCCGGTCGTGCGCAGGAGGTCGGTGAACTGCGCGGCTGCGCCGGTCAGTTGGACGCGGGAGAAGACCGTGATCTCGCGGCGCCACGGTGGGTCGGTGGGCACCGACGCGCAGTCCAGGCCGGTCAGTTCATGGGCCGCGGTGAGCAGCACCCCGACGCCCGCCGAGGCCATCCGGACGGCGGTCGAGGTGTGCTGGGTGCGGACCGCGGTGCGCGGGGTGAAGCCGACCCGTTCGCACTCCACGTCCAGCCAGCGCCGGCCGTCGACCACCGGCTCCAGGCTGCAGCGCACCCAGGGCCGGTCCGCGAGGTCCGCCAGCCGCACCGAGGCCCGGGCGGCGAGCGGATCGCCGTGCGGGACCACGAGCACCATGCGCTCGCTTCCGACCACGCTGACCGGCCCCGGCCAGTCCTTGGGGCGGGGCCCCAGCGCCATGTCGGCCACCCCGCGCGCCATCTGTTCCTCCAGCTCACCGGTGGTGGCGTATTCGTGCAGCACCAGGCGTACGCCGGGCCTGGACCGGGCCCAGCGGGCGCAGACCTCCGGCAGCACTCCGAGGGCGTGCGCATGCACCGTGGCGATGTGGAGTTCTCCGGTCCGGGCGCCGCCCGCGGCCAGTGCGGCGCGCCGGGCCTGCCGGGCGCTGCGCACGGCGAGTTCGGCGTGCGGGAAGTAGGCCCGGCCCATCGCGGTCAGCCGTACGCCGCGCGGCATCCGCTCCAGCAGCGGGCCGCCGACCTCCCGTTCCAGTGCCTTGATCTGGTGGGAGAGGGCGGACTGGGTGACGTGCAGGGCCTCGGCGGCGCGGGTGAAGGACTCCTCTTCCACCACGGCCACGAGGTATTCCATCTGCCGCAGGCTCATGGCCGGCCTCCCACGTGGGTGTCTGCGGCGCCGTGGTGGTTGCTCACCGTTGCTCCCGCCACACCGGTATGACGGTTCCTCATCAGCTCCATAAAAACATTGCCTTGGACTCATGAGTGCAGGTGGGCGGAGGCTGGGCCCATGAGTGAGAGGGATCGATTCACCACACCCGACGTCATCGTGATCGGCGGCGGCACCGGCGGGTACAGCACCGCGCTGCGGGCCGCCGCTCTGGGGCTGCGGGTGGTGCTGGCCGAGCGGGATCTGATCGGCGGCACCTGTCTGCACCGCGGTTGCATCCCCAGCAAGGCGATGCTGCACGCCGCCGAGCTGGTGGACGGGATCGCGGAGGCCCGGGAGCGATGGGGCGTCAAGGCCAGTGTGGACGCGCTGGACTGGCCGGCGCTGGTGGCCACCAGGGACGGCATCGTGACGCGCAACCACCAGGGCGTGGAGGGGCATCTGCGGACCGCGGGGGTGCGGGTACTGCGGGGGACGGCGCGGCTGACCGGGCCGCGTACGGCGCATGTGGAGGGCGCCGGGGAGTTCACGGCCGGGCGTGGCATCGTGCTGGCCACCGGGTCCCGGCCGCGGCTGCTGCCGGGGCTGGCGGCGGACGGGCGGACCGTCGTGACCAGCGATGATGCGCTGTTCGCGGCGGAGCTTCCGGGGTCGGTGCTGGTGCTGGGCGGGGGCGCGATCGGGGTCGAGTACGCCTCGTTCCACCGGTCCATGGGGGCCGAGGTCACACTCGTCGAGGCGGCCGAGCGGCTGCTGCCGTTGGAGGACGCCGATGTGGGCCGCCATCTGGCGCGCGGCCTGAAGAAGCGCGGTATCGCGGTCCGGACGGGCTCCATGCTCGTCGGCACCGAGCTCCTTCCGGACGGGGTCCGGGCGACCGTACGGACCTCCAAGGGCGAGGAGGTGGTGGTCGAGGCGGAGCGGCTGCTGGTGGCGGTGGGGCGGGTGCCGGTGACCGACGGGCTGGGGCTGGAGGCGGCGGGACTGGCCACCGACGAGCGGGGGTACGTGGTGCCGGCGGACTGGTCGCGGCTGGAGACCGCGGTGCCGGGCATCCATGTGGTGGGGGACCTGCTGCCGCCGCCGTCGCTGGGGCTGGCCCATGCCTCGTTCGCCGAGGGGCTGTTGGTGGCCGAGACGCTGGCGGGGGTGCCGTCCCGTCCGGTGGACTACGCGACGGTGCCGCGGGTGACGTACTCCTCGCCGCAGACCGCCTCGGTCGGCCTCACGGAGGAGGAGGCGCGCGCCCGGGGACTGGCGGTCCAGGCCAACACCCTGCCGTTGACCGCGACCGCGAAGGGCATGGTGCACGGCAAGGGCGGCCTGGTGAAGGTGATCGCGGCGGCCGAGGGGGCGGCGGGTGCGGCCACCGGGGCGGTGCTGGGCGTGCATCTGGTGGGCCCGCAGGTCTCGGAGATGATCGCGGAGAGCCAGCTGATCGTGGCCTGGGACGCCGAACCGTCCGATGTGGCGCAGCTCGTACACGCCCATCCAACGCTGTCGGAGGCGGTCGGTGAGACCTTCCTGACGCTGGCGGGACGGGGGCTGCACCAGCACTGAGCACCGGCACCGAGCACCGGCCCCGTGCGCCGGGCCGTCCGTTTAATTCGGTTGCGGTCCGGCGCACGGCTGTCACCATGGCCCGGTACACAGGGATGTCTGAACAGGAGCAACGGAATGCGCGGATTCCTCGGAACGACTCATCGCCCCATCCGGACGACTGTCTTCGAGGACGCCCCCTTCCATGCACCTTTCGCACACCCTGAACATCGGGATTCTCGCCCACGTCGACGCGGGTAAGACCAGCCTCACCGAGCGGCTGCTGTTCGACACCGGCGTCATCGACCGGCTCGGCAGTGTGGACGCCGGTGACACCCGGACCGACACCGGCGAGCTGGAGCGGCAGCGCGGCATCACGATCCGCTCGGCCGTCGCTTCCTTCACCGTCGGCGACGTCCAGGTCAATCTGATCGACACCCCCGGCCACTCGGACTTCATCGCCGAGGTCGAACGGGCCCTCGGCGTGCTCGACGGCGCCGTGCTGCTGCTGTCCGCGGTGGAGGGCGTCCAGGCCAGGACCCGGGTGCTGATGCGGACGCTGCGGCGGCTGCGCATGCCCACCCTGCTCTTCGTCAACAAGATCGACCGGCCCGGCGCCCGCGGTGCGGAGCTGGTGGCCGACATCCGCCGGCTGCTGACCCCGGCCGTCGTGCCCCTGACGTCCGTGACCGGTCTCGGCACCCCGCAGGCCCGCGCGGTGCCGTACGCACCGGCGGATCCGGAGGCGCGCGAGCGGATCGCGGAGTCCGTGGCGGAGGTGGACGAGTCGGTGCTGGCCCGGCTCGTCGAGGGCACGCCGCCGGACGCGGAGCAGCTGCGGGCGGCGCTGTCCGCCCGGACGGCCGACGGTTCGCTGCATCCGCTGTTCTTCGGCTCGGCCCTCGTCGGTCAGGGCGTCCGGGCGCTGGTCGACGGCATGGTCCGGCTGATCCCGCCGGCCCCGGTGGCGCCGGGCGGTCCGCCGCGCGGCACGGTCTTCGCCGTGCACCAGCCACCGCAGGGCGAACGGACCGCGTACCTCAGGTTGTTCGCGGGCGAGCTGCGGGCCCGGCAGCGGGTCGAGCTGCACCGCGCCGGCGGCGACCCGCTCACCGGCCGGATCACCGCGCTGGACGTCGTCGGGCGGCCGCCCGGGGACGACGGGCCGCTGACCGCCGGCAACATCGCGGTGGTCCGCGGGCTGCCCGGCGTCCGCACCGGCGACCGGCTGGGCCCGTCCGGCGATACCCCGGACGGCCCCGCCCACTTCCCCTCCCCCACCCTCGAATCCGTGGTGCACGCCCGTGACCCGGAGCGCGCCGCCGCCCTGCGCGCCGCGCTGCTGACGCTGGCCGACCAGGATCCACTGCTGGCGGTCCGCCCGGCGCCGGACGGCGCGACGTCGGTGCTGCTGCACGGCGAGGTGCAGAAGGAGGTCCTGGCGGCGACGCTGCGTCAGGAGTACGACATCGAGGCCGACTTCGCACCGAGTCGGGTGGTGTGCGTGGAACGGCCCTGCGGGGTCGGCGAGGCGCTGGTGGAGATCGCCCGGCGCGGGCACACCGGGCCGTGGGCCACGGTCGGGCTGCGGGTCGAGCCGGGCGCCCGCGGCTCCGGTCCGGTCTTCACCTACGAGACCGAACTGGGCGCCCTGCCGCACGGTTTCCACCAGGCCGTCGAGGAAACCGTGCTGGCCACCCTGCGCAACGGTCCGCGCGGCCTGGCGGTGACGGACTGCCGGGTCGTGCTGACCCGGTCCGGGTTCATCGGGCCGTTGAGCACGGCCGGGGACTTCCGGGCGGTGACCCCGGGCGTCCTGCTGCGGGCGCTCGACCGGGCCGGCACCCGGGTCTACGAGCCGTACCACGCCTTCGAGGCGGAGGTTCCGGTGGACGCGCTGGCACCGGTGACCGCCCGGCTCGCGGCGCTCGGTGCGGAGCTCGACCGGACCACCGGCGGCCGACGGTCCTGGCTGATCAGCGGGGCCCTCGCGGCGCGTCATGTGCCGCAGGCCCAGCGGGAGTTGCCCGGACTGACGCACGGTGAGGGGCTGTGGACGTCCAGCCCGTCGGGGGACCGTCCGGTGCGCTCCGACCTCCCGGAGGCGGGGGTTCAGCGCTCCGTGAGGACGTAGTCCACGTGGCCGAAGGTGATGTGGTCGCCGGGGCCGACCGGGACCTCGCCGACCACCCGGCGGCCGTTGACGCAGGTGCCGTTGGTGGAGCCGAGGTCGCGCAGCAGCCAGCCCTTGCCGGCGCTGCGCAGCTCGGCGTGCGCGCGGGAGACCGTCTCGTGGTTGAGTCGCAGGCCGACGCCCGGTGCCCGCCCTATGACCAGCGGGAGGGGGCTCGGTTCGGGCAGCAGCAGCTTGGGCAGCCGCTCCATCCGCCAGGCCCGGCGCACCCGGAGGTGGAACGCCGAGACCCGGCCGACCGCCCGCAGCAGGGTGCCCTGGACCTTGCCGCGGCTCGCCAAGTCGGCGGTGAGCAGGTCGAGTTCGGCGTTCTCCTGGGCGGTGAGCACGAGTTCCAGCCGCCGCAGGAAGGTGTCCTGGGACAGCCGCCCCTGCGCCGCGCCGTCCCGCAGCAGGTCAAGGGCGCGTTCCCGGTCGGCGTCCGACGGCCGCGCCGGACGCGCGGGGAACTCCAGCGAAGTCATGCCGTGATTGTCGGGCTCGCGCGAGCCGCTGTCCAGGCGAGGTGGGTACGCGGCACCGGCCGGCCCCGGGCGGTGCCGGACGGCCCGTCGAACGGCCCGCCAACGGCCCGTCACCTCGCCGGAACGGACGCGCGCATTGGCGCGATGTCGGCCCGTGCCGCCACGTCGGGCTGTCGGGCGGCGCGCCGGCGTGCTTGGGTCGTCCGGACCGGGTGCGAACGAAGGAGGACGGCCGTGCTGTTCGAGGTGTGGGCGCCGCGCGCCGGGCGGGTGACTCTCCGATGGGCGGGCGAGCGGGCCACGGAACCGGAGATTCCGATGGCGCCGGACGACGTCCGCGCGGGCTGGTGGCGCACCGAGGCGCCGGCCCGCGACGGCGACCGTTACGCGTTCCGGCTCGACGACGGGCCGGCGCTGCCCGACCCCCGGGCCGTCCGGCTGCCGGAGGGCCCCGGCGGCCCGGCCGCGGTCGTCGAGCACGACCGGTTCGGCTGGCGCCATCCGTGGTCCGGCCGCCCGCTGCCCGGCGCGGTCCTGTACGAGCTGCACATCGGGACGTACACCCCGGAGGGCACCTTCGACGCCGCCGCCGCGCGCCTGCGGCACCTGGCCGACCTGGGCATCACCCACATCGAACTGATGCCGGTCTGTCCGTTCCCGGGCACCCACGGGTGGGGTTACGACGGGGTCGCGCCCTGGGCGGTGCACGAGCCGTACGGCGGGCCCGAGGGGCTGAAGCGGTTCGTGGACGCGGCGCACGGCCTGGGCCTGGGTGTGGTCCTCGACGTGGTGCACAACCACCTCGGCCCGTCCGGCAACCATCTCCCGGAATTCGGCCCGTACTTCACCGACACCCACCACACGCCGTGGGGCGCGGCCGTCAACCTCGACGCCCCCGGTTCCGACGAGGTCCGCGCCTACTTCCTCGGGAGCGCACTGTCCTGGCTGCGCGACTACCGGCTCGACGGGTTGCGGCTGGACGCCGTGCACGCGCTGCACGACGACCGGAGCCCGCACTTCCTGGCCCAGCTGTCCGCCGCGGTGGACGCGCTGGCCGGCCGGCTGCACCGCCCGCTGTTCCTGATCGCCGAGTCCGATCTGAACGATCCGCGCACCACCGCGCCGCGCACCAGCGGCGGCCAGGGCCTGCACGCCCAGTGGAACGACGACTTCCACCACGCCCTGCACACCGCGCTCACCGGTGAGTCCCAGGGCTACTACGCGGACTTCGCACGGGCCCCGCTCGCCGCCCTCGCCAAGACCCTGACCGGCGGGTTCTTCCACGACGGTACGTACTCCAGCTTCCGCGGCCGGCCGCACGGCGCACCGCTGGACCTGCGGAAGACCCCGGCGTACCGGCTGCTGGCCTACGCCCAGACGCACGACCAGATCGGCAACCGGGCGCTCGGCGACCGGCTCGCCGCCGGCCTCTCCCCCGGCCTGCTGGCCTGCGCCGGCGCGCTGGTGCTGTGCGCGCCGTTCACCCCGATGCTGTTCATGGGCGAGGAGTGGGGGGCGCGCACACCCTGGCAGTACTTCACCGACCACACCGATCCCGAGCTGGCGGAGGCGGTACGGGCCGGCCGGCGGCGGGAGTTCGCCGAGCACGCCTGGGCGGGCGAGCGCGCCGAGTGGCCCGACCCGCAGGACCCGGCCACCCGTGACCGCTGCGTACTGGACTGGTCCGAGCCGGCCGTGGCCCCGCACGCGGCCCTGCTGGCCTGGTACCGCACGCTGCTGGCGCTCCGTCGCGAACTGCCCGCCCTGACCGACCCGGACCCTCGGCACACCTCGGTCCGCTTCGACGAGAAGGCACGCTGGCTACTGCTGTGCCGCGGCCCCCTACGGGTGGCGGTCAACCTCTCCCCGGAGACGACGGCCGCGGTCCCGCTCCCGGCCGGGACCGGCGACCGCCGGCCGGCCCTTACGGCCCTGGCGGGCTGGCCGACGGCCCGGCTCTCGGGGGCGGACGGCATCCTCCGGCTGCCTCCGGAGTCGGTGGTGGTACTGGGGCCGTGAGGCGGTTCGGGCGGGGCGGTGGGCGTCCGCGGGCCCGCCGGTGCGCCACACCGCCGAGCCTCGCTCGCCCGATCGTCCATCCGATGACGATGTGGTGGACACTATGTCTGTGCCGCTGCATCTCTCGGACCTGCTGGCCCGGCCCGACCTCCGTCTCTCGGTCACCTACGAGGTGCCGCCGCACCTGCTGGCCCGCACGGTCGAGGCCGCGACCGTCTCGGACCTGCTGTCGCCCGGCAAATGGCTCCAGGGCGGCGAACTGCTGATGACCATCGGCCTGCTGCTGCCCATGGAGCCGGCCGCCTGCCGGGCGTACGTCCGGGATGTCGCCGAGGGCGGGGCGGCCTGCCTGGCGCTCGGGCTGGGGCAGGGACTGCCGTACCAGGAGGCGCCGGAGCCGCTGGTGACCGCGGCCGAGGAGGCCGGGCTGCCGCTGCTGACGGTGCCGGACGAGGTGCCGTTCATCGCGGTCACCAAGGCGGTCTTCGACGCCCGGGCCACCGAGCAGCGCGCGGCGCTGCACCGGGCATTCGCCACCCAGCGGCGGCTGACCGCGGCGGCCGCCGGCAGCGGGCTGCGGCCGATGCTGGCGGAATGGACGGCCGCGACCGGTGTCGGCGCGGCGGTGCTCGACCCGCTCGGGCGGCTGCTGGCAGCGGGTGAACGGGAGCCGCGCACCCCACTGGCCCAGGCCCGCGATCTGCTCGACCGGGTCGCCGCGCGCGGGCTGCGCGGCAGCGCGTCCAGTACGGCCGGCGGGCAGCAGTTGGAGGTGCAGCCGTTGGGCGCGCGGCGGCTGCGCGGCCTGTTGCTGCTCACCGGCCGCCCGGACGACGCCGCCCGGTCGGTGGTCCCCGGTCTGGTCTCGCTCCTCTCACTGGAGCTGGAGCGCCGCCACCTGCGCGACGAGCCGGAGCGCCGCCGCCGGTCGGCGCTGCTGTCGGAGCTGCTGGCCGAGGAGCATCCGGCACCCGGCCGGGCCCGGGACATGCTGCACTCGGTGGGGCTGACGACCGAGCGGGTGCGCGGCGTGGTGGTGGAGGCGGTGAGCGGGGACGACGCGCGCACGCGGGCAGGGGACGCTGCCCGCACCCGGGCAGGGCACGATGCGCGCACGCGGTCAACGAGAGCCGGTTCCGGTCCGTCCGCCCCCGAACCCACCGACGGGTTCACCGCCGATTCCGCCGATTCCGCCGAGTCCGCCGCGCAGGATATGGCCGCCGACCTCGCCCTGGCGATGCCCGGCGGACTGGTCCGGGTCGTGGGCGGTACCCCGGGCGGCACCACCAACGGCACCGCGGGCGGCCCCACCGGCGGCACTCCGGCCGGTGCACCGGACCGCACACCCGGCGGGCCGTCCAGCCCGGTGGTCGAGGCGGTGGTCGGCGAAGACCTGGACATCCGGGACGTACTGGCCCGCTTCGCGCCGGGCCGACCGGCCGGCATCGGGCCGGTCACCGCACCGGAGGCGGTACGGGTGTCGCTGCGGCAGGCGGCCGGTCTACTGGCCGTCAGCCGGGCGTCGGGCGAGCCGGCCGAGGCCCGGCAGAGCCAGGCCAGCCGACTGCTGCTCGACCTCGGCGACCGCCACACACTGCAGGGCTACGCCGACACCGTGCTCGGCCCGCTCGACCTCGCCGACCACGGCGAGGAGCTGATCGCCACCCTGGCGGCCTGGCTGGAGACCGGCGGCGCCTGGGACGCCACCAGCCGCCGGCTCGGCGTGCACCGGCACACCGTCCGCAACCGCCTCGACAAGGCCATGGATCTGACGGGCCGCCGACTGGACGACCCGGACGACCGCTTCGACCTGTGGCTGGCCACCCGCATCCGCCGCGGCGGCACGCCGACCCCAGGGACTGCCGGCCGACCCACGGCCGCCACCCCTCCACCGACACAGCCGGAGCCGTAACGCGAGGGAGAAGGGGCGGTGCCTCCCCCGGGCCCACCGGCCGGACCACCGCCGCACCCGGACCACTGGCACGCCCGGCCCGGTGACGCACCGCCTGCCCCTCGGCACCCGACACCCGGCACCCCGAGCCCCCGACCCTGGGGCCCGGACCAGTGACACACCGTCCGCCCCCGGGCCCACCGGCCGGACCACCACCGCACCCGGACCACTGGCACGCCCGGCCCGGTGACGCACCGCCTGCCCCTCGGCACCCGACACCCGGCACCCCGAGCCCCCGACCCTGGGGCCCGG